>JALDQW010000001.1:934330-1245774 GCA_031316255.1 Nitrosomonas sp. | reverse complement strand
GCCTGCCATCAAACGGGATACATCGTAACCCGCTACATTTTTCATGACTTGTCCACCAAAATGCAAGTCCCGGCCATTTCCATCCAGCATGCGCACACCGAGCATGAAATCGCGTACAGCGCCTGCAGATGGGCGGCGCGGGCCGGATAAACCGGCGGCAACACTGCCGCCCAAAGTGGATGCATTGGAAAAGTGTGGCGGTTCAAATGCCAGCATCTGGCCATTTTCATGCAGTAACGATTCAATTTCCATTAATGGCGTGCCTGCACGGGCGGTGATGACCAGTTCGGTCGGTTCGTAATCGATAACACCCCGGTAGGGCGTTACATCCAGTTTTTTCGCCTGCGTGGTTGACGGATAACCATAGAATGCCTTGCTGCCGCCACCCGCGATAGACAGGGGTTGACTGCCTTCTGCGGCGGCCCGGATGGTAGAAGAAAAATGATCGATAACAGCGTTCATGTGAAATAAAGCAGGTCTGGTTTTCAGAAGCGGGGTAAATCAGGGAATCTTTCCGAACCACTGTGCACATGCATTGCGCCCAGTTCGGCGCAGCGATGTAATGTAGGGACGGCTTTCCCCGGATTCAACAATCCCTGTGGATCGAAAGCCGATTTAACGCCATGAAAAATATCCAGTTCACTCGACTTGAACTGCACACACATCTGGTTGATTTTTTCCATGCCGACACCATGCTCGCCGGTGATGGTGCCGCCGGCCTGAATACACATTTCCAGAATTTTTCCGCCAAATTCTTCGGTTTTTTCCAGTTCTCCCGGTGTGTTGGCATCATAAAGAATGAGCGGGTGCAAGTTGCCGTCACCGGCATGAAACACATTCATGCAACGCAGGCCGTATTCTTCTGACAGTGTTTCTATTCCGCTTAAAACCGTTGCCAGATGTTTTCTGGGGATGGTGCCGTCCATGCAGTAATAATCGGGAGAGACGCGTCCAGCGGCGGGGAAAGCGGCTTTGCGGCCCGCCCAGAAGCGCAATCGTTCCGTTTCATCGCGGGAAGTGCTGACACTGGTCGCGCCGCTGGTTTTCATAATGGCGTTGATACGTTCAATTTCATCGGCAACTTCCTCGGTTGCGCCGTCAGATTCGCACAACAGAATGGCTTGTGCATCCAAATCATAACCGGCATGCAGGAATTCCTCGACCGCATGGATAGTGATTTTATCCATCATTTCCATTCCGGCGGGAATGATTCCGGCGGCTATGACATTGGCGACCGCATTGCCGGCCTTCTGAACATCGTCAAAAGCCGCCATAACCAGTTGCGCCTTTTCGGGAATGGGCATCAGTTTCACGGTAATTTCAGTGACAATGCCGAGCATGCCTTCACTGCCTGTCATCAATGCAAGCAGATCAAAGCCGGGGCTATCGAGTCCATCGCCGCCAATTTCGTGATGCTCGCCATCTATCGTTAACAGGCGTAATTTAAGAATGTTATGGACTGTCAGGCCATATTTCAGACAATGCACCCCGCCGGAGTTTTCCGCAACATTACCGCCTATAGAGCAGGCAATCTGCGAGGATGGATCGGGCGCGTAATATAGCCCGTGCGGTCTGGCTGCATCACTGATCGCCAGATTTCTGACGCCCGGCTGGACGCGCGCCGTTCGAGCGAGCGGATCTACTTCAAGAATTTGGTTTAATTTTGCCAGCGACATTAAGATACCTTTGGCATGCGGTAATGCGCCGCCGGATAGCCCGGTACCCGCGCCGCGGGCAACTAAAGGGGTTTGTGTGGCATGACAGAGTTGCAATATCCGGGCAACTTGTGCTTCCGATTTTGGCAGAACGACAATCATCGGCGTTTGCCGGTAAGCGGACAGGCCGTCGCACTCGTAGGGCCTGAGATCTTCAGTTTCGTGCAATACCGCTTCTGCAGGCAGGAACGCGCACAAGGCGTTGATTAAGTCTTTTGGTGACATGGAGGCTATTTAACAAAGCGTATTATTCTGTTTTCTTTTTTATTTCATGGTTGGCCAGTTTTTCCAGCATTCTTACTATAGCTGAATTATCCCATTTTGCGCCACCATGTGCGATACATGCATTATACAGTTCATGCGCTGTCGCAGTATTGGGCAGACTGATGCCAAGTGCTGACGCGCTGGCAAGAACGATATCCAGATCTTTTTGCTGTAATTCAATTCGAAAGCCAGGATCAAAACGGCGGTTAATCATGCGTTCGCCATGAACTTCCAGTACCCGGGAACCTGCAAAGCCACCCATTAATGCCTGACGCACTTTTTCAGGATCGGCGCCGGATTTTGAAACAAACAATAGCGCCTCGCCCACAGCTTCTATCGTCAGCGCGACGATAATCTGGTTGGCAATTTTACAGACCTGGCCTGCGCCGTTTTCACCGATTAAGGTGACCTGTTTACCCATTAATTCAAAAACAGGTTTGACCGTGTTAAATACCGCTTCGTTCGCACCGACCATGATCGTCAATGCTGCATTTTGAGCACCAACATCGCCCCCGGAAACCGGTGCATCAACATAATCATGCCCGAGTTTATTTATTCGTGCAGCGAATTCGCGGGTAGCCAGTGGCGAAATCGTGCTCATATCGATAATGGTGCGGCGTATCTGCGGATTATCGCCGGAATTTTGTATACCCGCAGTCACACCGTTTGCGCCAAACAGTACTTTTTCGACATCCGGTGTATCGGGCAGCATTGTAATAATCATCTCTGCGCGTTGCGCCGCTTCCATGGGTGTCGCACAAGCGATTCCGCCCAGCGCGACCAGATCGTTCGGCACGCCGCTTCGTGTCTGAAGAAAAACAGTATGTCCACCCTGAATCAGATGTCCGGCCATGGATTTACCCATGATGCCCAGACCGATAAAACCGATGTTTGCCATATTGACTTGCAAAATATTGTATGAAAAGCAGCAGCTTGTTGCTGTTTGTTGTTATTTAGTATAAAGATATTAACAATAATTGTCTGTATTTCTTCATACTTGTTGAGCTATCTACAAAAACACTGTAAATTAAAAAGAGCAAATATCCAAATAATACATATGATTAAATCAATTTCATGGTCAAAGCACGCTAGGCAATATAGCTGCGGCCTATTCGTTATTATTCTTCTAAGCGGCTGTCAGACGTTTTTGAGCCAGTCACCTGAAGATTCCGCGCCGATAGCCAGTACGCTGCCTGTGCCTCAGGCCAGCCATGAATTCATTTTTGATGCGTTCCGCGACGATGTCGTTGGCAGCGTGCAGGTGATCACCGCCGAATATGAAGATACGCTCTCGGATATAGCGCGGCGGTTCAATCTAGGCTTTGATGAGATCGTAAGCGCTAATCCGGATGTTGATCCGTGGCTGCCGGGAAAAGGAACGCAGATTGTGATTCCGACACAATTTGTATTACCGGACGCGCCCCGGGAAGGCATCGTAATCAATCTCGCGGCAATGCGTTTGTTTTATTTCCCTGAGGTTAAAGACGGCGAGCCGCAGAGAGTCATTACCCATCCGGTCGGCATTGGCCGCTTGCAATGGAAAACCCCGGAGGGGATAACCCGGATTACCGTCAAGGACGAGAATCCAGTCTGGCGGCCGACACCGTCAATACACAGAGAATATGCCAAAAACGGTAATCCTCTTCCAGCCGTTGTTCCGCCAGGACCGGATAATCCGATGGGTTCTCATGTATTAAGACTTTCCTGGCCAAGCTATGCCATACATGGCACCAATAAGCCGGCAAGCATTGGCCTTCGTGGCAGCTTTGGCTGCATCCGCATGTATCCGGAAGATATTGTCGGGTTGTTTGACGATGTAACGGTCGGTACCCCAGTTCGGGTGATCAATCAGCCCCGGCTTTTCGGCTGGCGCGGCGATCAATTGTACCTGCAGGCTTATCCGGTACTGGAAGACGACAAGCGCAAGCACGACAAGCTGTTCAGTCAATCAATGAAAGCCACGCGAACCGCCCTTAAAGCACAAATCAATGCGCGTCCCCATCTTACGGTTAATGAAAAACTGATCGATGAAATAATCCGTGATCCACTTGCTACCGCGATACCGGTTACGCAACAGGATTTGACGATACATTCATATTTGAATCAAGCCAAACATGTACAGAATACGCTGCCGCAAAATGCGACCTGGGCGGGTGAAATGAATCAACAAATGACCACAGCTGAAATACCGGAAATGGTGAATGAAGAATCAGAACAGGTTCGCTAGTGACACTTTCTGGTTAAACCTTTTTGTCAGGCAGAAGAGCTGAATAACGTATTAATTCTTTTGGATCAAAGCTGTCCTGTGTGAATTACTATTTTTAAGCAACAACTGGCAAATTAAACAGATCGCGACACCTGGTTATGTTTTTTCCTTTCCAACCCAGTACTCTGGTTTTCTATGCTGGTGCGCAACGGCAATAATAATGATGTGATCTTTTTCAATAGAGTAAAGTAGTTTATACGGAAACTTGTGAAGAAGACATTTCCGGATATCGCCTCGTTCTACAGACCACGCCTCTGGATATTCTGAAATCCTTTTTGCCGCCAATTTAATCTCTTCTCGAAACTGTTTTCCAAGTCCTTGAAATTCAATTTCGTAGTATTGGCTTGCATCATCAAGTTCTTGTTTTGCAAGTTCTGAAAATAAAACTCGCATTATTCTTTCTTGAATACTTCCTCGATAGGTATACCTTCAAGGGTGCCTGCTCGATAGGCTTTGAGTCGCTTTTCTGCCTCGTCTGCCCATATTGCGTCTAGTGAGCGATCAGGTTCATCCAAGCTCTTTATGATCCCTTCGACCACCAGAAATCTCTCGTTTGGTTTAAGCTTTAATGCTTGTTCCAGTACATCTTTGCTACTCACCAGGTTCACCTCTCATTTGCTAGAAACATATCGCTGGCCGCACTAACGGTCAGTATTATAAGGATACTCCGTTTTTGTAATTGTATTTCCCAAATATAGACAATGTGTGAATGCAAGACCAAACCCCTTTGTCGGAACCCCTTTGTCGTTTTATTATTATG
This sequence comes from Nitrosomonas sp., assembly GCA_031316255.1. Lineage (NCBI taxonomy): Bacteria > Pseudomonadati > Pseudomonadota > Betaproteobacteria > Nitrosomonadales > Nitrosomonadaceae > Nitrosomonas > Nitrosomonas sp. The sequence goes on along the minus strand of JALDQW010000001.1, from coordinate 1,240,769 downwards.
AAGTTCTTTAGTACACTCAAAGCCAGGTTTACCATCATCTCCTACATAAACAACATAACCATCCTTTTGCGCAACAATATGCACAATTTTTTTCCCATGATCTGTCGTGTCGCCTACAACGTATTGGCTTGACAATTTGTCTTTCATGTCTTGAGTCATCACAAGTTACCAGTCAAATCCAATATAATTTCACGATTATAACCTAGCAAAAATCACCTATATTAATCGCGGCAACGTAATTTTAATAACTCTCTTTTTATGTGGTATCAGACTTCATTCAAATAAGAATACCATCCATGCACAAAACAGTGAATCAGTTTAATTTAATGATATGTACGTTATGGTGATAAATTGCACTGGTGGCAAATTATCTAGTCGCTGTGAACCATACCGAGCCATATCTCGAACTTTTGATAGAAAATCCAATAATTCAACAAAGAAGATATTTAACCTAATACATGAGAAAGAACAATCTGATGACAATTTGAATAAGCGAGCGGCATAAACTGTATTCATAACCTTATCTTCTCAAGGAACGCATATTCTGCGAAGGAAGGGAAGTTTGCTAAGGGTAAAAAAATTTAAGCTGGTTTCAGTTGATTTTATAATAAAAAAAATATAGATTAATTACTTAGAATTACATTTATCATGAGGGTGTTCAAAATTCTGTGTCAGTTTGCCAATCACCTAACGCGCTTCGCTTGTTGACCACTGAAACCGGTGACCGATCGACACAATTCGTGTCGATACGCTAACCAGTTTCAGCGGTGACATAAAAATCTGTATTAAATTCATAAATCCAACGCCGCATCCAAACGACCCTCAAAATATATCGCTAACTGGGATAATGTCAAATTCCAGTTCTGTATCGGCATCGTCCATTTCTTGCTGGCATTTTTAATTCCGACATACAGTAGCTTTAGTAGACTGTTTTCATTCGGAAATCCACCTTTGGTTTTTGTCAGTTTGCGAAATTGGCGATGTACGGCCTCAATGGTGTTGGTTGTATAAATCACACGGCGTATCGGTTCAGGATATTTGAAGTATACCGATAAATTTTCCCATTTGTTGCGCCAGGATTGAATCACGATGGGATACTGTTTTCCCCATTTGGCTTCCAATGCATCAAGCGCATCTTCAGCTGCATCAATGGTCGGCGCTTTGTATACCGGTTTCAGGTCAGCCATGAATGCTTTTTGATTTTTTGACGCCACATATTTCATCGAATTGCGGATTTGATGAATAATGCATAACTGAACCTCGGTTTCTGGAAAAATACTGTTGATTGCCTCAGGAAAACCCACGAGTCCATCAACGGCGGCAATAAGGATATCCTGTACGCCACGGTTATTTAAATCTGTCAGTACGGAAAGCCAAAACCGGGCGCCTTCGCTTTCCGATACATACAACCCTAGTACTTCCTTCTTTCCTTCAATGTTTAAGCCAAGTACGGTATAAACTGCCTTGCTGACATACCGGCCATCGTCTTTCACTTTGTGATGTATGGCATCCAGCCACACGAACGGATAGTGACTATCCAATGGCCGTTGCTGCCATTCCCTAAGCTCCGGAATAAGCTTGTCAGTGACTGCACTGATCGTCGCCGATGAAACGTCAATGCCGTATATCTCGGCAATATGCCCAGAGATATCCTGATAGCTGGAGCCCAACGCAAATAACGATAGAATTTTGCGTTCGATTTCATCGGTAAGATGAGTCTGATGCTTTTTAACCAACTGAGGTTCAAATGTACCGTTGCGGTCTCTGGGTGTTTCCAGTTGAAAACTACCTGATGCTGATTTTACAGTCTTTGGCGTCGTGCCATTCTTCCGGTTCTGTTCATCCCCGGATTTGATATGCTGTTCAAGTTCCGCCGCCAATGCAGCTTCAGTGAGTTGTTTGATCAATGGCGTTAATATGCCATCTTTTCCATTCAAATTCCGCCCCGCTTTCAAGGATTCCAAGGCTTCTTCAAAATCAAATTGCACTGTAGTCTTGTTCATTCGTCACTCCTATAAAATTTAATACTAAAGGAATGACACAGAATTTCTAATACTCCCTTTATCATAAATCGGGGGTTATAATTTTAAATATTTTACAATCCTCATCCCAATCTATATCAAATCTAATGAAGATTGTTATCAGTATTCTTTGTAAAAGATGTTGTCGCTGTTCAGATCTATCACCGATTTCACTAAGCCATTTTGGTGGTTTATCAAGAAACTCATCAAGTAAATCTTGATCTTCTGAAAACGCATTAATATCAAAATAAAAAACATCTTTAATTTTCCCAATATCTTCATCTTTGTTTAATGGACTTTGCTGGACATATGTTCCAAATTTATTTTTATTTATTATAAACAAATAGTTATTTTGGGTATTATGGCGTATTTCAAAAATAGGCACTAGCTTGTCGTTTAGTCGATACCATCCATAAAAGCCTTTAACACCCAGTTTAGGTGCGTCTTTGTGCCAATTTGGTAATATTTTTTGATTTTTTTCAAAAAGATATACCGTCATGATATTTGTACTAACTATTACAACTTCACTCAGGTCATCAAATTTTTCCAAATGTGAATCAAGCATATCAATATTAATTGTTTCAGCTTTTTCTGCTATCTTGTTTAATACACTTGAATCAGCTCCTGTAGCAATATTTCGACCATAGTTTTCACCCCACTTTCCATAGCTAACATACCAATCTTCAAAAAAGGCGGCTTTATCATCTACTGTATTAATTCCAAATCTACTTTTGCCTTTCTCATTGATTCCTGTTTCGCTTAAATCTCTAAATCTCTTTAAATGTTTAAATAATGTGAGCGTCTGTTCATTCTCATAATATGCTTTTACAACGTCATTTTCAAAATTAGAAATTATTTTACTGGATGGAGCTGTTTCTATTTTAATTTTTCTTTCTATCTCTTCTTGAGCGTCTTTAGCCTGTAATAATAAAGCTCTAAATGCTGTTACTTTTGTATTGGCATTTTGATTTAGTACAAACTGCCAATCCTCTGGATGTTCTTCAATATTTTTTAAAATAACCATAAGATCCCTCGAGCCTTCTACTAAAAATACAAAATCTCTCGAAGTTGGCAATACCATTCTTTTGATTTCTTCTTCACTCTTTTTTGTTAATAACATTAAAGATTTTACTGCATAAAACTTTTCAAGCTTCTCGAGGACTTGAATGCTATGAACCCCTTCATCTGGTCTTGTTTCCCACCAATTCCAATTCCAAAAATCTTCAACTTCAAACGAATGACATTCTTGGAAAAGTCTTGTTAGCTCAATCAAGTCATTAGGTACAGTACTGTTAATACTATTGAAGAACTTAGAAAGTAGTTCATCCTCTTTGGATTTTTGAAATTGATCAAAGACAAACGTAGCGATCCCAAACAACATTTGCTTTCTTCTGGACTCAATATTTTTCCACAACACTTCTCTCGCAATTGCTACGTTACGCTTTTCTTCAATCGATATCCTTTCTTCTTCAGTAATTTTTTTGTTTTTTATTTCATAATCCCATCGTCTAACATCACTGTAATTTCTAAAAAAATGCGAGTGCTCAAAAAGTGTACTTACCTTGAGTTTAAACTTTTCAAATGACTCAATATCATTGTTATCAAATGACATTTTAAGTAGATTCTGAAAAATAAAGATTAAATGTATAGAGAAACCCTCATAAGATTTTATTTCTTCGATGGTGAGAGTCTCTTTTTTAAGTGAAGATTCAAGATAATAATCACATAACTCCTTAATATATCTCCAGCTTCTATCAACTAAGAACTGCTTTATATTCTCGTTCTCGACTCTGGTTGAATATAGATATAATGATTCAACAATTCTAATGAATTCTTGAAAAGTATAATGATCATGTTTTTCTATAGCTCTACGGGCAATTCCTATTGGAATAAATGCGACTGTTCCAATAATACTTTTATTATTTGATTTTATTGCGAGTTCTAATAAATCAACCAGATCAGTTGATAACCAACGAACCTGTTCCCATCCAGAAAAGAGAGAAGTCCGCTCCTTTACTGCTTGGTCGTGGTCATAGCCACCACCATATTTAATAATCTGTTCCAAAAACCCTTCAGCCAAAGCTATATAGGTCTTTGAATGCTCATCTACTTTACCTGAAGCTTCAGACTTTATTGCTGCCGCGAAATCATCTCTTAAGTTTTGCAGTTCTAACCTAACTTCTTCTGCAAATGAATCTGTCTTCTCAATACTAAAAATTTGCTCAAAAATTCTCTCTAGTTCTGCTCGCACCTCTTCATTGCTTCCAATTAGATTTCTGTCATAGCAGATCAAAGTACAATGCTCTTCGTCAATAAGATCATTATATTTTTTGAGTATGTATCGTTTGGTGTTTTGTTGTAACTTGATTTTACTTGATTCATTCACTGAACCATCAACTGAAATCTTGGGGATAGACTTTTCTTGCACTTCCTCATAAGAAAAACCATTTTTGACAGCTTCTTTATTAAGTAATTTTGAGAAATCCTCTAATTTCAGTAAGTTAATATCTTTAATCCTGCCAAATTTTTTAGACTTTAAACAGATTAAATCTGACGTTCTGTCAATCGAAAACAAATGAAATTGGATAAGGATTTCTTGCTCATCAAGTTTGGAAAGAAAAATATTGTCTGCCAACCTTGATTCAATTGCCAAATCAATACTTCTCTGCATGAGTTCTTTTAAAAGAGTCCTACGCTTTTTAACAAACTCGACTCTATTTAGAAGTGTACCAATAACTCGTGCAAGTGATAACAGCGAGAACAGTGCGACCAAGATAATTGGTATATAAATAATAATATTATTATTTCCCCACAAAAATAACAAGAAGGAAAGGACTACTGAAACAGTTAGAGGCCAGATGTTACTTTCTTTGAGAAGAACTCTTCCTTTGTCAGTCGAACCGTCTCGAAAGCTTTCCGCAATAAAGATGGTAAGAGCAAAAACAATTACACCAATACCCGCAAGTGCTGCAATTAGATTTTGATTGTCTTCGTTTTTTATAGTTGGGAATGCTGGGGTTTCAAATGGGTAATGCCTATTAATATAGGCTCCTAGTAAGTCTATTAAACTTTGTGACCAGTGTGCCAATATAAAAATTAGAACGAAGCCTAAGAGAATGACTGAAAATGATTTGATTGAAGGTTGATAGATATCATCCAGTTTAAATTTATCCAAAATTCCGGATGATTTTGATACACGCTTCTTCTCTCGTTTTATATAAGATGAGAGATAGGGATTTGTCTGCTTTACAAAAAAGTCAGATAGAATCTTCTTTTTACTTATGAAGAAAGACTTTGCAGATCCTACAAAATCAATCAGCTTGTAATAATGTCTTTTTGCCAAAGAAATTAATACATCCTTTTTATTTGTAAACCAGGTTTTAATTTTCACTATTGAGTCACAATATAAAATATATTGTTCTTTGTCTATTAAAGGGTTCTCTCTCCTTAAAGTAAAATAACTTTTGTTGTTATCCTGTCAATGAAATTTAGACTTTTTTACATTTTGACCTATTCAAAATAAATATCTGTGAAGATTTTGTTGTAATTGCACCTGGAATATTTAGGGATAGTTAATTTGCACTGGTGGAAAATTATTCTGCTGTAGCCTAACCATATTGAGCAATATTTTGTAGTTTTGATACAAAATTATTTTTATGTCATACCCATATATCGCATATGTCCACGTTTCTACACCAAGCAATTAATTAATGGAGTTTCAATAGTAGAACAACGCCGCACCTCTTAATTAGCCTCAGGCCATCAATTAAGTATTGAATGGTATGAAGAAAAATACGGGGGTCAGATCTTGAAAAATACGGGGGTCAGATCTTGCAATACAACACGCGCAAAGTATATGTACCCCGCATTCAACCTATAAAAAAACTAAGTCCGGGTCCTAACCAATAAAAACAAGTCCGCAATTCCATTTTTAAACCAAGCCAGTCATGTACAGAATACACTTCCCTATAAGGCGACTTGGACAGGTGAAATGTATCAACAAATAACCACTGCCGAAATACCGGAAATGGCGAGTGAAGAATCAGAACAGGTTCGTTGAGCGTGTTTCCGATTCTCCTGTTTTGCCAGTTAGAATTTAGCTAAACTGTTTTGGCTTCCGAAAAAGCAGCAACATCCCCTGGCCGCCGAAGCATTTTGTCTACCTCGCCCTGATGCATTTCTTCTGCGGCGATTAACCGGCGGGCGTATTCTTCCATCATTACAAATTTGCCTTCGACCAATGACAACAGGGTTTTGTAGTGTGCAAGCGCTTCCCGCTCGTGTTCCAGTGATTCCCGTAATATGTTGCCGACGTCATGTTGATGGGTTTCCAGCAAGGGCCCGATTGTTAAAGGCGGATGTTCTCCCAGATGGGTGATCATTTCACCGGCTTCGCGGGCATGCATGAGGGATTCATTGGCTTGCGCCTGTAACCAGGAAACAATTGGAATGCGGTTGTAGCCATAGATCATAAACGCATAATGCGTATAACGCACAACGCCGGCCAATTCCATTTCAAGGATTTTGTTCAGGCAGTTGAGTACGGCTGGTCTATCAAAATCTTCGTTCATTTGGCTTCTCCTTTATCGCGTGGTCATAAATTAAGGACGCCTCTGGAAATTCAGCGTTTTAAGCAAGACGAGGCGAGAACAAAAAATATCGATGCAGCATAAGTTTGATATGAAAGGAAATATTTTTTGTGAACTACGACGTATTGTAACAAAATCCGGCTTTTAAGAAGTGGACTTAAAATTTTTCCAGAACTTCAAGCACATAATCAATATCCCGTGTTGTATGATTGGCGTTGATTTGGAAGCGGATTTCCTCGTCTCCCTGAGGTACGACCGGATAATTAAGACCGGTGGCCAGTATCTGGTTTTTAAACAAATGTTGGATCAGTTGCGTTGTTTTTGGGGTATCACGGACGACAAGCGGTGTGACAGGATGTTCGCCGGGGATGGTTTCAAAGCCAAGTGAACTCAACCCGGATTCAAAACGGGATGCCAACGTGCGAAGTTTTTGCAGTCGCTTGCGTCCTGCGTCGCTTTCCAGGATGTTCAGCGATTGCGTCGCTGCCTGCGCTTCGGATGGCGTGATCGGATTTGAATAGATGTAAAAGGGTGAAGTTTCACGCAGGTATTCAATCACAGGCGCGCTGGCGGCGACATACCCCCCGTTGACACCCAGTGCTTTTCCGAGTGTGGCGATTAAAATGTCGACCGTGCAATTGGTAAATTCCTCGGTTCCGCGCCCCGTCGCGCCAAACGCGCCGATGCCATGTGAGTCATCGGCAATAGTGATGACGCCTTCGGAAAAATGGTGTTCATGGCTGCGGCAAATTGCAACGATTTCATTCAGCGGGGCATGGTCGCCGCGCATGCTGAAGATACCATCGGTCACCACCAGCACGCGCCTGATTTGGGCGTTATTTCCATTGCGATTTCCTGCGGCATAGTTGCCGAGAATCCGCTCGAGTTCGGTCATGTCCAGGTGCGGGTAAATTTCTTTTGCAGCGGGACGGGACAAACGGATTGCATTGATAATGCTGTTGTGATTAAGCTGATCGCTGATCACCAGCGTATTGTCATCGATCAACGGCGGCAGCACACCCATGATTGCCGCATAGGCTGCGCTGTAAATCATGGCGGACTCGCGTCGATGAAATGCTGCGAGGCGTTTTTCCAATTCGATATGCGGCGCGTAGGTGCCGGATATAAAACGCACCGCGCCCGGACCGGCGCCGTAGTTCTGCATGCCCTTTTCTTCCGCTGTCATTACTTCCGGGTGTAAGGACAACCCCAGATATGAATTGGAATTCATCAACAGATAGGGGTTTTCATCACCGGCAAGAAAATAACGCGGCCCAAACGCCTGGTCTAGTTGCGCATCCGGCAAAAGGCCTTTTTTGACCCAGTCGGGCAAGACGATGCGGTTAATAATGTTCTCAGTGCTTTTTTGTGCGCCTTTTTCCTTGATGATCTGCACTTTTTCCGCGCAATAGGCGTTCAATTTATCCAGCGACATGTTAACTCCCTGCAGTTGTGGCGCAATTTGACGCTAACGGTGCTCCAGTTTTTTTGATAGACGCGCGATCATATCCCGCGTCATGTGTTCAAGATTATACTGTGGTTTCCAGTCCCATTCTTCCCGTGCTACATGGTCATCCATATGACGCGGCCAGGAATCCGCGATGGCTTGCCGGACAGGATCAACGGTATAGCGTATTGAAAAATCCGGAATCAATGTCTGAATACTTGCTGCCAGTTCTTCGGGGGCAAAACTCATGGCGGTGATGTTGAACGCATTACGGTGTATTAAACTGTTTGCATCGGTTTCCATCAGTTCAATCGCAGCCCGTACGGCATCGGGCATATACATCATGTCCAGATAAGTGCCCGGTTTTAAAAAGCACTCATAAGGTTTGCTTGCAACAGCGTCGTAAAAAATTTCAACAGCGTAATCGGTGGTGCCGCCACCCGGTAAAGTTTCGTACGAAATCAAACCCGGATAGCGAACCCCGCGGGTATCGACACCATAACGGGTATGATAATAATCGCACAACAATTCACCCGACACCTTGCAGACGCCATATAGGGTGTTCGGACGTTGCAGCGTATCCTGCGGTGTATTGTCGCGTGGCGTATTCGGGCCGAATGCACCGATTGAGCTCGGAAAAAACACCGCACAATTATTTTCCCGGCTGACTTCCAGTATATTGTATAGACCGCCCATATTGACCTTCCAGGCCAGTTGCGGGTTATTTTCTGAAACAGCCGATAACAGTGCGGCAAGGTGAAAAATCGTGTCGATTTGATAGTCACGGACTACCGCCGAGATGGCTTCAATTTGAGTCACATCCAGCGTGATATACGGTCCTTCTTCCACAACGCCTTGTTGAGGGGTTTTGTTATGGCCGGCAGCCACGACATGTGCATTGCCGTAGCGGCTACGGAGTGCGGGGACCAGTTCGGAGCCGATCTGTCCGGTTGCACCGGTTACAAGAATACGCTTCATGGGTAGCTATTGACCCATGTTCAGGACTACTTTGCCAGCTGGATGCTGTTGTTCAAGAAAATCCTGCGCAGCCGCTGCTTCCGCCAGATCGAATGTCCTGGCCACTTCTATTTTCAGTTTGCCGTCATCAATCAACGCTGCGCAGCGCGTCAGAATTTCACCCTGATGGTGTTTTGCGCTGTCGATTTCCAGAATGACCGGCGTCAGCATCAGCTCAAAACCGAACCGTATATTGCGGACGCGTGCATCGCTCCAGTTGGTGTCAGCGGCGGGCTGCAAAATCGTTACCACATCGCCGTAGTTTTTAACACTGTTGAAACAATTCTGCAGTACGCACGGTCCCACGGTATCGAATGCAATGTCAACCCCTTTGCCGCCGGTCCAACTCATGACTTCGTCAACCACATGCTGTGATTTGTACAAAATTGTTTCATCTGCTCCTAACTGTTTTGCAAAGGCTGATTTTTCGACATTGCTGACTGTGGTGATGACTTTGGCGCCTGCAAGTTTGGCCAGTTGAATCGCCACATGGCCGACACCACCCACTCCGGCATGAATCAAAACGGTCTGGCCGGAAGAAATGCGTGCGCGGTCATGCAATGCTTCCCATGCGGTGATCAACACCAGCGGCGCGGCGGCAGCCTGTTCAAACGATAAAGCCTGCGGTTTTTTTGCCAGCAGGCTTGCATCCACAAGCACATAGTCGGCGTAAGTGCCTTGGCGCTGATTGAAGCCGGGCTGGGAAAAATAGACTTCGTCACCGGGTTTGAAGGTTTGCACGGCTTTGCCAACAGCCTCAACAATCCCCGCGCCATCGCATCCCGGTATTATTGGGAAGGATACGGGAAAACGATCCGGGGCGGCGCGGATTTTGCAATCGATCGGGTTGATGCCGGCCGCCTTGGTGCGTACCAGCACCTGTTTGTCGTCACACTGGGTGGGTGCATCGATATCACCGTATTGCAATACATCCGATGATCCGCTTTTTTCAAAATAAATTGCTTTCATCATCAGTCCTTTTCTATTTTTTCCTTGTACGTTGCAGTAATTACGCAAAGGAACCCTTATTAATCAATGTATAATGCGATTTATACATCATTATGTCATGAGTTGAGTCTTTTTTGTTTTTTCCAGGATGATCACTTCAAAGCAGAATAATCTGAAGGTTCTGTTCGCAACCAGCGAAGCGCATCCGCTGATTAAAACCGGCGGGCTTGCCGATGTTGCGGGCGCGTTGCCGGTAGTTTTGCAAAATCTGGGCTGCGATATCCGTGTCGTGCTGCCCGCATATGGCGATATTCTGGAAAAGCAGCCATTTATGGAGACGCTGGCGGAAATGTATTTTCCCGGTATAGCGGGCAAAGTCACATTGCATTCCACATGTCTGGGCGATAGTACGGTAAAAGTTTTGCTTGTCGAGCATGCGTCCGCCTTTGCGCGCAAGGGAAACCCCTATGTTGACCGTGATGGAAAACCGTGGCCCGATAATGCAGAGCGGTTTGCGTTATTCAGCAAGGTCATTCAGCGTATCGCGCTGGATTGGGTACAACTGGACTGGAAACCGGACGTGGTGCATTGCAACGACTGGCAAACCGCTCTGGTTCCGCCATTATTAAAACAAATACCGGATGCTCCGCCGAGTTTGTTTACCATTCATAATCTTGCCTATCAGGGTTTGTTTCCACAAAGCACCTTTGATGCACTGGGTTTGCCGGCGGCATTATGGTCTCCGGAAGCTTTGGAATTCCATGGCCAGCTTTCGTTTATCAAAGGCGGTTTGGTATTTGCCGATCGCATCAACACCGTGAGTGCGCAATATGCCAGGGAAATACAAACTCCGGAAATGGGTTATGGGCTAGAGGGATTACTGCAACACCGGAAATCTGTTTTATCAGGCATCGTGAATGGCATTGACGATATCATCTGGAATCCACAAACGGACAAGTTGATCAGTCAGAATTACACGAGCAGGACACTGGCCAGGAAAAAAGCCAATAAATCAGCCCTGCAAAAACTGTTTAAGTTGCCTGTCAAGGAAGATATATTCTTGCTCGGATTTGTCGGTCGACTGGTGGAGCAAAAGGGCATTGATCTGATTATTGAATTCCTGAAAAGCATAGACGAAAAACCGGTGCAATTTTGCCTTTTGGGTTCGGGCGGCAAAGGTTTTGAGGAAGCGCTGATTGATCTGGCTGGAAAAAACCCAAAACAAATCGGTGTCCACATTGGTTACTATGAAAAAATTGCACATCAGATTGAGGCCGGGGTTGATGCCTTCTTGATGCCGTCAAGGTTTGAGCCGTGCGGATTGAATCAGCTCTACAGCCTGCGTTATGGCACAGTCCCGATCGTTCACAATGTCGGCGGACTGGCCGATACGGTGATTGATGCAACCGGGGAGGCGATTGCAAACAACACCGCTACGGGATTCGTGTTTAATCAGCCGACAGTAACGGCTTTAAGTGAAGCAATTGGCCAGGCGCAAAAAGTCTATCTAAAATCAGGAATATGGAAAAAACTTGCAAAAAATGGCATGAAAGCTGATTTTACTTGGAGCAAAAGCGCCCAGGAATATCTCAATCTTTACCAATCTATGCGGTCAGATGAAGAGAAGATTTAATCTGCAAGCGCATTGAATGATCAAGCTAATTCTATATAGTTTAAAATCGTTTTTAAATAAACGTGCAGTGATGTCTTGCCCAGGTTTCGCGAGGATGATGACAAACCTTCAACATAAATGAACGCTAAGTATTCCATTTCGTGCAACTTCCAAGTAAAATTCCGCTTTTGCGTGAATCTCATCAAAATAATAATTTATGCCGGTGAGTTTCAGAATGCATACGCTCGGTCGAGGCCGAATTCTTAACCAGGCGCCTTGCTGTAATGTGTAGATGAGGTGCCCATGTTGGGTTTTGCACGAATTGAACGAAAACGAAGATTCCACTATTCCGCTGCCAGACAGCGACAACACTTTATATCCTATAATCCATTTTAAACCGTACCTGACAGCGTATCTGGAGATACGGCCATGAACGGTTTGCATCTAATTGGTGATTTGAGCGGTTGCCTTTGCGACCCGCAACGCCTGCTCGATGGCACCGGTTTTAAAGAAAAATGCATCGATTTGGTGCGGAATTCCGGCTTGACGGTGATGGATACCACATTCAAGCAGTTTGATGATTCGGGATTTACGGGAACAGTTGTTCTTGCCGAGTCACATGTTGCAATCCATACCTGGCCTGAAAATAACGGATTAACGCTGGATGTTTATGTATGCAACTATAGTGCTGACAACAGCATTAAGGCGCATAAATTGTTTGATGCAATCGTTGCATATTTTCAGCCGGAAGAAATTGCCAAACATGAAATAGCGCGCGGCGAGCATCTGCTTGTCGAACCGCTGAATGATTCAATCGGTTTCTATGTCAAGGCCAGTCGGCAAATCGGAGAATGGCGAACCAAATACCAGAAGCTTTCGATTTACGATACCCCGCAATATGGAAAGATTTTCCGTCTGGACGATTACAATATGACTTCCGAGCGGGAAGAGTTTGTTTATCATGAAAATCTGATTCACCCCGCATTGACAGTTCACGATGCGCCAAGAAATGTACTCATCATTGGTGGCGGTGATGGCGGTTCATCCGAAGAGGCGTTGAAACATCCGTCGGTTGAGCGGGTGACCATGGTCGAAATTGATGAAGAAGTTGTCAGGATAGCCAAGGAACATTTTCAAGCGGTACATAACGGCGTGTTTGACAATCCCCGATTGCAGGTGATTGTGGATGACGGCATGAAATTTGTGCGTGAAACCCAGAATAAATTCGACCTGATTGCACTGGATCTTAATGATCCGGTGGGACCGGCCGCAGCGCTTTACTCAGTGGAATTCTTCCAGCAATGCCGTCAGGCACTGAATCCGGAGGGTTTGCTGACACTTCATATCGGCTCGCCGACGGCGCAACCCGAGCGCGTTGCTGAACTCGCACAACGCCTGCACGGTGTTTTCAATATTATGCGGCCCTATACCATGTACATACCACTCTATGGCGCACAGTGGGCCTTGGCCGTATGTTCCGAACAACTTGATCCAAAAGCATTTTCGCCTGAAGAGATTGACCGGCGCATTAAAGCGCGTAATCTACAGCAATTGCAGTTTTACAATGGCGATACTCACCAGGGCGTTTTTGCGCTGCCAAATTTTGTGCGCGATCTGGTTGAAAAATAAAAAGGGAAATTGATAACGCATTTGTCAGACGAACCATAATCCGGAGCTTCTCCAGGAATAAATCCATATATTTAGATACCGCCGCGTACCATATTGACCATATCAGTCAGTTTTTCAATATCGAGAATATGCAAGTCTTGTCCTTTGCGTATTACAACCTTTTTTTTAGCCAAACTACTAAGCTCGCGGGTCACAGCTTCGCGATGCGTGCCGACCAGGCTGGCGAGATCAAAATGGGTGGGTGCAGGAGAAATAACTGCTGTGTTAGGCCCTGTCATATGTTTTTTGGCGATGCGCAATAATTCGGTTTGTATTCGGTTACTGACTGCAAGGGTACTGAAGTCATACACACGATCGGTCAGTCTGCGGACTTCGCTAACCAGACGTTTTAGGATGGTTCCGGCGACAGTACGGTTTGAATAGATAATTTTCATAAAATCGGCAGCCGTCATCGATGCCAGTAATGTGCTTGTTTTTGCCAGAACGGTTGCTGAGCGGTACTCTCCATCGATTGCTGAGAGCTCGCCAAACATTTCACCTGCGGACAAATCGCATAAAATGACTTCGTGCCCTGACAGGGAATGATACGTCACACGAATTTCACCTTGCGCGATAAAAAAAACACTGTTTGACTTATCATGAAAATGTATGATTTCTTTACCTTCATGGTATCGGTCCCAGTGGCAGTCATTGGCAATTTCTGTCAGATCGGAGGGAGATAGTGCTTGAAATTCCTTGATAGTTGAAAGCATTGCACATGCACGTTCTACGGAAATAGTTGCCATCTGTTTTTAGCCCTCCCGATTGGGTGTTTTAATCCTTTGGTCTTGCAATATAGAGATTAACATAATAAGTGTTATGACATTTTATTACCAGAGCCGAATTTTACTGACAGTCATTTATACTCTTAAATCATTCCATTAAGAACCTGTTCAGTATTTCGAACCGCACAATGCGGCACAAGGCAAAATAGAACGAAAAGGCGGAGCATACACAAAATAATCTAAAAATATTTGAGTTACGTCAATACACCTTAATGCGACATGGAATAAACAGTAATCATACACTGAACAAAGCTGAAGCGTGGTGGTGTTATGTATTGACATTCCGCTATAAAAAACGGCTTTAAATGCAGTATTGCATATGAAAAATGCAAATTTCAGATTTTTAGTGCTCGTTTTATGGTGAACGCCGATTGTCTGTTGAAAAAAGTTTGTTTTTTCATAGATGGGAGATTCCAGAGATATGAACGCGCACGACCCCAAAACTCAGTCGTCACCCGAGAAAAAAGGCCAAAAACATACTGAACATGTTTCTTCAGATATCACGGGGTCTGCCGCATTCCAGGTAAAGCATGTCGCCCGTGATGTTCAGGCTGGAATAATTACCGGTGCAATGGCAATTCCGCTTTCCGTCGGCATTGCCATAATGTCGGATTACCCGATTAAGGTTGCACTGGCTACGGTCGTTTTTGCCTGTTTTGTCGGCTGGATCAATGCATGGATACGACCCGGTAATTATATCGGTGCACCTGGTGTTGCTGCAGGTCTCGCACCGGTGCTTGCACTGGGTGTAGCCAGTTTTGGCATGGAAAATATGGCGTTTGTCATTTTTCTGACGGCTTCGATGCAGGCGGTCATCTGGAAATTTAACCTGCAAAAATATATTTTGATTGCGGTGCCAAGCTATCTGGTGGAAGGTTTGTTGGCGGGTGTGGGGCTTAAAATCGCCATTAATTTTTTTGCGATGACCTATGAAATTCCTGAAGCGATGGAAACAGAAATTTTCTGGAATTCGACGCGGATTCAAATGGTCTTGATATCGTTGACTGGTTTTGGCGTTTTTCTTTATCTGTTTTCCAAATTTCAGAATACACAGCCCGCGATTCCCTATTTCGTACTGATTACGGCCAGCATCATTGTCTCCTATTTTGTTGCTATGCCAATGCTGCACGTCGATGATATTCCGTTGACGCTGTCTTTGCCGTTGCCTAAATTTGATAGCGCGATAACCTGGGTGTATGTGATCGGTTTTGCCGCCACGCTTGCAGTCATCGATGTGATTGAACAGGTGATGAGTAACGCGGCGATTGAGAAAATTGACCCATTGAAACGCAAGTGCAACACGAATAACAGTCTGCTTGCGATCTGGATTGCCAATATGGGCGCGAGTTTTTTTAACGGTATGACAAATCTCGATGGCATTGCCAAAAGCACCACCAACAAACTGGCGGGGGCATATACGAAATTCTCTGTTCTCATTATTGGTTGCGTTATCCTGTTTTTTGTACTGAATACGGATTTTCTGGAATTTATGCCGAAATTCTCTCTGGCTGCGGTGATGATATTTACCGGATGGAAAATGATTGCCGGCCTGTTTCATGTGGCGCATCATGGGCGATATGAACTGATGCTGGCGACCATCTGCGCGTTGCTGGTGTATAGGCTCGGTATTTTTGAAGGCCTGCTGATTGCCATTGCGTTGCATGGCATGATCAATTATGTCGTGCTCAATAAAGCGCATAATGTTACGAGCAAGGTCATAATAAAAAAGTATCTGGAGCGCTTTGCAGGTAAGGGTGGAGTGGATTGACAACTGGATTAACGGCGCTAATTATTTCTAAAGTTTAGGAATTAAGTTCTTGCTAATGTCGCACTTGGGCTTTTTCATCTAAGTTGTCTGAATCAACTTCCACCAGAATCTCGTCCATACTCTGAAGCAATAAATCTGTAATTTTTGATTGGAGTAGTGTGTGTTTCGCGCGCTTATACCATTGATCAGAATGATTTTGCATTGGAGATTAAAGTGCAAAGCCATGGGAATGATACTTAGGGCGTTGTTTCGGAATAGCATTAGTAACATACAAGGGTGCCGGTGCATATCATCTCGGTTTAAGGCCTGTCAGTACATTATGTGGAAGAACCTATTTTCTGTTTTATAGTAGATGCACGTCCTGGGCCTGGAATCAAGGCAAGTAGGATGAGCATTCTAGAGGTTTTTCGATTTTCTTTTGACCATGATTTTCCTTAACCTGACTAAAACCAAAGTATTGATTGCTGTAGATTGTGGTACAAATTCCGTCGGAATTCTCTGGGCGATCGGAATGAATGAATAATGCAGAAACTGGGGAAATTTGCTAGCTGATGAAATGCAGTTATCCAGTATGTTTAATATTAAAAACCTGTTCAAGTTCTCACGAAGCAACCTACAATTGAGTTGAAAAAGGCCTTAAATGCTCCTTTATTACGTATAAACTGTGTTTTCTTGCTTGTTTTTGTCTTGTACTGCATTCATTTATAAAGATCTTGAACAGGGTCTAAGGAAAAAGGTGGTGAATCTGTAAAGTTTATGCCTATTCACCGGTATCGTTAATACAATTAGTTGATACGCTTGATAACCACCAGGGCCACGGGGTTGCGCCAGTCATAAAGCGAGGCGTCAAGTCCTCCTATTCCATGAATTCCGTTGTGTATATGGACAAAACCCTCGCCTTCGTCTTCCGGTGAAAGACCTGTGCCACCGCAGGCCGGTCCGGGTATGGTGCTGCATGATTCATCGTTGGTTTCACTACCGGCGTCGTAAGCGTCAGCAAAATAGGTGATGGAGTGGTTACCTTTGGGCAGTGTAACGTCTCTAAGTGCAATGAATGCATCGTTAGTGTTGACCAGCATGGCTCCAAGACTTAGATGATCCTTCCTGGAATGTGCATTAATCATCATTGTTCTGGTTTCGCCCGGGCCGATTCCGCTAGCACCGACTTGTGCATCACGATAACCCGGTGTACTTATCAATTTGGCTGCCAAAGGGTTGCCGTCACCGGCTTCTGCAAGCGTTGCCAGTTCCGGAGTAGGCGTATCACCCGCGTTAAAAAATGATATGCCCGCGCGGTGGGTGGCTGTCATGGGTGGTGCTATGGGTTGACCGGGCGAGAGATTCGTGATGGTTATTTGATATGTAATTTTGTCGTCGTTCTCGCTTGCCCAGCTATTAGCAATAGCAAAAATAAAGGTGGCACTCATAGTGTACAGAAATTTTTTTATAACCATTTTGAGAAATCCTTTTGAATAATAATAGAAAATCGAGTTGATTGTCCCGAACTTAACGCCAAGCGTTGTTTGACAAGCACATGCCGCATGGGTAGATGATTGTCAATTTGGCACTTTGCTTACATTGATTCGTATGCGTTAGCAAAAAGGTTACAAAACATGGGAAATATTTCAAAAAATGCTGTCTGGTAATCTGTTTTGGCTGGTTTATTTATTTCAAGAAGCTAGATATGTAAGTTATGATGACCCGGTTTGTCGGAGAAGGAGGTGCTGCATACAAAATGTATGTAACAAGCGGTGCTACCATTTCAGAATAATTTCTCCCAGCCATAAACCGACGAGTCCGATGACAAACATGGGCAGATAATGCCATTCGACAACATGACTAATGGAATCATTGACTTCATATAATCGTAACCATAAAGCGCCAATGCTGGTTGCGGAAAGCAGTGCAAGCCCGCCAGCGAGACGGTAGTGTATGCTTGCCAGTTTGCGCAATGAATAAAATGTCCAAACAGTCGGCAACAGTGAAACCAGGATAATGCACAGCGTGCATTCATAGGTGTGGTCAGGCAAGGATGCAGGTGGATGATCTGCATTCCAGGCGAAAAATATCACGACCAGAAACATACCGATCATGAGAATCGGTGCAAATGCGATAGCGCGTTTTTGGTGTATATCCGGAAATGCGAGTAGCGAAGTGGTCACTAATGTTGCTACAAAAATGCTGAATAAAGCCAGAACTTCAGCAACAAACCATTGGTTTTCGATTGCCTGCATAAAATCGGACCTCGGGCCAAAAATTCCCAGTAATACGGATAGATAGACAATTGTAGCTACGGTCCATTTGAGGGTCAGCAGAAATGGATGCGGTGCAGGTTGTACTTTCGTTGCATCGTCAGTTAACGTCTTAATCAATTGTTCTATATTATCCATCTATTACTCCAATTGATGCCTTAATGTTTTGTAAGCGCGATGCGCAGCAACTTTTACCGCAGCTTCTGTCATGCCAATTTTCTCGGCAACTTCCCTGGCTGTATAGCCTTCCTGGTGCATCATTTGCATTATCAGCGCCTGCTTTTCAGGTAACTTGTGGATTTCTCCACTGATAGATTCGTAACTAATACGGTATTCTGTTACATTATTTTGCAAAGAATTTTCCAATTCTGACATGTCTAGGGCTGAACGCAGGTTATCGGCATAATGGTTGCGCAGGTAGTCCAGCAAACGATATCTGGCTATCGCATATGCCCAGGGCTTATAGGGTCGCAAGCCATCGTAAGTATGGCGCACTTTGTGGATGGACAAAAGAATATCCTGTAAAAGATCGTCCACTTCATTTTCAGCACTCAGTTTCTGCTTCAAAAAAGGCTTTAAAAAATGTGCAGTTTCCCGAAGCAACTCGGCGTACGCACGTTTGTCTCCTTCCAGTGCTTGTTGCATCAGCATTTCAAGGTATGTGTCATTTTTTGTCATTGAACACCAAACAATTTTTTGAATGAGCCATTCTATTCATTCACGTGGCTCTAATTCAACTCCAGCGATTCCTCAAACTCCAGCCGCGCTTCATCAATTGCTTCGAGAATCTGCTGTTTGAATTCATCGCGGGAGTAGTGTTCCTCGAGTTTCAGTAGCAGGTGTTCGACACCAAGACCTATGGAGATGCCGCCAATAATACCCCCAAGGGCTGCGCCGATTGCGGTGCCAATGCCTGGAACAACAGAGCCGAGTGCTGCACCGCTGGCTGCGCCCGCGGCGGCACCGCCAAGCACGCTGGCTGCTTTTCCGGCAGCGACTTTGATCATCGCCTTGGCGCCTAAGCTGATTGCGCCTTTGGCGATCACTTTGCCGGTCACTTTACCGGCAATGGCGCCGGTGATTGCACCAGCTGCGCCTATGCCACCCGAAATCAGCAGGCGATTTTCCAGATTGACGATTACGCTATTGCTCGGGGGTTCTTTGATGGCGTCCAGGGGCGAATATTGTACGATCTCGGGTTGTTGTGTTGTGGGTTCAATCTGATTCTCGGCCAGTATCTGATTGATTTTTTCAAGATATTCACTGCGCAGTTGGTCGTTTTTACGCATGGCGTCTTCGATGGATTGCTGTACCGGGCCAAATGCATTGCCCTGCATCAGATAGGCCTCAAGTTTTTCAATCATCCAGTTTTCCAGTTTTCCGGTTGCCAGTGCAACAATGCGTTCGTATTCGCCGGGCAGGCTGTAATACCAGTCAAGGTAATCATCCACATTTTGCGCCATTAACAGAAAGCTTTGATCCGTGGTTTTTCTGAGATCATGAACCGATTTATCGAGTTCGTGCACAATTTCGAGATAGGCCTGCCGGGTTTGTTCAATGGTGCCCGGTTTATAGTAGCCATCGCCGATCTTCTCCAGCGATTCGATTTTTTCGACTACAGCAACCTGGGTTTCTTGCAGGTGTTCTACAACGCGTGGGGTTGAACGCAGCCAGGCATCCACATAAACTGTTGCCGGTACATAGATAAACAGCATGAAAAAGGTGATCAATCCAGATGCAATTGCCAGTGAACGCGGCGGAATATACGCCGGTACATCAATATCTTGCAGTGGCGTGAGTACGCGACGGTATTCGGATAATGGCACCATAAAGCTGGAAATGGCAAGTGCAATATTATAAAAAAGAATGGTTCCACCGAAAAAAACAAAAATCAGAAAAATAATGTCATTGAGGGAATGTAAATTGCCTAGCACATAGGCTTTTAAGCCTTCAACAAAACCCAACAGTCGAGCGGTTTCCAGTATCAATATGCTGTTACTGGCGCCATCGACGCCAACACTTCTCCCTTGAATCGCCTCGGCTAAAGACGCGTAGGGTTGATATTCACTCGCCAGTTTTACATAGAGCACGTAAAATCCGGCCATTGCCAGCGCTGTTGCCCAGCGTGTCCAGATTAAGGATTTGTGCAATGCAATATAAGGCTTGAATTCCCGAGTTGCAATCGGTGCAAAGATGACATGAAAACAGGTAAATACCGGAACGGTCAATAGAAAAACAATCCATTCGATCTTTTGGGATACGCCGAGATAAAATACCAGCACAAATGTAAACGTAACCGACCAGAGCGCCCAGCCGATATAGGGTAAAATCCGTTTATTCAAAAACCAGTACAGAATGCCCAGATTACGGAACTGATTGGCGCGATGAATTCTCTGGATGGTTATCGAATAGGTGGCCGCCATATACAGCGGCATGCCAAACACAAAGGTCACCAGCAAAGCAAACCATAGCTGTTGATCGGGAATCATGCCGCCACTATGATAGGCGAATACCAGCCAGCCCAGCGACAATATCCAGAAGGTGATCATTCTATTCAGTGAGACCATTTATGTACCTTGATTTACGACGTATTCTTCTTATTGTTTTATCGGACGAATCTTCAGTCCGTATTGTGCTATAAACTTAGTATAATGGCCAAACCAAAATAAGCATCGGGATACTGATCGTGACAACCAGAATTTCCAATGGCAATCCCAGCCGCCAGTAATCGCTAAATTGAAAGCCGCCGGGGCCGAGTATCAACGTATTATTTTGATGACCGATCGGCGTCAAAAATGCGCATGAGGCGCCTACTGCCACAGCCATGAGAAAAGCATCCGGGTTTGCGCCCAGTTGATTGGCTGCGCCGAGTGCAATCGGACACATGACTGCTGCAGTTGCCGCATTATTCATTAAATCTGAAAGTGTCATGGTTACTATCAGGATCAACCCCAATGCGATAACTGCATGTCCCTGCGCCAGATTGTCGAGTAATGCGCTTGCAATCAGATCGGCTGCGCCAGTACTTTGCATTGCATTTGCAACCGGAATCAGGGCTGCCAGCAAAACAATGACGGGCCAGTCGACCACCTGATAAACTGCGCGTAACGGCATGATCTGCAAGAGGGTTACTGCCAGTACACTGCACATGAAGGCAATTGCGGGTGGCATTAGACCCAAAACGATGACGCCGATAGCCAGTAACATAATGAAACCACTCAGTAATGCCTTTCGTTTGTCAGGAATGCGCAGCGTTCTTTCGGCTAACGGCACACAGCCGGTATTCTCGGCAAACTCGGCTATGGCATCGGGTGCACCCTGCAACATTAAAACATCGCCTGCCTTGAATTGGATCGTGCGTAATCGCGCCATTGTCCGTTTTCCGGTACGTGACAATGCCAGTAGATTGACGCCATAGCGTGTACGCAGCGCAATGGTTTTAGCTGAGCGATTCACCAACAGCGAAGCGGGCAGTACGATATATTCAGCCAGAATAATTTCATTCGATGCAGATTGTTTTTCTGTTTTGTTTTCTTCTGTCGCCGGTTCAGTTTTATTTATTTCTGTTTCAGTGCCGCGCTTCTTTTCGGAATCTGCTTTATCCTGGGGTTCTTCCGCGTCGTTGGTTTTTTTTGCCGCTTCAAGAACCAGACCCAGGCTGGATATTACATTGGCGAGCGGTTCCGCTTCCGCTTCGATAATCAGAATGTCGTTGGGATAAATTTGCCGGTTCAAACTTGCTGGCGTTACCCGAACATCGTTTCGCACCAGGCCGATCACTTGGGCATCGGCTTCTTCCAGTGCGGCATCTATTTCATAAAGCCGCATACCGGCGGCTTTGCTGTCTTCAGTGACGCGTACTTCCGTCAGATATGCACTAAGGTCGAACGTTTCCTGACTTACCTGCTTGCGCACGGGAACCAGGCGCCAGCCAGTCAGGGAAATAAACAAAACACCCGTTATCGCAACGGCGATTCCAACGGGCGTAAAATCAAACATGGAATAATAGCCAAACTCGGTTGTTTCCGCACGAATGCCAGAGACAATCAGATTGGGCGGCGTGCCGATGAGTGTTGTCATGCCCCCCAGAATGGAACCAAAAGCCAGCGGCATCAGAATTTGCCCGGGCGGCATTTCCAGCCGTGTCGCCATTTGCAGTGCGACTGGAATCAAGATCGCCAGTGCGCCAACGTTGTTCATGAAACCGGAAAGAATTGCCGCCAGACAGGTCAATGAAAGAATTGACAGCGTTGCACCGGATTTTAACGGCAACAGCGTTTTGGTGAGCCAATCAACGGCACCGGTATTTTGCAATCCGGCGCTCAAGATTAGAATACAGGCAACGGTAATGACAGCCGGGTGGCCAAAACCGGTGAAAGCTTCCGAATAACTGACCAGACCGGAAACGGTGCAGGCGAGCAGCGCACTGATTGCAACCAGATCATGGCGCCAACGGCCCCATAAAAACATGATTGCTGTTGCAAGCAGTATGCCGATTATCAGTATTTGTTCAGTCGTCAAATGCAGGCGCTGTATTTATTTTCAACGAACTACCAGCCATCCTGATAAATTGTCAAAAGCGACGATGCATTATCAATCAGGGTGGTAATACTGTGACGATTGAATCTGAGCTCATCCAGTTTCTTGAGCTCCGATGGGAGGATTTCTTTTAGATCAAAATCAAATTGTATCAGCGGCGAAATATGATCGGCATTTTGATAGAACTTTCCGGTTTCATCGGTGTTGGAAACCGGATCGTGAATATCGCCCAATACAAAGATGATTTTGCTCAGTTCTTCGGGTGGTAAAGCGGATGGAAAGTCCTTAAAAAAATCATCCGGAACCGGTGCGGAATTAAACGCAAAAGTTTCCAGCCCGAATGACGCGCCGACTGCTTGAGCCAAACCGCCGCCAAGCGAATGACCCGTAACGATAATTTTCCGCCCCTGCACACGATTAACGACAGTCTGGGCGTAATCCATGGCATCTTCGAATTGTGTGTCTACAAATCCGAATGTGAGTAGTGCATCAGCAGCCGAATCTAGGAAAAACTCTGCAGATTCACTGATTGAACATGGGAAATCGCAGCTTTCTGTCCCGCGAAAGGCAAGCACCACTTCATCATTTTCCTCGTGATAGTAGACTGCGGCCTGCATACCGGAATTTTTGTCCTTTTTATCGATCAGCACCCATTGATCAACGACGGTGTTATCAAAATCGTAAACGGCATCCGCAAGCCGCGCATAGGGCAACGACCGGCCTAACAGATCAACCGCATGCCGTTCTTCCCGATCCAGCATGCCGTAGGGCTTCCAGGTAACATTGGGAATAAAGTCGGGATTGATATAGCGTGCTATCGAAACCAGTTCAAATATGGAGTGATCATCGCTTTCGACTAAAACCAGACTGGCAACATAGCGTTCCGTACCGAATGTCTGCGGGATATCGATTTTGGGTAGAACTAGAGATCCATTCGCAAGGGAAAAAACAGGGCTGTGTTGATCGGATAAATTGTCATGTTTTGTAGTGAGCAACCTGAATTGATTCGGGTTATCCAATCCTGACCATTCCAGAGACGCTTTGTAAAAAGCTGCGCCCGGATGTTCTGCTATGGTTATGTTTTGCAGGCAAAGTAGGCCATCGTCAACAAAAAAAGCCGCAGGTGTTGTTTTTTCCTCACAATCAGTGGTTACTGCTTGTGCAGGATTAATAATGATTAAAAAACAACTTAAGCCAATCAAAAAGCCTGCCGAGCTGTAATTTCTAAGCATAATTTTCTCTTTTGTGGATAATCTGCGGTAGCCAATAGCGCAGGTCACCTCTTTTGTAACGTGTCATAACGCATTATGTTTTTTTTAATTTTTTTTCAGGGAAGATTATAAACCTATTTGTACTGCGGTATGAGTTTGAATATCTGGTCAACTGCCATCATACAGGACGGGCATTTCGTACGGTAACCCGATATTCAGCAATCGAGCCGGCTTAAGCGAAATTGTTTGAAAAGTGAATGCGCAAAAATGCTGTCTTGATCATCTTTGCAGAGCAAAACTGGCGGACAAACACAAATTGGACGTATTTTATAAAAGAGGTTATGCTTTAATGTTTCTTACAGTTTGCTTCAGGGAACAGTCAAAACCGATTGCTGTTTTTGTAAGTGTATTGCGCCCATAGCTCAGATGGATAGAGTACCGCTCTCCGAAGGCGGGGGTCACACGTTCGAATCGTGTTGGGCGCGCCATATTTCAAATTATTGTTCATTAACTTAATTGTTCAATTGGTCAAGCCGTCTTCTATTATTTCAGGTCATTTAATTTGAAAAAATATACGATCATTGGGTTATGTGTACACCAACAGTGAGAATTGTTATTTTTATTTTATATGGCTTGCTGATTACCGGGTGCAGCTCATATGAAAAGCCTGTTTCGCCATTTGCAATGGCCAATGAGCTGGTGGTGATCACCGTTGAGCACACAGATAATTTTTATATCGATAATGAAGGCAATTTTTCCGGCATAACCTATGATCTAGTCAACGAATTTGCAGCAGAGATTGGGCTGGAGGTGCGATTTATCTTGATGCCCGAGATGGATTCTGCATTAGCAGCATTACACAGACACCAGGCTCATATTGCAATTGGTTTAAGCATTCGGGACGATCAAGCCTCACGTTTTATTTTAGGTCCCGTTTACTTACATACGCATCATCAGGTCGCTTTTAATGCCAAAAATTTTGAACCCCGAAATGCCCATCAGCTGGTTGGGAAAAAAATTGAAGTGCCTGTGGGTTCAATCCATGAAAAACAATTGCAAAAAATCAAATCAGAACTTCCTGAATTGGGCTGGTCCGCAGTTGCCCTTTCAAGCGAAGAATTACTGGCAAAGCTGAACAAGGGTGAGATTGCCTATACAGTTGCAGATTCTTTACATATTAAGAAAGCCAATCATTTTTTTCCGCAGGTTAAAGGTGCTTTTGAATTAGATACCTCTGTCAGTCAATGGATTCTCCCTAAATATACGGAAAAGCTGCTTGTCGATAAGGTAAATGCCTTTTTTGAACGAATTATGCAAGAAGGCGTACTCGGACAATTGCTGGATAGCTATAACGGACAATATAATCAACTGAGTCCGGGCGATATTTACTTCTTTAAAAAGAAAATCCGATCAAGATTGCCTGAATTCAAACAATATTTTTTCCACGCAGCGCGAAGAACGGGGATCGATTGGCGCTTGTTGGCAGCTTTGGCATATCAAGAATCACACTGGAATCCACAGGCAAAATCACCTACCGGTGTACGCGGAATCATGATGTTGACGCAGGAAACTGCCAGACGAATGGGCGTAAAAAATCTATCTGATTCCCGTCAAAACATACTTGCCGGGGCGCGCTATTTACAAATGCTTAAGAATAAGCTGCCAGAAAGTGTTCTGGAACCGGACAGGACGTGGATGGCGCTGGCTGCCTACAATCAGGGTTATGGCCGGATTATCGATGCGCGGGCATTAGCAAAACGGTTTAATTTAAATCCGGATTTATGGATCGATTTGAAAAAAACATTACCATTACTGAATAAAAAGCATTATTCCAGTACTGTAAAATATGGTCACGCACGCGGAGACGAAGCGGTGATATTGACAAATTCGGTCCGTGCCTATTATGAGATTTTAAAAAATACTGCAGCTGAAAGTTATTAACTTGTTTATAAGATTTGTTTTTATTTATGGACACCTCTAAAAATTCATACTTCGTTACAATACTTCGTTGTTTACAAAAAATGTTTCCTTACATATCAATCATATGCTGCGTCAAAATTTTTTGTTCTCGCCTCGTCTTGTTTAAAACTCTGAATTTTTAGAGGTGCCCTTATATTGATCTAATGGCCTCATCATAAAAAAATGTTTACAGGAATCATTCAAGCAACTGGAACGCTAACCCAGGTCAATATCCCGAAAAACAATGTTGAGAATGGTCTGTGTCTCAGTATTTCTCCAGGTTCTTTGGATATGAGCGATGTATCGATCGGTGACAGTATCGCTGTCAACGGAGTTTGTCTTACTGTTAAAGCGCTTCCGGATTCGTTATTCACGGTTGACGTGTCGCCGGAAACGCTCCGGTGTACTTGCGGTCTGGACGAAATAGGCCTTTCGGTAAATCTCGAGAAAGCCATGCGTTTATCGGACCGGCTAGGCGGGCATCTAGTCAGCGGACATGTCGATGCCACCGGAGAAGTGATTAAATTTGAGCCTTCAATAGAAAATGAAGAAAATTTTCTGTTGACGATTCGGCCACCCGGACACTTGCACCGTTATATCGCTCTTAAAGGATCAATAACTGTCAATGGCGTCAGTTTGACTGTTAATCAAATTGAAAACGATGAATTTTCCATTAATTTAATCCCGCATACTTTATCGGCAACGACATTAAGCGCGCTTAAGCCGGGTCTGCGTGTAAATCTGGAGACTGACATGCTGGCTCGATATGTAGAAAATCTTTTGAAAATGCCAGGAAACCAAGAAAAATGAAAATCAGTACCGTTCAAGACATTATCAATGATTTAAAATCGGGCAAAATGGTTATCCTTGTTGATGAGGAAGACCGGGAAAATGAGGGTGATTTGATTCTCGCGGCTGATTTTGTTACACCGGAAGCAATTAATTTTATGGCAACCTATGGCAGAGGGCTTATCTGTTTAACTTTGACGGAAGAACGCTGTCAGCAATTGAATCTGCCATTGATGGTTACTTCGAATCGTTCCCCGCTGGGCACTAATTTTACTTTGTCTATTGAAGCGGCAAGCGGTGTCACGACCGGTATTTCTGCTGCCGATCGTGCAACGACGATACAGGCAGCAGTTAAAGCGGACGCCAAGGCGAAAGATATTGTGCAACCGGGTCATGTTTTTCCGTTGATGGCTCAGAAGGGTGGCGTACTTGCGCGCGCAGGACATACGGAAGCAGGTTGTGACTTGGCCGGGATGGCCGGTCTGACCTCAGCGTCCGTTATTTGTGAGATTCTGAAAGAAGATGGCAGTATGGCTAGATTGCCCGATTTAATGATCTTTGCAGAAAAGCACCAACTCAAAATCGGAACAATTGCAGATTTAATCCATTATCGCAGCTTGACTGAAAGTCTGATAACACGTGTTGCTGAACGGCCAATTCAAACAATACACGGCCATTTTTTACTCACTGCATACCGTGATGAAACGGTTAGTACCGTTCATCTTGCCTTATCCAGAGGAGAAATAGAGCCGGACACAGAAACATTAGTGCGTGTGCATGAACCTTTGTCTGTTATAGATTTGTTGGATGTTCATGACGATACACATTCCTGGAGTATTCATGAATCGATGCGGATGATTGCAGATGCCGGGCGTGGCGTTATCGTATTTTTACGTGGAGAGGAAAATTCTGATAAAGTGATTAACCGTGTTGAAGCGAAGCAAGCAGAAATTACAGTACGGGACAAGTCTGATTTAAGAGATCACGGCATAGGTGCACAGATATTGAAGGATTTAAATGTTGGTAAAATGCGGTTACTGGCAACACCAAGGAAGATGCCAAGTGTAACAGGCTTTGGTTTGGAAGTGACCAGTTATGTAGATGTGACTGATCGTGGCAGTTAATGGTCATAAGGCATGCATAAAACGTGGCGCCGAGCACATATAATTGGAATATGAATTTATTCGGGAGCAGAAATGACATATTATGACAATATTCTGGAATTTGAACCGGAACTTGATGGTGAAGGTCTGCGGATCGGTATTGTAATGAGTCGTTTTAATATTGATATCGGAGAAGGACTGCTCGGCGCATGTACGGCGGAATTAAAAAAATACAATGTCCAGGATTCAGATGTCCTTCTGGTCACTGTTCCCGGTGCGCTCGAAGTGCCAGCCACGTTATTGAAAATGGCTTTTTCAAATCAGTTTGATGCGTTGATTGCGCTGGGTGCGGTGATTCGTGGAGATACTTATCATTTCGAAGTGGTAGCCAATGAATCCGCGCGCGGTATTACCCAGGTACAGTTAGAAACGGAGATTCCCGTTGCAAACGGTATCTTGACAACGGATACAGAAGACCAGGCCATTGAGCGAATGAGTCAGAAGGGTGTTGATGTTGCGCGTGCTGCGGTGGAAATGGGAAATTTACTGATCAAACTGGAAGAATACGGTGTTGACTGAAATAGCAGCGCAAAAAAAAATAACAAAACCAAAAAGTCGCCGTCGATTGGCGCGGGAACTTGTTCTGAAAGGACTTTATCAATGGCGTCTGGCTGGTGGAGCAGCCAGTATTATCGTGGCGCAATTGCGTGAAACAAAAGAATTTACACGCGCTGATGAAAAATATTTTCTGAAATTATTCAATGGTGTCTTTAGTGATGTAAATACACTAGAAGAAACGATACAACCTTTTCTCGACAGACCGTTTAAAGAGCTCAGTCCGGTAGAATTTGCCATATTGCTACTCAGCACCCATGAATTAATTCATTTTCTTGAAATACCTTACCGTGCCATTATTAATGAAGCGATTGAGCTTGCCAGGACTTATGGCGGTAGCGACGGTTATAAGTATGTCAACGGCGTATTAGATAAACTTGCGATAAAATTGCGCGCTGTTGAAATCGCTGCGCAAGTATAACACTTGGCTGGAATCTGTATTTACCCGTAGCGAGTAGCAGAATCGTGCCCTCTGAATTCGATGTTATACAGCGTTACTTTAAACGACCGGTAACAGGAACAGTGCTGGGCATCGGCGATGACGCGGCAATTGTAGCGCCAAATGCTGACATGGAATTGGCTGTTTCTACAGATACTTTGGTTTCAGGAAGGCATTTTTTTGAAGATTCAGATCCCTATCAATTGGGATACAAGTCTTTGGCTGTGAATTTGTCCGATATGGCTGCAATGGGAGCAAAGCCACGATGGGTAACACTTGCGTTAACTCTGCCACGGGATATGGTCGAATCAAATGAAGCGTGGCTCAGTAAATTTGCTGACGGTTTTTTTAAACTGGCACAGCGTTACCGAATTGAATTGATTGGTGGTGATACTACATGTGGGCCACTTAATATTGGCGTGCAGATTATCGGAGAAATTACAAAAGGTCGGTTTTTGCGACGCGATGGCGCGGAACCTGGTGATGATATCTGGGTTTCGGGATGTATGGGTGACGCTGCGTTGGCATTAAAGTATGAATTGCAAGAAATTGATTTAACTGAAGACGAAGCGGATTATTGTCGGTCTGCATTATATATGCCGATTGCGCGAGTTGAATTGGGACAACATTTGGTTGGTCTTGTACATAGTGCAATTGATATTTCCGATGGATTAGTGGCCGACCTGGGGCATATTTTAACCTGTTCAAAACAGGCAGCAGTAGTGCGTTTTGATACTGTGCCGTGCTCCTCGGTTATGAAACGATATATTGCTTCACCGTTGGCGCGGCAGTGTCTGCTTGCCGGTGGGGATGATTATGAACTCTGTTTTACTGCACCAAGAAGTAACCGTGCTTCTATTGAACATATTGCACAAAAATTACAAGTTCCTTTGACACTCATCGGGGAAGTTAGGCAAGGGGAAGGTCTGGTCGTGATGGATGCGAAGGGTAGAGAAATGGATATAGAGAAAACGGGATATGACCACTTTGCTTCCTAAGGCATACGGCAATTCGAATGATAACGGTACTGCATCACCAAATGTGCAACCTGATATTGTTTTTGTCTGTAAACATCCGGCTTATTTTATCGCTTTTTCTGGTGGTTTTGGTTTAAGTCCTAAAGCACCCGGTACTGTGGGAACGCTTATCGCTTTTCCATTATTCTGGGTATTGGATCATTATCTTGATTCAATTCATTTATTGTTGTTGATCGATGCCTTGTTTATCCTGGGAATCTGGGCATGTGGCGTGACGGGCAAAGCACTGGGTGTGCCTGATCATGGCGGGATTGTTTGGGATGAGACCGTTGCGTTTTTATTGGTACTATACTTTACACCAGCGGACTGGGTTTGGCAGCTTGCTGCTTTCTTCCTTTTTCGTTTCTTCGATATAATCAAACCGCAACCCATTCGGTATTATGATCGACGTTTAAAAGGTGGTTTTGGCGTCATGTTTGATGATTTGATCGCTGCGTTTTTTACTTTGCTTTGCCTGTCTGGATGGAAAGCATGGGTGTTGTTAGAAGGGTATTTTTAGAACAGATTGATAGCAACTTGGATACCGCTAAAACGAAAATTTCTGATAACACGCAGTCTATTAGGTATTTGGCTGCGGAAGTGGGCGAACGTCTACGGCAACGGGGTGTGCTAATGGCTACTGCGGAATCCTGCACAGGGGGATGGCTCGGTCAGGCAGTCACGGCGATAGCCGGGAGTTCTGTCTGGTATGATCGTGGTTTTATCACCTATAGTAATCTTTCCAAAAATGAAATGCTGGGTGTCAGTATGACTACACTAGAAAAGTATGGTGCTGTATCCGAAGTAACGGCGCAGGAAATGGCTTTTGGTGCGCAAAAAAACAGTCATGCTCAGGTCAGTGTGGCCATAACGGGAATAGCAGGCCCAACGGGCGGCACCGAACTCAAACCAGTTGGTACGGTTTGCTTTGCATGGATGTTAAAGGAAGGCCTGTTGAATAGTGAAACATGTTTTTTTAGTGGAGACCGTGAATCCGTACGGCGGCAGGCCGTCATGAAAGCACTGCAGGGACTGCTAAAGCTATTGGATGAGAGCTCAATCCATGTTGTTTAACGATTACCGGTTTTGAAATTTATGACTTATGCAAAATAGGATGGATCGTGGAAAGCATTGTTTGTGTGAGATGGCTTGAGCGAAGAAACAGTGTCTTTCATCATCAACGCCAGTTTGATACGATCTGTTATTTGCAGTTTACGAAAAATTTCAGTTAAATGTGCTTTGACCGTCCGTTCTGTGATATCCAGTCGGTTTGCTATTCTTTTGTTGCTTTCACCGCGTCCGACCAGCATCGCTATTTCATATTCACGTTTGGTCAGGTTTGTTAACAAGTCGTGGATAGCGTTTTCAATTCTGTCTTTTTCCAATGTTACTTCGACAAGCTCCTGCAGCATGTAGCTTGTCAATGATCGACGTATCCACAATTCACCTTTCTGAACGGCTTTAATAACATAGATGATTTGTTCGGGTTCCATGTCATACTGACAGCAACCACTGATACCATTTTTGAATAAAGTCCACTCTTCGTTATCATTAATCGCTGGGCTGAAAATGATAATCTTTATTCTGGGAATTGATACAGTGATATCCAGAATTTCTTTCTGAAGATCCTGTCCTAAAAATTTATAATCCAGTAAAAGGAGATCCGGTTTAACTTTCATAAGCCGGTCTTTAAAATGTCTTGGATTATTGATGGTCGATGTTGAAGATAGGCCAAACACACCATCTTCCCATCGTTTAAGTAATTCAGTATCGGAACTGGCAAGTAAAATTAACATAGGTCATTTAAGTAAATTTTATTTTATCCATTATCTTTACAAGCATTTTGCGTGAAACCCAGGGTTCTCCCTTATCTACTGTTTCTATTATTTTAGAGACATTAAAGGGTATTACGCTACAGTCGACAACTCCACATGCGCCACTCTCAAGAGCCTGCAATATATGGTTGTCGTCGGCCTCTTCTTTGATTAAAACAACAGGTAATGTATCCGGACAATGCTGACTTAACTCATGGAGCAAATCAAAGGATTCTTTCGTTAGCTGTTGAGTATTCACAAAAAGTACTCGAGGCCTTAGCCGTTTAATTCGTGCAACAGTATTTGCTTGTAACGACTGATTGTCACGAGACTTGAGCCGCCTTTCTACATTTTTGTTGTAAAAGGAATCTTTGTCGGTTAAAACTTCGATAGTTTGATCGTTCTTGCGTAGATAATGTTCGAGTTGACTGCATTTTTCCTGATCGTTTTCTGCAACAGCTACTGTTATTGGCCGCATTTTTCCCTAATTCTTATAATGTAGTTGATGAGAAAAGGTCGACTTTTCAGTTCTTGTAATGCGCTTTTCCCAGTAGATCTACAATATATTTTCCGGGTATCGCATAACTGATTCCACTCGGTGCTGAAAGTGCAGCTTCTTTCTTACCTTTTACATACACCATATTTATGACGCCGTAAACTATACCTGTGTCTGGATCGTACAATGGGCTGCCACTGTTCCCCGGGTAGGCTACCCCGTCAAGCTGAAATACCAGAAAAGGAGACTGGAGCTGTCTGATCAATTTTGCATCCAATTGTGTGGTGTTATGTGCAGGCCTGATGATTGGCGTAATAGACGAGATGATTGCTTGGTGTGTTACCGGATAAAAACCAAGAACCATACCAATCGGAAAACCGGTGTAGGCCATTAGTTTTCCCTCTCTAACCGTTTTCGAATCCCCCAGTTTCATCACGGGTAATGCGGAACCACTTATTTTTAACAAAGCCAGGTCATGCTCTTTGTCCACGGAGATAATGGTTACATCTCTGAGTTCAGGTTTTTGGTCTTTTCCTGTAATTACAACATGTTTTTCCATTCTTTCTAGATTTAGAGACTCTGGGATTACATGCGCATTGGTTACGACATGCAAACCGTCACCTACCACAAAACCTGTGCCCATAAATGTAACTGGTGGCGACTTCATTTTTTGATACGTTCCAATACCGACAATTGATGGCTTTATTCTGGTAATAGTTTCTTCTAGTTGTGCGTTACCTGTGGATGATAAAATGCACAAGAAAAATAAAAAAATAAACGTTCTTACTATTTTCTGGTTGGTAAAAAGAAAAAGTCGATTGATATTTCGGGTGAAGGATAATTTCTTCATAATTATAAAAGTCTGTTATCAGTCCTCGCTTAGAAAGTAGGGATATATGAAGTAAAATAACCAATCCAAATATCGGCTTGGATAGAAACCGAGAAAGATACAAAGCAAAACAAGTACTTTATCCATTTGATATTGCTTGGTTTAGTGAACTTGTCAGTGTACCTGACAATAATTTTGAATAGTGTACTAGCTTAACTATAGTTTTGTTGAAAAGAAAGCAATAAGTCACATTAATTTATTAAATAGTCTATTTATTATGATCGTACGTACTCGATTCGCACCTAGTCCGACTGGTTATCTTCATATTGGTGGTGCACGCACGGCTTTGTTTTCCTGGGCTTTCGCACGTAAACATGGCGGTCAATTTATTTTACGCATTGAGGATACTGATCTGGAACGTTCAACCAAAGAATCCACAAAAGTCATTCTAGATGGTATGTCCTGGTTAGAACTGGATTATGACGAAGGGCCGTATTATCAGATGGAGCGTTTGCAGCGTTATCAAGATGTTGCGCAACAATTATTAGAAAATGATCAGGCTTACTATTGTTATGCCAGTAAAGAAGAACTCGAAAAAATGCGCGAGCAGCAGCTGGCAGCAGGAATGAAACCTAGATATGACGGACGCTGGAGAGATTCCAGGCAGACACCGCCCAAAGGTGTTAAGCCAGTAATTCGGTTCAAGAATCCATTAACAGGTTATGTCAATTTTAATGATCAGATTAAGGGAAAAATTTCGGTTGCTAACAGTGAGCTTGACGATCTGGTGTTGATCAGAAGCGACGGCATACCCACATACAATTTCAGTGTGGTATTGGATGATCTCGACATGAATATCACGCATGTTATCCGAGGTGATGATCATGTAAATAATACCCCCCGGCAGGTTAACATCCTAAAAGCACTGGACGCTCCCTTACCGGAATATGCCCATGTTCCAATGATACTCGGCGCCAACGGCGAACGTTTGTCAAAACGGCATGGTGCAGTTTCAGTAACACAATATCGGGATGACGGATATTTGCCGGAAGCATTAATCAATTATCTGGCGAGATTGGGATGGTCTCATGGTGATGAAGAAATTTTCAGTCGTGAACAGTTGGTCGAGTGGTTCGATTTGAGTGCTATCAATCGCTCTCCGGCAAAATTTAACCCGGAAAAGCTGCATTGGCTTAATCAGCAATATCTTAAAAAAGCGGATAATAACCGCGTGCTTGAATTGGTTATCCCTTTTCTTCAAACTGATGGTTGTGACATATCCAAGGGGCCCGATCTTTTAGAAATGATTGATTTGTTAAAAGAAAGAGTGTACACAATAGAAGAATTGGCAGATGCGGCTGTATTCTTTTTTCGTCCGCTGGAATCCACCGATGAATTAAAAGCACAGTACTTTACTGCGAACAGCAAACCAATCATGCTTGATTTAATGGAAAGATTAATGCGAACACAAGACTGGCGAAAAGATACAATTCAACAAACGATCAAGAGTGTTGTCAAAGAACATGACGTTAAGTTTCCAATGGTCGCAATGCCATTGCGAGTCATGGTGACGGGAGAAACGCACACGCCGTCAATTGATGCTGTTCTTGAACTCCTCGGACGTGAGGAAACGTTAAGGCGTATGAATACACAAATAAATAATTTTCCAGATACTTAGTCTCTCCTTAAATATTCCCAAACAGTTAATATTAATTTTGATTGTCAATCACCATCGAAAACCGTCTATCTGGTTGGGTTGGTTAACCGGTTTAACGGTGCAGTGGTCATACTGACATTTCCAGATACTGGAATCCATTCATTAAATTTTAGGTTGATCGTTAATTGGTGAAGGATATATACAATTGGTTGATTTATTTTTTGCTAATATATTCAAAAAATTTGTCTCAAAATAGTGAAAAGGGAACAACTTTCTCCCATGTACTGCACCTTGCTTCATAACATCACGGCAATGCGTGTTCGACAATTTCAGATGGATAGCGTACTCGTGAAATAATAATCTTTCTGAAACGCGAGCTCATAGCACCTTAAGATAAGGCTTTTCCCCGTTTTTTATAGTTGATCGCAGTCCGATAGCATATATGAATTCCAAAAAAGAAAGTAAGCGTTTAGCCCTACCATCTAGAAAGCAGATCTCATTCTGGTTAACTTCAAATATTTATTGGAGGATAACCAATGACAACCCAAGAACAACAGATACGTCATATCAAAGCGTGGCAGGCGAGCGGTTTGTCGCAAGTGGCTTATTGCCGTGATCATGGATTGAACAGCAAGACATTTGGGAATTGGCTACGGGTTTATCGTGATGTGCAAAAAGACAATCAACGAACTTCGTTGATACCGGTGACGATCAGAACAACCACAACACCATCGGATTATCTGAAACTGCGTTGTTCAGGCGGTCATACACTCGAACTGCCGGCAGATGTATCACCACAATGGCTCGGTGAATTGTTGAGATGTCTGGATTGATTGCGCATTCTGGACAAATCTGGATGGTTGTGGAGCCTGTGGATATGCGCCGGGGTATTGACGGATTGTCGCTTATTGTCCAACAGGCATTGGGGCATTCACCCTGTGCGGGTTCAGCTTTTGTATTTTGCAACCGCGCACGCAACCGGATGAAGGTGTTGTTGTGGGATGGCACTGGCGTTTGGTTATGTCAGCGCCGTTTGCATCAGGGCTGGTTTGTGTGGCCGAAGCTGGGAGATCGTTGTTTTGAATTGAGTCAATCACAGTGGCAATGGCTGACAGCAGGTGTGGACTGGCAGCGTTTATCGGCATTGCCACCTGCTCATTTGCGCGCATAAAATCAGTCTGATAATTCAATATTTACAGCAAGTTAGGCTGGTTTTTTGGTATAATAACAGCCATGAAATCACTGGCGCAGCTTGATCAATTAAACCTTGATGCGGATACCAAACAACAGGTCACCGGTATTGTTCAAGCATTACTTGATCAGGCGCAACAAGAGATTCGTGCACAGGCATGCAAGATCGAGGCATTGACCATGGAGCTGGCGCATTTGCGCCGCATCCGTTTCGGCAAGAAGAATGAATCGTTGTCAGTGGTGCAGCTCAGTTTATTTGAAGAATCGGTGCTGGCTGATATTGCAGCCGTTGATACCGAAATCGAGCAGATTGAACCGGCTGTAAAAACAACACCGGCAAAACCGCCGCGTTCCCGTGCAGGCCGCCAACCGTTGCCTGATCATCTGCCACGCATCGAACACCGCCATGAACCGGAATCCTGCCAATGCGGACAGTGCGGCAACACGCTGCTCAAAATCGGTGAAGACGTCACCGAACAACTCGACGTAGAACCGGCCAAATTCTTTGTCCATCGTCACATTCGTCCGCAATATGCATGTAAGGCCTGCGAAACCGTCACCGCAGAACCGGTGCCACCGGCAGTCATTGACGGCGGCATAGCGTCACCGGGGTTATTGGCCTGGGTGATCAGCAACAAATACCTTAATCACCTGCCGCTCTATCGCCTGGAACAGATGGCTGCACGTGAACAAGTTATACTTTCGCGTTCCACATTGGCCGAATGGGTCGGCCGTACCGGTGTTGCGCTGCAACCCTTGGCAGACCAACTGAAATGGCATCTTTTGCAAGGAAACACCCTTCACGCCGATGAGACACCGGTTGCGCAACTGGAACCCGGCAACGGTAAAACCCGCAAAGCCTACCTGTGGGTCTACCGCAGCAATGACCTCGATCCCGGGCCGCGCATTGTTGTCTTTGATTATCAAATAAGTCGCAGTGGCCGGCATACGCAAGACTTTCTGCAAAACTGGCAAGGTCATTTGCTGGTCGACGACTATGGCGGGTACAAAGCCTTGTTCTCTCGAGAAGAGTCGCCTTGCATTGAACTGGCATGCTGGGCACACGCCAGGCGCAAATTCTTCGACCTGCATCAGGCCAATGACAGTCCGATGGCATTTGAAGCATTGCAGCGTATCGGCGAACTGTACGCAATCGAGGCCGAAGGCAAACAGCTGACCATCGAAGCGCGTCAACAGCTGAGAAAACAGAAAAGTCTGCCGGCACTCGATGCCTTGTACGACTGGCTGATGCAAACTCGAATGCAAACTGCCAACGGCGGCGCATCCGCCAAAGCACTCGACTACACACTCAAACGCTGGCCTACTCTAGTACGCTACGTACACACCGGCCACCTACCGATCGACAACAACCCGGCGGAAAATGTCATTCGTCCCATAGCTGTCGGCAAGAAAAACTGGCTCTTTGTCGGTTCTGAACGTGCCGGTCAACGCGCTGCCACTATTCAAACCCTGCTTGGCACCGCACAACTCAACGGCCTCAACCCAGCCGCATGGCTCAAAGAAACACTCGACAAACTTCCAGCCTGGCCTAATAGCCGTATCGATGAGTTGTTGCCACTCGCGCCGGAATTTATCGAGGCATTAAAACGAGAAAAATTCTAGATGGCCGTGCCGGACGCATACAAAAGAAACGCATACTCCCATGATGCAACAATATCTGCGTATTAAAGCGCAGTATGGTGACATGCTGCTGTTTTACCGCATGGGAGATTTTTATGAACTGTTTTTTGAGGATGCCGAGAAAGCAGCGACTCTTCTTGACATTACGCTGACACGGCGAGGATCATCTGCCGGTGAGCCGATCAAGATGGCGGGAGTACCCTATCATGCGGCCGAGCAATATCTGGCTAAACTGGTCAAATTAGGCGAGTCTGTCGCGATTTGTGAACAGGTGGGCGATCCGGCGACAAGCAAGGGGCCTGTCGCGCGTGAAGTGACGCGAATTGTTACCCCAGGCACGTTAACCGATGCCGCACTGATGGAAGACAAGCGCGATTGCATTCTGCTTGCGCTGTATGTTCATGAATCAACGCTCGGTCTGGCCTGGCTGAATCTGGCGGCGGGCCAGTTACGCGTGATGGAGACATCATCCGGTCATCTCATCAGCGAACTGGAGCGGCTGCAGCCGGCTGAGATTCTGGTGCCGGAATCATACCAATCGGTCAAGGGTCTGAGAGACCGCTGGGTATTGAAGTATCTGCCGCCCTGGCAGTTTGATCTGGACAGTGCGGTAAGCAGTCTGACGCGTCATTTTGATACGCACGATCTCTCCGGTTTTGGTTGTGAGGATTTGTCAACGGCCTTATGCGCCGCCAATGCATTGTTCGAGTATACCCGGCTGACACAGGGCACCGCTGCGATTCATGTGACGTCTTTACAGGCAGAGCGCGACAGTATTTATGTACGTATGGATGCCGCTACCCGCCGCAATCTGGAAATTTCAGAGACGATACGCGGTGAGCGCGCGCCAACGGTATTGTCCTTGCTGGATACCTGCGCGACCAGTATGGGCAGCCGTTTATTGCAATTCTGGCTTCATCATCCGTTGCGTGATTTGTATGCGATTCAGCAACGGCTGGATAGCGTTGCCAATCTGATCAGCCATAATATTTATATCACGGCGCACGATTGCTTGCGGCATGTTGTGGATATTGAACGGATTACTGCACGTATCGCGCTGCGATCTGCGCGCCCCAGAGACTTGTCCGGCCTTAGGGACAGTCTGAAGCATCTACCTGATACGGTTAAAGCGCTGTCTGGCTGTACAGTCAAAAGAATAAAGCTGCTCGAGCAGGATATGCTGCCGGATCAGGCGCTGATCGATTTGCTGGAAAAATCGATTCAACCGGAGCCCAGTGCGGTATTACGGGAAGGGAATGTCATTGCGGATGGATACGATGCCGAGCTGGATGAATTACGTGCTTTGCAGAATAACTGTGGCGAATTTCTGGTCCAGCTTGAAGCACGTGAGAAGGAACGCACCGGCATTCCAAATTTGAAGGTGGAATATAACCGCGTGCATGGTTTTTATATCGAAGTGACCCATGCGCATAGCGATAAAGTTCCGGATGAATACCGCCGCCGGCAAACGCTCAAAAGTGCAGAACGCTACATCACGCCCGAACTCAAGGCTTTTGAGGACAAAGCACTGGCGGCGCAGGACAGGGCGCTGGCGCAGGAAAAATCCCTTTACGACGACTTGTTGAACACACTGGCCGATTCCGTACAGGCATTACAGAAAATAGCTGCCAGCGTTGCCGAAATCGATGTTTTATGCGCTTTCGCGGAACGGGCCCAGTCGCTTGACTACGTTGCCCCGGTATTATTGCATGAAAATGTCATCGATATCGAAACGGGTCGTCATCCAGTAGTTGAACGACAGGTAGAAAACTATGT
The DNA here is from genome assembly GCA_031316255.1 of Nitrosomonas sp. Lineage (NCBI taxonomy): Bacteria > Pseudomonadati > Pseudomonadota > Betaproteobacteria > Nitrosomonadales > Nitrosomonadaceae > Nitrosomonas > Nitrosomonas sp. The sequence goes on along the minus strand of JALDQW010000001.1, from coordinate 1,201,587 downwards.
TGCCAATGACGCCCAGTTTGGCCAGGATCACTACAGCAAGCAGCAAATGTTGGTTATTACCGGCCCCAACATGGGCGGCAAGTCAACATATATGCGGCAGGTTGCCCTTATCGCATTATTGGCGCATTGCGGCAGTTTTGTTCCAGCGGAAAAAGCTCAAATCGGTATTCTTGACCAGATATTCACCCGTATTGGCGCTTCCGATGATCTGGCGGGTGGGCGCTCAACGTTCATGGTAGAAATGACGGAAACCGCAAATATCTTGCATAATGCCACAACACAAAGTCTGGTTCTCATGGATGAGGTCGGGCGCGGCACATCAACGTTTGACGGGCTTGCGCTTGCTCTGGCAATCGCGCGTTATCTGTTGATCAAGAATCAGAGCTGCACACTTTTTGCCACGCATTATTTTGAGTTGACCAAACTGGCCGAGGAATACAAACAAATTCGTAATGTACATCTTGAGGCCGTGGAGCATAAAAACCGTATCGTTTTTTTGCATAAGGTTACTGCCGGGCCTGCCAGCCAGAGTTACGGTCTGCAGGTTGCTGCACTGGCGGGTGTTCCCAGTCAGACGATCCGTATGGCCAGAAAACATTTGGCTGAACTGGAAAAGGACAAAGCGGACAAAAATCCGCAACTGGATCTGTTTTTCGATGAGCCAGCAGTTGATGAATTCGAAATGCTGCAGGAAAATCCTGTGATTCCTTTGCTGCGAACCATTTCGCCTGATGAGTTGACGCCGCGGCAGGCGCTAGAGCAGCTTTATAAGCTCAAACAGATATTGAATGAGCAATAAGGCTTAGCGGATAAACGTTTATAAGTCAGCGTTGATCAAAACAATAATCACTTAATGTGTATGTCCATCGGGACCATGAACATGTTGATGTGAAATTTCTTCTGCTGTTGCCGGGCGGATATCGATAACCGTACAGGCAAAATTGAGGGCCATTCCTGCCAGTGGATGGTTTCCATCCACGACCACTTTGTCGTCCGCAATATCGGTTACTGTGTAAATCAGATAATCTTCCGAGTCTTCAGTGGCGCCTTCAAAACGCATGCCGACTTCAACATCTTCAGGAAAGGCGCTGCGCGGCTCAATTCGAATCAAGGTGCTGTCATATTCTCCAAAAGTATTCTCGGGTTCCATAGAAACGGTACAGCTAAAACCGACTTCTTTTTCATGCAGTGCTTCTTCAACCATGGGGAAAATCCCATCATAACCCCCATGCAAGTAACTGATTGGTTCTTCTGTTTTTTCAATGAGATTACCTGATGAATCAGATAATTCGTAATGAAGTGATACCACGGTATCTTTAGCAATGCGCGTATTCATCTAAAACTCCGTAAAATTGATTTAAAATGAGCGAGTACGCTATCCATCTGATATTGCTGGATTCTTATGGATTTGCGGTACGCCCTTTGGCAATAGCCGGGTGTTGTTATGTATCCAGAACGGCTATGGCGATGGTTACAAATCCGAGAATCAGGTTTAACCCGATCAAAACACGGATCTGCACCAGTGCAATACCCGCTTTTTCCCACTCTTCTGCAGCGACATAGCGCTTGAGTTTGCGGTAGGCGGTAAAAAACACATATATAAATATCAACATCATCATCGCGCCAATCGCAAACATCAAATAAATATTAAAGGGCAGTTTTTCAAATCCACTCATCTGCGAAATCATGTGCAGACCGCTTGCGAGGATAACCGTTATCGATAACCAAACCCAATGGAAAAAACTGGAAAAAACCGCCTGCCAGAATTTAAGCATTTGCGGTGACGGCAGCAATTGATTGACAACGGGTCTTAATACCATGTAGGCAAAAAACATACCGCCTACCCAAATAACAACACCCATTATATGTAAGACTTTCAGGGTTCCCATTTTGCTTCCTTTGCTTGTTTTACAGATTTAACTATTTATATTTTCTATTGTTTTAACTGGCGCAAAGCTTCGCCGATGTGCTGTTGTTATACCATATATTCGCAAGGCATTGATATGCTTCTTGGTTGGATAGCCCTTGTGCTGGTCAAATCCATATTCAGGAAAACGTTCATGCAGTAGTCTCATTTCAGCATCACGCGCTGTTTTGGCCAGAATGGATGCTGCCGATATTTCTGCTATAAGGCAATCGCCTTTTATCACCGTATGGACTGGAATCTCGAGTTTCGGACTATGAATGCCGTCAACCATTACCAAATCTGGTATAAGCGGTAACTGTTCGACAGCACGTTTCATGGCTAATAATGTAGCCTGCAAGATATTCAATTGATCTATTTCGGTGACTGATGCCGATGCGATTGCCCAGGCCTTTGCAAACTGTTTAATTGCTGCCGCAATTTCATTCCGTTTCTTCTCGCTGAGTTGTTTTGAATCCGCCAGACCATGAATGGTTTGGTGTTTATCCAGGATTGCGCATGCCGCAACCACCGGACCGGCAAGCGGGCCGCGACCGGCCTCGTCCACCCCGCAAATCAGTTGAGGCTTCGTTGCAACTGCTGGCAACTGTTAATCCCAGTGCTTGCGGTAATGGTTACACGCTTCTGGAAGTGCACATTAATTTGGCTTCGGTCACCAATTGATCGTCAACTTCTGCGCGTGCCGAATATTTCCATAAGCCTTTTATCTGACGGTCTATTGAAACTTTAAGTATAAGCTGATCGCCTGGCATGACGGGTTTTTTGAAACGGACACCGTCGATGCCGACAAAATAATAAACAGAATCCTCTTTGTTCGTATTGCCTTCGGTTTTCAAAGTCAGCAGCGCAGCCGCTTGAGCCAGCGCCTCTACGATCAGCACACCCGGCATGACAGGGTGATGCGGAAAATGTCCCTGAAAAAACGGTTCATTGATAGAAACATTCTTTAAGGCGACAATGTTTTTTTCTGCTTCAATAGAAATAACCTTATCTACCAGCAATAATGGATAACGATGTGGCAAATATTTAAGTATTTCATGAATATCCATAGTACTCATTGTTTTTCCTTATTTATTCAGATCAAAAATCGATGCAAATGCAAAGCTTGATTTGGAGTTGCGTATAAATCGGGATCATGTTCAGTGCGCATTTTTATTACGGCTATTTGTTTTATTCAGGACTTTTATCACTTGATCAGTGATATCGATACGTTGACTGCGATAAACTGAATCTTGCAATTGCAAAATCAGATCGTAGTTTTCTTTTTCAGCAACAGTGTTAATGGCTTCATCGATCAGTTCCAGAATTACACCATATTCTTCGTTCTGACGAACTGTCAGATCTTCACGCATCTGGCGTTGCGCGCGCTGGTAATTGCGGCTCAGGTTTGCAAGTTCCCGTTCCAGTTCACGTCTGTCAGCATCGTTCATTGTTGCGCCTTTTTGTTCCAGCTTTTCCTGCAACGTTTTGGCTTGTTTGGCCATATCCTTAATTTCCGCATCGCGTGGAAAAAATTCTTGATCGATTTTTTGCTGGGCTTTAAGCGCGGGCGTTGATTCGCGCAAAATTTTTTCGGTATTGACAACACCTATTCTGATATTGTCTGCATGAAGATCGGATAGCGCATTTACAGGCAATAACAAGATTGCCATGACAATATAGTAATGAAATTTCCACCATCGAAGCGTCAAGTCCAATAGGTTCTCCTGATTGGTTCTAGCCTGGCCTAAAACTGTTGCCCAAACCTGAACTGAAACATCTGTAAATTATCTTCATCTTTAGCGTTTAGTGGCTTGGCAATACTGACCTGGAGCGGCCCCATGGGTGAGATCCACATTACGGACAAACCTGCAGAGTAGCGCATCAAATCGGTAAATCCTTGCTCTATGATATTGCCATTAGCATCGTGCTTTGCTTTAAAATTATCGAAAACCGTTCCCGCATCGATAAATGCGCCCAAGCGAACAGAGCGGTCATCTTTCATAAAAGGTGCGGGAAACAACAACTCAAGATTAGCCACGACACGTTTGCTGGCACCCAGTGCGAAAGTTCTGTTATTGGACGTCCCATTACTATTTGGAACTTCCTCTCTTGGACCCAGAGAGTTCAAGTCAAAGCCGCGTATGGAATTGTTTCCGCCTGCAAAAAAGTTTTTGAAAAAGGGAAGCGGCTTGCCTGCATAACCGTCACCAACGCCAAATTCGGTATTCAGCAATAACGTAAATGTATTGGTGAGCGGAAAATAGGTTTGCTGGTTATAGCTGGCTTTATAATAATTCAGATCAGCCCCAGGTATGCTGACTTCACCAAACAAGCGATGCGTGGTACCTGAAGTGGTATAAATTGCACTGTCTCGTCTATCTCGCGCCCAGCTTACTGTGAACGGCAGGTTGTATGTTGTTTCACCAAAGTCTTCAACAAACTTTACAGTACGTGGCAAGCTATCTGAAAAGGTGCCAATTTGCGTTTGCTCAGCGCCTGCACTAAATGACACAATATCATTCTCGGCAATAGGAATACCAAAACGCACGATAGCGCCAGAGGTTGTTGTTCTGAAGGCATTAACTCTCGATAAACGCGATGTATTTAAATTTCGTCTGAACACATCGAAACCCAGGCTTACTCCATCCACAGTAAAGTAGGGATTAGTGAAAGAGGCGGAAAAAACGCGATTAATACGACCGGTGTTGACTTGCAGGCTAAAAAAGTTTCCGGTGCCAAAAATATTGTTTTGCGAGACTGAACCGTTGAGTATCAGTCCTTCACGATCCGAGAAACCTGCGCCAAACATAATTGCGCCGGTCGGTTTTTCTTCAACATGAATATTGACATCGACTTGATCGGGCGCATCCGGCACAGGTGGTGTTTCTACATTGACACTGTTAAAAAAGAACAACCGGTCAACCCGTTGCCTGGAAAGATTGATTTTCGAAGTGGAATGCCATCCGCCTTCCATCTGACGAAATTCGCGACGAATAACTTCATCTTTTGTGCGGTCGTTGCCGGTAATATTGATACGGCGTATATAGACACGTCGCCCCGGATCGACAAAGAACGTAAAAGCCACCTGCTGATTTTCATGATCCAGTTCGGGGGCTGCATTAATGTTCGCAAACGCATAACCGTCATCACCTAAGCGATCGGAAATCAATTTGACCGATTCGGTTAATTTCTCGCGTGCAAAAACATCGCCGGGATGTAGCAGGATCAAATTTTTCAATTCTTCTTCGGGTACGAGTAACTCACCCGCCAATTTGATATCGGAAACAGTGTACTGTTCCCCCTCGGATACGTTGACGGTGATGTAGATATCCTTCATGTCCGGGGTAATCGATACCTGTGTGGAATCAATGCTGAATTCCAGATAGCCGCGATCAAGATAGTAGGATCGGAGTGTTTCCAGATCCGCAGATAGTTTTTGCTTGGAATACTGATCGTTTTTGGTAAACCAGGTTAATAAACCGGGCGTTCTCAACACAAACAGGCCGCGCAATATCTTGTCATCAAACGCTGCATTACCGACAAAATTGATTTGTTTAATCCGCGCCGTACGACCTTCTTCAATATCGAAATTAATGCTGACGCGATTGCGCTCAAGCGGTGTTGTGGTTGTCGTTATCTTGACTGCATACTTGCCCGTACTGATATACTGCCGTTTCAGTTCCTGTTCTGCACGATCCAGCAGGGAACGACTGAAAATCCGGGATTCCGATAGTCCCGCTTGTTTCAGGCCTTCCTTGAGCTTGTCTTTTTCAAATGCCTTGGAGCCATTAATGTTAATCTGAGCGATTGCTGGCCGTTCTTCAACCTGTACAATCAATACACCGTTTTCGGTTTTTAATTTGACATCCTTAAAGAATCCAGTGGCGTACAGTGCTTTGATCGCGGCGGTTGCTTTTGTTTCATCTATGGTATCGCCGACCTTAAGCGGCAGATAACTGAAAACTGTTCCGGCCTCGGTACGTTGTATGCCTTCGACACGTATATCCAAAACGACAAAAGATTGACTGGCCCACGCAGAAAAAGCACATAAAAAGCCGACCAGCGCGACAAAATACTTGTATTTCATTATCTAACCAGTTGCCAACCGATTAATGTCGTTATAGATCGCAAAGGTCATTAGTGTAAACAGCATCAATAAACCTATCTTCTGCCCAATAATCATGATTCTCTCGGAGACTGGCGAGCCTTTGATCATCTCGATGACATAATACATTAAGTGCCCCCCATCCAGAATGGGGATAGGCAACAGATTTAAAACGCCCAGACTGACACTGATCAGGGCCAGAAATGCAAGATAGGAGACCAATCCCATTTGTGCAGATTGCCCAGCATAATCGGCGATGGAGATCGGACCGCTCACATTTTTCCAGGAAACGTCGCCGGTGATCATTTTAGAGAGCATGCTCAAGGTTAAAACAGTTGTTTCCCAAGTTTTATTCAGCGCTATTATGACTGCTTCTCCAGCTGGATAAGTGACAACGACACGCATTGCTTCAAACAGGGATTGGTCAATTTCGGGCATAATGCCGATCCGGCCGACCTTCTGGCCATTTTCGGTCACTGCTTCAGGGACAATATTCAGGGTTATGATTTGATCATTACGCAGAATATCCAGAGTCAGAGGGCGTCCAGGATTTGTCTGTACTTCCGGCACAAATTCTATCCAGCTGTAGATGTCCTTGTCATTTACAGCCAGAATCTCGTCTCCTGCACGCAAGCCGGCGCGCTCACCCGCGCCGCCCGACATGACTTCCGCGATTATGGGTTTGATTTCGGGTTGATAGACATTAAATCCGATCTTGCCAAGCACATTTCCTTCCATTTCATCCGGGTGAATGCCGCTGAGATCAAGTTGGCGCCAATTTCTCACACCGTTCTGATTAATTGTCTCAACGGAAACGGCGGAGGAACGATCAACCGCGTAACGCAATAATGTCCAACGTGCATCCTGCCAGCTTTCAACCGATTCATTTTCAATACTGACGATAGTTTCACCCGCTTCAAATTGTGCATTGGCCACCGGGGTATCCGGTACAATCGGCCCTAACGTGGGTTTTATACCGTCGACGCCCAGAATAAACATGAGCCAGTACATAACGATTGCCAACAGGAAATTGGCAAGCGGTCCCGCAGCTACAATCGCGAAACGACGTCCAACCGGTTGGCGATTAAAAGCGCGCGAAAGTTCTTCTTTTGCAACCCTGCCTTCGTTTTCATCGAGCATCTTGACATAGCCGCCCAATGGAATGGCCGCAACAACCCATTCAGTCTGATCTTTACCTAATCGTTTTCTAAAAACAGGTTGACCAAAACCTACAGAAAACCGCAGAACTTTAACGCCGTTCCAGCGGGCTACAAGATAATGACCAAACTCATGGAAGGTGATCAGTATACCTAGCGCAACGATAAAGGATATGATTGTGAAAAATATTGACATGTTGGATCAGTATATAAGATTGTTATTGAGTACTGCCGCTTTAATCCCGTACAGTCCATTTGTAAAGTCTATCATCATGCAAAATCCGCTGCTTGATGTGCCCGCATTTTCTTTCACATTCCTTAGTTTTTGAATTAACGCTATCTTACCATTAGAAAAATTCAAACAGCATAGAAAATGTATATTGATTATTTGAATGTGCTCAGCCAGTCATGCGCTGCATTACGGGCCATGCTATCAGCCTTAAGTACATCGCTTAGCGAGTGTATCGTTTCTTGCTTCAACGTTTTCATGACATGTTCAATCATAACCGGAATTGCGGTAAACGGCATTTTTTCCTCAAGAAAAGATGCAACAGCAATTTCATTGGCTGCATTCAGTATTGCAGGCATGTTGTCGCCCATATCTAGCGCTTCATAGGCGAGTCTCAGGCAGGGAAAGCGAGTAAAATCAGGTTGGTCGAAATCCAGATGCGCCACTTCGAACATATTCAGTGATGCTACGCCGCTTTCAATTCTTTCAGGATAACCCATGGCATGGGCTATCGGTGTTCGCATATCCGGGTTTCCAAGCTGCGCCAGTACGGAACCATCAATATATTCAACCATGGAGTGAATAACACTTTGCGGATGAATAACCACTTGTATGTTTTCAGGTGCCGCATTAAATAACCAGTGTGCTTCGATAACTTCGAGTCCTTTATTCATCATGGTTGCTGAATCAACAGAGATTTTACGCCCCATATCCCAGTTCGGATGTGCACATGCCTGTTCCGGTGTAACATGCGCCAACGAATCCAGCGAAGCATTTCTGAAAGGGCCGCCCGAGGCGGTCAACAGGATACGCCGGATACCTTTTTCCTGAAGGCTTCCGTCAAAGTCATGCGGTAACGATTGGTGTATCGCATTATGTTCGCTGTCAATGGGCAGCAGGGTGGCACCATGTGTTTTGACCATATCCATGAAAATCCGGCCTGCCATAACCAACGTCTCTTTATTGGCAAGCAAAACCAGTTTGCCTGCTTTTGCGGCCGCAAACGTCGGTCGAATTCCGGCTGCGCCGACAATAGCGGCCATGACAACATCAACTTCCGGAAGTGATGCGACTCTTTCCAGTGATTCCACGCCGGACAATACAGTGGTATCCAGGTTACTCTGATTAATTGCGTGTTCCAATCGCTCTGCTTGCACTGGGTCCAGCATTACAGCATAGTGAGGCCGGAAATGTCGGCATTGTTCAAGCATTTTTTCGACGTTGTTGTTGGCGGTGAGCGCCAGGACCTTGAACAGATCGGGATGACGATTAACAACATCGAGCGTACTTTCACCGATACTGCCAGTCGAACCCAGTATTGTTAAAAAGCGAATTTTATTCATAATTGTGAAGGGTTAAAAGCCAGTAATGCCAGAATAGCCATGGGCAGGGAAGGTGTTAAGGCATCAATTCGGTCTAAAATGCCACCATGTCCCGGAAGAATTTTACCGCTGTCCTTAACACCAGCTTGACGTTTTATCAGGGATTCAAACAAGTCGCCAATAATGCCGAGTATAGCCAGTACAATCAGCAATGGTACTAGCAACATCGGATAAGCACCATCGGCAAATGCAAAAACCCATACAAGTCCATAAACGATAACAGCCAGCATGGCACCGGCAACGCCTTCCCAGGTTTTTCCCGGGCTGATGTGATAGGCAAGCTTGTTTTTACCAAAAGCGCGGCCAGTAAAATATGCTGCGGTATCAGAAATCCAGATTGTCCCCATAAAGCCCAGTAAAAGCAGCGGGCTTATTGCGCGTAACTGATACAGAGCAAGTGCGGTCGGCAGCAACACCAACCAGCCTATCAGCATTAAAACAAAAGTGCTGTTGATTGTATGGGTTTGTTTCAATAAAAAAGGGACATAGCCAATCCAGAAAATGGCCGAGAGCACATAAATCCAGATCAGCGCTGGTGTAAAAGCATCGATTTCAACGGCTTCACTTAACTGAAACAATAATTCTCCACCCAGTAATGTTGTCAGGATCATGAAAATAACAGTATTTCTAACTGAGAATCGGGATAAATGACACCATTCACGTGAACCGATAACCGTTAAAACCAATAATAGGGTGGCCCAGAAAATATCTTGCAAATAGAACAAAGCAGATAAAAAAAGAGGTAATACAATAATTGCAGTCAATATACGGGCTTTTAACATAAATATCTTTCAGTGCAGCAAAGTTTACATTGATGGTGAATGGAAGTCGTTATTGTTGAATTTGCTCGCTGGTTTGGCCAAAACGCCGCTCTCGTTGCTGGTACGACTGAATCGCTAAATCAAATTCGCTTTCATCAAAATCCGGCCAGAGTGTATCGGTAAAGTATAATTCTGTATAAGCAAGCTGCCATAATAAAAAATTGCTGATGCGACATTCGCCACCTGTGCGTATAAATAAATCGGGTTCGGGTGCATAATTCATGGATAGATACTGAGCAAGACTTTCTTCTTCAAAATGTTTAGGTAAATCAGTTGATTTATCCATCATCTGACGCATGGCCTGCGTAATGTCCCATCGCCCGCCGTAATTGGCCGCTATTGTCAATGTTAGCCTGGAGTTGTTAGCGGTGAGTTGTTCACCTTTTTGTATAAATTGAATAATCTTAGATTCAAACTTTGAAATATCGCCGATGACTTTAAAGCGAATACCGTTTTCATGCAGTTTTGAAATTTCCTGTTCTAAGGCGCCAACAAACAATTGCATCAGGAAAGATACTTCATCGGCTGGACGTCGCCAATTTTCGCTACTGAAAGCAAACAGTGTTAGATACTCTACACCATGTTCCGAACAGGATTTAATAACATTTCTAACTGTTTCAACACCTTGTTTATGTCCAGCCATGCGTGGCAAATATCGCTTTCTTGCCCAACGTCCATTGCCGTCCATGATAATGGCGATATGTTTAGGTATGGGTCCTGTTTCAGGTATTTCTCGCGTGGAGCTTGTACCATGAGACATATCAAATGGCCATTAATTCGGCTTCTTTGGTTTGCAGAATCTTATCGATTTCGGTGATATAACGATCCGTTATTTTTTGGATTTCATCCTGGCCGCGACGCTCTTCATCCTCCGAGATATCTTTGGATTTCAATAATTCCTTTAACTGAGAATTGGCGTCGCGACGAATGTTTCGCATTGCTACGCGCACATTTTCCGCTTCATGTTTGACTACTTTGGTCAATTCTTTCCGGCGTTCTTCCGTTAAAGGCGGCATCGGAACACGGATTGTTTCACCGACTGACATAGGGTTAAGTCCAAGATCAGATTCACGAATGGCTTTTTCCACCGCGCCGGCCATCTTTTTTTCCCATGGAATGACACCAATTGTTCGCGAGTCGATCAAATTAACATTGGCCACCTGATTAATCGGTGTTGGCGTGCCATAATAATCAACCGTAACATGATCAAGCAAGCCGGTATGCGCCCGTCCGCTTCTTACTTTGCTCAAATCCGTTTTTAGCGCTTCCAGACTTTTTTGCATTTTTTGTTCAGCAGTTTTTTTTACATCGGCAATCATAATAATTTTCCCATAAGTTGCGTTATCGACAGCAGTTCAATAACGCACGAGAATAACAAACAGGAACTTAATAACCTAGACCATTACAAAAGTTCCTTCATCTTCTCCCATAATAATACGCTTGAGTGCCCCCGGCTTGAAGATACTGAACACATTGAGGGGTAAATTCTGGTCTCTGCATAAAGTCAGTGCTGTTGCATCCATAACCCGCAAATTCTTGACAATGGCTTCATCAAAAGTCAGCTTCTGAAAACGTGTTGCCTGCGGATCAATTTTGGGATCACTTGAATAAATGCCATCCACTTTAGTCGCTTTTAGCATGATGTCGACATTCATTTCCATGCCGCGTAATGCTGCGGCTGTGTCAGTTGTAAAGAATGGATTTCCTGTTCCAGCAGCGAAAATGACAACCCAGCCTTCTTTCAAATAACGAATTGCCTTGCCTCGAATATAAGGCTCGACAACTTGATCGATGCGTAAAGCTGATTGAATACGGGGAACAAGACCTGCTTGCTTCATCGCATCGTGCAATGCCAATGCATTCATAACAGTAGCCAGCATACCCATATAATCGGCCGTGACACGTTCAATGCCGTCATTGGTAGATTTCATGCCGCGAAAAATATTTCCGCCGCCAACAACTATCGCAATTTCTACGCCGAGCTTATTGATTTCTTTGATTTCAGCAACAATCCGCCCAATCACTGTCTGATTAATGCCATAGCTATCTTCGCCCATTAGTGCTTCTCCAGAAAGCTTGAGCAAAATACGCTGATATCGAGTTGTCATGGGCGGTGTTGTTTAATAGTAAAGAGTGATATCAAAGCTTATTTTGCCTGTCCCATCTGTGCTTTGACTTCTTCTGCAAAGTTCTCTGTTTTCTTTTGGATACCTTCACCCACAACAAACAGGGTAAAATCATTTACCGATGCTGATTTTTTTGTCAATAGCTTTTCAACTGTCTGATCAGGATCTTTGACAAAAGGCTGCCCCAGCAGGGTTACTTCTGCAAGATATTTGATAATGCGGCCTTCGACCATTTTTTCAATAATATTGGCTGGTTTACCACTTTCAGCAGCCTGTGCTGAAAAAATCTGACGTTCGTGTTCCAATACATCAGGGGAAACCTGTTCTTTGGAAACACACATCGGTTTGCTTGCCGCAATATGCATTGCCAAGTCCTTGCCTAAGGTTTCATTTCCACCTTGATAATCGACCATGACACCAATTTTGGTTCCATGTAAATAGGTAGCCAGCTGATCTCTGGTTGAATGATATGCGCATCGACGAATACTGATATTCTCGCCAAGTTTCATGACAAGCGCTTTGCGAGCGGTCTCGACTGTATCTTCGCCAGACAACGTCGTTTCACTCAACACTTGAACATCCGTAATATTTTTTGTGGCCACCAATTCTGCCAAATGATTGGCAAATTGGATAATGTCCTCGTTTCTAGCAACGAAATCCGTTTCGCAGTTGACTTCAACCAATGCACCGGTATTGCCATTGGCAGCAATAAAAGAGCCAATTACACCTTCCGCAGCAATGCGTCCTGCAGCCTTGCTTGCTTTAGCGCCGCTTTTAATTCTGAGCAGATCTTCTGCTGCCTTCATATCTCCGTTAGTTTCCGTTAAAGCTTTTTTGCATTCCATCATGCCAAGCCCCGTTAACTCACGTAATTCCTTTACCATGCTTGCGGAAATCGCAGCCATATTCAATTTACTCCAGATACTTTATTTAAACAAACTTATGAATCCAATCTTATTAGCTCTCACCGGCGCACTTCGTGTTTTTCTATCAGTGTTTTCTGATCAGGAAAACTAAACTGAAGCGTTTAATCAGCAAGAACTGGCTTATTGAAAACGTTAATGACTTATTAATTAAAATTTAGATGTTTGGTAATAAGCCCGGATTTTTATTCATCCACTTCTTCAGCATTCATTTCAACGATTTCCTGAATCGCCTGATTGCGCCCTTCCAGAATAGCATCTGCGACGCCACGTGCATACAAGCGTATTGCCCGGCTCGAATCATCATTGCCTGGAATGATGTAATGAAGGCCTTCAGGATTATGATTGGTATCTACCACACCTACAACCGGGATACCTAATTTTCTGGCTTCGGTAACGGCGCCTTTCTGGTAACCTACGTCCACTACAAATAATGCGTCTGGCAAACTTTTCATTTCCTTGATACCGCCAAGACTGGCGTTCAGCTTGTCCAACTCGCGTTGCATATCAAGCGCTTCTTTTTTGATCATTTTTTCCAGCACTCCGTCTTGCACCATCGCTTCCATATCATGCAGACGTTTTATAGACTGTTTGATCGTTTTGAAATTGGTCAGCATGCCGCCCAACCAACGTTGATCAACATAAGGAGCGCCGCATCGCGTTGCTTCTTCCCGTATGATATCGCGGGCTTGACGTTTGGTTCCAACAAACAAAATAACGCCTTTATTCGCTGATAACTGACGCACATAGCTCATGGATTCTTCGTACATCTCCATTGTGCGTTCCAAATTGATAATATGGATTTTATTGCGATGGCCAAAGATATATGGCGCCATCTTGGGGTTCCAGAAGCGCGTTTGATGGCCAAAATGAACACCTGCTTCCAGCATTTGCCGCATTGTTACTGACATAAATTCTCCTCAAAGGGTTGAACCGCCATTCACCTAGTGACTTCGCGGCATCGGCTGCGAAGCACCCTTTTAATATACGCGTGAATGTGTGAAATAAAAAAACAAGTGATAGGAATTGCTTGCAGCAATTTGCTCGTTTATTTAAACAATCAAGCAAAATCTATCAACCATGCATTATAGCATTTTCCGACGGCCACTCAAGCTGGACAGTGACAAAGTCAACTTCTTCTGCAATTTCAAACAGTATTCGCAGAGAGTTAATTTAGGGCGTCTCTAAAAATCTGTATTTTGTAATAATACTTCTTTGTTCACAACAGATATCCCTTACATATCAATTATATGTTGTGTCGGCGTTTTTTGTTCTTGCTGTATCTTGTTAAGGCGCGATTTTACTGTGCATGAAGTATTATAGTTTGTTCCCACGGGTTCATTTTCTGCTAGAAGTCAACTTGAAGGGGTAAAATAATGGTAGCTTGTGCGATTGGATAAACAAGGCCAATGGTTCAATGGTTGTTTATTAATGCGATTCTTCAGATTGTTTTGTGCCAATATAGGTGGTAACTCTGAGTAGAATCGCAGTTCATTTCCGTTACCACTCATAGCATGTCAATGCGTTTTTTTTTTGACTATCTGCCAAGATGACGCGTTCTTACAAATGCAAACAATCCCAACCCCAATAGAAACAGTGTGCTGGGTTCAGGCACTACATTCATATCGGAATCATAGGATATGATTTGACCGGCTTCCAAATGAAGTTCGGCAATCTGTGTTAAAGAAAATGAGCTGTCGGTGCCCGGTGCTGAGACTGACGCAAGATTACTGGCAAAAGCACCCGGTCCAAAATATGTAGCGGAGGCGAGATGAACCGCGCCGACAGTGTCAAATGCGCCATTTGATGTGTTGAAATAATAGTCAAACTGAGCCGAGTTAAGTGCGTTACCGCCTAATCCTAATGTGCCGCCAACACTTGCAAGTAAGGTGCCGTTTGGCGAAGTCAGCTGATAATCAACATCAGTCAAAGTGATTCTCAGGTCTATTGCGGAAGATGAAGTAATTAAAACATTATTTAAATCCAGGCCGGCCACTAGATGTGAATTGGGTCCAAGTGGCTTGCTGGTTCCAACGGATACAAAAATATTTCCATTCGCGGTAGCGATGGTTGAATTTAGCAAGCCGAGCGTCGCCGACCCATCACTCGCGCCGTTATCGGTAATGCTGTATGTTCCACCATTAGTCAGGTCCTCAACTTTCAATTGCATGGTCGCGACTGCATGGCTTGTGCCTACATATAAAAAAGATATTAAAATTGATGCTGTTAAAACCTTAGACGAACATACGAATAAATTTTTCATTATTTTTCTCCTGTAAAAAAATTCAAACTATGTCGGCATTATGAGGATTGTTTTTTTAAGCAAATACTGGACATTGGTACACGCAGCCAGAAGGGGTTGTGCTTTTTACGCATTCCAATAAAGAAACGCCGCGTTTTTACCTGTGCCAATTTATGCAGCGTTTCAAGAGTGAGTTAATCCATTTTTTTGTGACGATCAACATAGAACTACTGATAGATCGCATTTTTATGAAAAAGCCATCCATTCACATGAATTTCTTCAGGATCGTGGTGCGTCCAGTGAATGACGCCGCCTTTATCATTCCATTCGTACTCACCAAAGAATTCAATCGAATCATTTATTTCTAAGGTATCAATTCTTGGCGCTAAATCTATATTATGTGCGATCAACAGCGTTTGTTTTGATTTCAGCTCGATGATAAACCTCTGGTGGCGGGTGCCGTCAAGCTCATCCGATAAAATGGAAATGACAGTGCCCACCCCAAAAACCTGTACATTACTTTGCGCACTTGCAAAGAGTTGAGCTAGCAATTCATCGCTGCTGGCTTTTGATTCTATGAAATCGGGAATTACTCCTGCTCTTAATAAGCCGCCGAAAACATTGCCAAAAACATAAACTTCTTCATCTTTGGTGCCAATATAGGTATCAGTTTCGGGGTAGTAGCGAACCAGATACGCATATAGCGGAGTAGTTTCGACTCCGGCTGGGCTAAAAAAATCAGGGTACGCGGCTTCAACAAAATTAAACAATTTATTGCTATTGATTAATGAATTTTCTGCGACAGATATTCCTGGAATTAACGTCAGGAATAGTAAAGTAAAGAATTTCATGAGCGATACGCCTTGATAAGGAAAAAAGATGGTACTCATAAGGCTATAACGGCATAAAACTTTGATTTTTAATCAGAATAGATAGAAGATTTATGCTGAATGATGGCAAACCAAAATCAGGCCGCCCTTGCTGTTGAAGGTGCTTCAGTGTGTTTGAGCGCCAATGCGACAGGTGTTATTTTCCAATGCAAAAATGTGAAAATATTTCGCCGAGCAAGTCGTCTGCAGTAAAGCGGCCGGTAATCGATGCCAATGCATCTTGCGCGAGCCGGAGTTCTTCGGCGAGCAATACCCATTCCGATTCATCCTGGGCCTGTTTCCAGGCTGCATTGAGATGAAGCCTTGCGTCTTCCAGCGCTTCCAGGTGGCGCTGTCTGGCCATGAAAAGTCCTTCCCCGCCCTGGCCGGTGTGCCAGCCTGCTGCGTGCAGGATTTGCTCGCGCAGTAGTTCCACGCCCACGCCTGTTTTTGCAGACAGGTAGACTTCAACCGTGTTTTCTTTTGTTTTTGTTTCCGGTTTTTGATCAATCAGGTCTATTTTATTTAACACCGTGATATGCGGTTTGTCGATGGAAAAGGCCTGCAGTAAGTCGCTGTCTTCAACGGCCAGCGGATGGCTGCTATCAATCAGGCGGATGAGGATATCGGCACCCTTGACAGCGGCCTGAGTACGCTCAATGCCTTTTTGCTCGACAATGTCCGCGGTTTCTCTTAACCCTGCAGTATCGATGATATGAACGGGTATGCTCGAGATGGTGATTGTGCGCTGGATGCTGTCGCGCGTGGTACCAGGGATTTCGGTAACAATGGCGACTTCCTCCTCGGCCAGTTGATTGAGCAGACTCGATTTGCCGACATTCGGCTCGCCTACCAGGACGACCTTGATACCTTCTTGCAACAAATTGCCTCGGTGCGCGGATGACAGCACCTGTTCAAGTTGCGCGTTAATTGCGCCGAGCTTTTCCTTGACTTCCTCACCATGCAAACCGTCAATTTCTTCTTCTGGAAAATCCAGCGTTGCCTCGACCAACATTCGAAGCGTGGTTAACGATTCAACCAGTGCAGTGATGGTCGTTGAGAAACTGCCTTGCAGCGAACGCGCCGCACAGCGTGCAGCCTGGCTGGTGCTGGCTTCGATAATGTCGGCAACACTCTCGGCCTGGACGAGATCAAGCTTCTGATTTAGAAATGCGCGTAGCGTGAATTCACCGGGTTGCGCCATCCGTGCACCGCATGCAAGGCACTGGCCGAGCAGCAGACTCATGACTGCCGGGCCGCCATGTCCCTGCAATTCGAGCACATCTTCGCCGGTATAGGAATTGGGCGCGGGGAAATAAAGGGCGATACCCTGGTCGATGATTTGTCCCTGGATATCAAGAAACCGGCTTAACTGCGCATGTCGCGGTTCAGGAAGTCCGCCCAGAATGACCTGAGCGATTGATGCCAGATTTTTACCCGAGATGCGAACAATGCCAACGCTTCCTCGGCCGGGTGGCGTTGCAATTGCAGCAATAGTATCTGTGCGATTCAACATGCCTTTGTATTAATACAGTATTGCTAAACCGCAAAAAAACGATACAGCCAGTGCATGGAGACATTGGCTGTATCGCAATCGAAATTACCTTCGCTTGCCTTTCCTGCTTTTACCCTTTCGGGCAATTTGGTTAGGTTGGGGTTTTGGTTTTTCTGGTGCAGGAGAGGCTCTCTCTTCCTCAGATGTTTCTTCCTTGGTTGCAATTACTTCAGCGTCTTCGATATTGCTTTCTTTGGCTGGCGCATCAGAATGTGCAAGGTGTTTGGTTTCATCAATTGTTTCTTCCAATTCAGTGTTAGAAACATTTTTTCCTTTTCCCTTGCCTTTACTTCTTTTCTCTTCTTCTGCTTCTGCCTTTTTTTCAAGCATGCGTGTAATCTGCCATTGTTGCAGAATGGAAAGAATATTATTGCACAGTGAATACAGCACCAAACCCGAGGGGAAGAAAAAGAAAAATATGCTGAAAGCGATCGGCATAATCTGCATGATTCTCGCCTGAATAGGGTCGGTGGGCTTGGGACTCAGCTTTGACTGGATATACATCGATACACCCATCATCAATGGCAGCACATAGTATGGATCAGGCACAGACATGTCAGTAATCCATAGCGCCAGCGGCGCATAACGCAATTCAACTGCAGCCAGTAATGTCCAGAATAGTGCAATAAATACTGGGATCTGTACAAGTATCGGCAAACACCCACCCAGCGGATTGATTTTTTCCTTTTTATAAAATTCCATCATGGCCTGATGCATGCGCTGACGGTCACTGGCATATTGTTCTCGGATACGTTGCAGCTTAGGCGTGACCACACGCAATTTGGCCATCGAACGGTAACCCGCCGCAGACAGCGGGAAGAATATCAGCTTGACGGTCAGCGTTAACAGGATAATGGCAATACCCCAGTTATCAACATAGGAGTGGTAAAAGGAAAGCAGCCAGAACAAAGGCTTAGCCAATACCGTTAACCAACCGTAATCGACAGTCAGGTCCAGCCCCGGAGACAGTTCGGCAAGCTTATTTTGTTCTTGCGGGCCCGCGTAGAAAGGCATGTCTATGGTTTTGGTTTGACCGGGTTCTATAGCGCCAACGGGTACAATAACGCCTGCGGTATATTGGTTATACGCTAAACGCTTTATAAAATATTCCCGCGGTGTATCCTGTTTGGGCAGCCATGCTGTCAAGAAGTAGTGTTCAAGCATGGCAATCCAGCCATTATCGGCATTGGTTGGATATTCAGCTTTGTTTTTATCCAGGTCGGAAAACTTGACTTTTTGAAACTTCTCTTCATCCGTATAGAGCGCCGGGCCGGTATGAGAATGAACCAGGAATCCCTGGCCAACCGGGTCTTTGGCATCCCGCATCATCTGAAAATACGAAAATGGCATGATTGTGGAATCGCTATGATTCACAATTTCAAATTCCACATCAATGACATATGTGCCACGATGAAAGGTATAGATTTTGGTGACCTGTATGCCATCGACTTCGGGCGCCAGAAGACGGATGCTTATGCTGTCTTCACCCGGACTGAGTTCATATGTATGTTTATTTGAATCGAGCGTAAATCTGGTTTTATGACTGGGCAGACCTTCGCCGATTAATCCCGATTGCGCAATCTGAAAACGGGCCGCTTGATCGAGTAACAACTCGTAAGGCTTTGTTTCGTCTTCTCTTGCGGGATGTTTTAACAATCCAAGCTTTCTGATATCGCCACCAGCCGTATCGATTTCAGCAACAACCAAATCGGTAGTTACCTGAATTTTCTCACCGATTTCAAACAAATTTGGGGTGATCGATGGAGTAACGCCCGCAATTCCAGCGACTGCGCTCGGTTGATTCGCGCCGGCGAGCTCATCGCCAGGCACAGGCAGCGGGTCATGACGTTGATTAGTGCCATTTTCAGATATTACACCGGGCGTTACCTGAGTAACCGGCGGTTGAATTTCTTTTTGCCAAGAATCCCACAATAACAGCAGAGAAGTGGACAAAATAATGATAAGTATAAGTTTTCTTGTTTCCATTTTTATATGGTCAGATTAATTTTATGACGACACTTTATGGTGTGCTGCAATAGATGCAAAACACTCGGCGATTACATTAGTCGGCAGCTATCGTCGATGGCTATATTTTTGATTTAAATAGATACTTCGCGCCTTCAAACAAACCAATGCTTCGCAACACGCAAGCAAAGTGAGAGACTGTCAAGGTACTGGCTCATAACCCCCTTTACACCAGGGATTGCACCGCAAGATACGCCAGATGCTTAACCGCATTCCACGCAAAAAACCATGTTTGGCCAATGCTTCACATGCATATTGTGAACAGGTGGGAGTGAAACGACATGAGGGTGCCATCATGGGGCTAATGCAGTATTGATAAAATCGTATAAAACCAATCATTAATCGTGACATTGTTGTAGTTGATGCATCAATAATCTGACTTCTGCAATAAATTCCGTTGAACGTTCTGCTGTTACAGGGCACTTCAAACGCATAATCCAGTCCATTTCCATTGTATTATTGTTTCTTTGAAACGTTCTAAATGTTTCGCGTAACAACCGTTTTGCCCTGTTGCGTTTAACCGCGGCACGTTCCACTTTTCTGGAGACAATAAGCCCAAGACGAGAAAACGGCAGGCCATTCGGTTTGGCGTAAATTTGAACATAACCGCCGCGTACCTGTCGCCGGAAACGAAAAACCTCGGCGAACGCTTCAGCCTGATGTAGTCGATGGCTTTTGGGCAGGGAGTATATTTTTGCGCTAATGGGAATATTATTGCCCTGTTTTCACTCGGATCGAACACTTGCGCGAGCAGGATTTCGAAAAACCGTCTACGTTGCCGTTGCTGCGAAAACGGTTTTCAACAATCTGCTAGACACTCAGTTTCGCGCGCCCTTTAGCGCGACGTGCACGGATAACAGCCGCACCACTTCGTGTTTTCATACGCACAAGAAAACCATGCGTACGTTTTCTTTTGGTTACAGAAGGCTGATAAGTACGTTTCATTATTTATTCTCTCTTGTATCTAAATTTAGTCAATAAAACCGCATATTACAACCTGTTATATGACCTGATGTCAACTTTTTTTGAACATTGTTTTAATTGGTTTTTGAAATCCGGTTACTATTGAATATTGGGTCAAGTACTTACTGACTCCTTGCAAATTCGGCTGTTGGTAAATTAATGACGTTGTTATCGAATTAAAATTGGGCGCCAGTTCCAACGAGCTCGGCTGAGAAAATCTGATAGCTGAATTTTTTCGGGTCAAGACTATCGAGTGCCTGGTCATCAATCTCGGCATGCGGAAATAAAAAGAAAGGCAGTTTGCCGGATTTGCTGTTGGCCAACTGAATATCCTGTGCATGATTGAACGTAATCCAGTTCATTTCCCAGGCGCCAAAAAATTTCTCCCGTAAACGCGCTATCTTTGGATCGTCCAGTTCCAAGTTTTCCAACTTGGCCACTTTACAGACATCTGCTGGATTAACAGGTACCCAGCCGACGTTATTCAGATAGAATTCAGCGCGGCTATGTTGCGCATGGCTGATATCCGATTGCCTGCCAAGCGATTCATGCAATTCGGATTCCATCATACGGATACCGTATTGAATGCGTGCAGGTATGCCGACCGAACGCGCCAGTCCCACAAACAGTGAGTGTATATCCACGCATTTGCCGCTCAGTTGGCTGTTTTCCAGCATGAATTTGATATCACCCCGGCCACGCCCGCGTGTTGTCGCATCATGCTGAAAGTGATCAATTAACCAATCATAGATGGAACGTGCTTTATCGATTGCTGTATTATTTTCATCATAAACGATGGAATAGGCCACGTCTTTGACAATCCCATTGACCGGTATCAACTGGGTGGGCTCGAGATAAGGCTTTATAGCGCCAGGCACCGCAGTGTTTCCTGTCGTATGATAGTGATTAAGATTAGCGGCATGGTGTGAGGTTTTGATGATACATTGAACGGATGCGGTGCGCTCTCCTTCACCCTGCCATTCCGCCATAAATACTGGAAAATTTTCTTTGCCAACGGTATCAAACTTCGCCTGTGCAGCGTTGCCGGACCAATTGTTTCCCTGGGTAAACTGATAGGCTTGATCAAGAGAACTGGGTAGCGGCAGCCATAAACGCGCCCGTTTTCCTGTTGCAGGAAGATTGACCTGGTATGTCAACCGAAAACTATGCCATTTCTCATAATCCAGCGATTGTTTTTTTGCGAGCACCGGAAATGAAGCCATTGGTATTAAAAGTGCGCCCGACCCCATTATTTTGATAAAATCCCTGCGTTTCATCGTTTCTCTCTAAAAATATATTTTGAATTTGAATAACTGCCAGCTGGCAAATTTTATCCTATCATCGGCTTTAGTCAATGCCACATTGTACTCTCTGTAATTATCGCTCATGCCAACTTCAGATTTATTGCCCACAGTTGAAATAGAAACAGGTTCTGATCCCGATTATGCCGTTATCTGGCTGCATGGTCTGGGTGCGGATGGCAATGATTTTGTCCCTATAATCAATGAACTGGAATTTTCTCCCAAAAAAGGAATACGTTTCATCTTTCCGCATGCACCCATGCGACCAGTGACGATTAATGCTGGTTATGTCATGCGCGCCTGGTATGATATCCGGAGTATGAATATCAGTTCCCTGGAAGATGAAACGGGTATCAGAGATTCGCAACACGCTATTGACGCACTGATCGGTCATGAAATCAATCGCGGTATTGTTTCAAACAATATTGTTTTGGCCGGGTTTTCTCAGGGTGGCGCAATCGCACTGCAGGCCGGTCTGCGCCAAAAAAACAAACTGGCGGGTATTATGGCGTTATCATGTTATCTTCCGCTTTCTGAGACACTTTTAAACGAAGTGCATCCGGCGAATGCCTCAATCCCCATTTTTATGGCGCATGGCACATATGATGCGGTTGTTCCAGTTTCACTGGCCATTACTTCCAGGGATAAACTGTGCCAGGCCAATTACATGCCTGATTGGCACGAATACCCGATGGAACATGCCGTTTGCGCACAGGAAATCAGCGATATCGATGGTTGGTTACTTCGGGTTTTCGCGTAAGTGCGCTATCTTTACTTACGTTGTCTTAATGGAAAATAGATATGAAGCTGGCCACCTGGAACGTCAATTCATTGAAAGTTCGACTGCCTCAAGTCGTTGACTGGCTGCACGCACATCAGCCTGATGTGTTGTGTTTGCAGGAAACCAAATTAACCGATGAAAACTTCCCGCAAAATGAAATTGCTGAAGCAGGGTATCAATCCGTATTTACCGGGCAAAAAACCTATAATGGTGTTGCGATACTCAGCAAGAAGCAAGGTAAGGAAGTACTGACTGCGATACCGGGTTTTGAAGACGAACAACAAAGAGTCATTTCTGCGACTTTTGATGAGTGCCGTATAATTTGTATTTATGTCCCTAACGGCGAAGCAGTTGAATCTAAAAAATTTGATTACAAATTAAACTGGTTGCAGGCGCTTGCCGAATGGTTGCGTGATGAATTGAAAACCTATCCCAAACTGGCAGTACTGGGCGACTACAATATTGCACCGGATGACCGTGACGTTTATGATCCAAAACTCTGGGCAGGAAAAGTATTGTGTAGCCAGGCTGAAAGGGATTTTTTTGACAAACTGTTGAATCTTGGGTTCAAAGACAGTTTTCGTTTGTTTGATCAGCCTGAAAAGACCTATAGTTGGTGGGATTACCGCATGTTGGCTTTCCGCCGCAACAGGGGGCTACGTATCGATCATATTCTGTTGAGCAAGGAATTGGCTGATCACTGTAGCGCGTGTCATATTGATAAAGCAACGCGCAAACTGGAACGTCCTTCTGATCATGCGCCCGTCATCGTTGAATTATCGCGTTAGTATTTTCCAAGAATCTGCTCAAGATCGTACAAATGGAATTTTTGCCTTGCGTTAAACTCGTTTATCAACGCAAGAACAGATCTTAAGTATGAAAAAACGCTGTTTTGCAATAGAAAAAATAATGAATTGGCTATCGCCTACTTAACAACCCGCTCGAATTCGATTACGCTTGCAGTTTGATAACCGAAATTCAACTGCCGAAAAAGGTGTTCTTTGGAAGATATACCGCTTTATATCTTACTGATAATTCTATTTTTCTTATTAATTCTGTCAGGTTTTTTCTCACTTTCCGAAACCAGTATGATGGCGATCAATCGCTATCGCCTGAAGCATATGGCCAAGCAGGGGCACCGGGCTGCGCGCCTGACCAGCCGATTGCTGGACAAGACGGATCGGCTACTGGGTGTGATTTTACTGGGAAATAATCTACTCAATACCGCTTCGGCTACCCTGGTGGCAGTCATAGTCGCAATGCTTTTCGGGCAGGATGAATTGGCATTGTTAATTGGCACCATTTGCGTCACTTTCGCCATACTGATTTTCAGCGAGATTACCCCGAAAGTCATCGCAGCGGCATATCCCGAACGCATTGCTTTGTTTGCAAGTTATATTCTGACGCCTTTGCTGAAGATTCTTTATCCGGTTGTGTGGTTTATTAATTTATTTGTCACTGGGCTTTTGATGCTGTTGCGTTTAAACCCAACGCAATCGACAGCGACACAGACGATCAGCTCAGAGGAACTTAAAACACTGGTTCTGGAAGGCGGGCATTTTATCCAGAAAAAACATCAGAGCATGTTGCTTAATCTGTTTGATCTTGAAACGATTACGGTCGACGATGTTATTGTGCCGCGCAGCCGGATCGAAGCAATTGACCTGACCGCCGATGATGAAACCATACAGGAACAACTGCTGACCTGCCATCACACCCGACTACCGGTCTACCGTGAACGCATGGACAATATTGTCGGCATCATCCATATGCGAAAAGTACTGAATCACATGAAAAGCGGGCCCATTACGGCGGCCACTTTGGAAAAAATCATGCAAAAACCGTATTTCATTCCATCCGGAACACCGCTGTTTTCACAGTTGCAGCTTTTCGAGGAAAACAGGAATAGAATCGGCCTGGTTGTCGATGAGTACGGTGAATGGATGGGGCTGGTTACGCTTGAGGACATACTCGAAGAAATTATCGGCGAATTCACGACGCATGCGCCCACCCATGCAAGCACCTATCATAAGCAGGAGGATGGAAGCATTATTGTCGAGGGCAGCGCGTTATTGCGGGATTTAAACCGCAAGCTGGATACGCAGTTTCCGCTTGACGGTCCGAAAACACTCAATGGTCTGATTCTCGAATATTTACAGGAAATTCCGGAAAGCGGAACCGGACTCAATATTGCCGGTTACCCCATGGAAATTTTGCAAGTAAAAAATCAGGCGGTCAGAACAGTCAGAATTCATCCGGTTTCAATGGAAACCGAACAATAAAACACCCTCATTATCCGTTCCCGAAGTCGTCATATAAAAAATCATTTTTAATTTTAACTTCAAGTAATTTTTGTCATCTTTTCAGGTAATTTATAGTATAGAATTATCAGAATTTTTTTAGGCGCCCTGTTTAGACTTTTTATACACAATGGATAATCAAAAATTTTCCTTGCCCACAAGGGTTTATTACCAGGATACCGATGCAGGCGGTGTTGTTTATCATGCAACCCATCTTCACTTTCTGGAACGTGCGCGCTACGAATGGCTTCGGGAACTGGGCTACGATGTACATGAGTTGCTTAATACCCATAAATTGCAGTTCATGGTGCGCTCACTCGAGATAGAATATTTCAAACCCGCGATACTGGATGATCTACTTCATATCACCGTTGATGTCGTTGACATGGGACGTAGCCGCATTACTTTGGCGCAAGAAATTTTATGCAACCAGACTACTTTGGTTAAGGCAACAATCCATGTGGTATGTGTTGATACAGACACCCTTAAGCCCGTAAGAATTCCTATCAATCTACGCGAAAAAATCGAGACACCAACATGAACACACCAGTCACCCAGGATTTATCTCTTTTTTATCTGATCAGCAGTGCCAGTGTTTTTGTACAACTGGTCATGCTTATACTGTTACTGGCTTCATTGTTTTCATGGTGGTATATATTCCGGAAACTATTTGTGATTCGAAATGCCATAAAACAAAGCGATGATTTTGAGGATATTTTCTGGCGCGGCGCGGACATGAACGCGCTGTATCAGCGCGCAACCAGTTCGCGCTATACCTCTGGCAGTATGGAGCGTATTTTCGTGGCGGGATTCGGCGAATTCAGCAAGCATCCACCGGGCACGGACGTCGACATGGTTATGGATAGTACGCGCCGCGCCATGCAGGCAACGTACCAACGGGAAATGGACAGACTGGAAACACATTTGTCCTTTCTGGCAACAGTGGGTTCTGTCAGTCCCTATATCGGATTATTAGGCACGGTATGGGGAATCATGAATTCCTTTCGCAGTTTATCCAATATTTCCCAGGCAACAATTTCACATGTTGCACCCGGAATTGCAGAAGCCCTGATTGCAACCGCAATGGGTCTGTTTGCAGCCATACCGGCTGTTATTGCCTATAACCGTTATGTCAGTGATACCGAAAAACTGGCGACACGGTTCGAGAGTTTCATGGAAGAACTGTCTAATGTTTTGCAACGCAGGGCTTCCCATTAATCTGGAGTAAGAAAACACAATGGCTCGTCGCATTAAACGCCAGTTAAAGAATGAAATTAATGTCGTGCCCTATATTGATGTGATGCTGGTGTTGTTGATCATTTTTATGATCACTGCGCCCATGATCAATCCGGGGCAAATCGAATTGCCTCAGATCGGGAAATCATCCGCTGTGCCTTCCGCACCGTTGGAGGTGATGATCAAGGCCGACAACAGTCTTGCATTGCTTGACCGGGCCAAAACAAGTCTTGAAGTCCATGTGACACATCAACAGCTGATTGATGCGATCAAACAAAAACAGTCGCAAAATGCCGATCAGCCCGTCGTTATTGCCGCCGACAAAAATGTGCGTTACGAGGAAGTCATCAAGATCATGGATATTTTGCAGCAGTACCAGGTTCAAAAAGTCGGTTTGCTAACACAACCTAAATGATCAATCCTGAAAAGCCATTTTTTGTTTATTAATAGATCGGTAGTCATGATTGCAGGCCAGCCAGACAAAGCACCTTCAGAAGAACAGCGTTCAGCGCTGGCGGGAATTTTGGCATTGCTGGTGCACATTGTATTCATTGCTCTCCTGGTTTTCGGGTTTAACTGGAAAGACCGTCCGCCTGAAGGCATGATTGTAGAATTATGGCAGGATTTGTCCCAGCCCGTTCAGCCGCCGGTCGTCAAAACAACGCCGCCACCGCCTGCCCAGCCAAAACAACAGCCAAAACCTGTACCGGAGCCAAAGTCCGAACCGAAGCCGGAACCGGCCAAGGCCAGACCTGCGCCGATTAATGTTGCGCCGCCACCGCCCAGTAAGCCGGACATTGAACTAAAAGACAAAACTGAAAAACCAAAACCCGTCCAGGAAAAACCGAAACCCGATCTGGAGGAACAGAAGAAAAAAGAACAGGAAAAAGCTGAATCGGAGCGATTGAAACGCGAACAGGAAGCGCAAAAACAGCGTGAACTGGAAGCGCAGAAAAAGCGCGAATTGGAAGAACAAAAAAAACGAGAGCAGGAAGAACAGAAGAAACGAGAGCAGGAAGAACAGAAGAAACGTGAATTAGAAGCTCAGCAGAAACGGGAGCAGGAAGAAAAAGCCCGTCTCGAGGCGCAACAGGCGGCTGCGCGTGCACAAATCGCCAGTGAAATCGGAAAATACAAGGCTATGATTCTCGCTAAAATCAAAAGCAGAATCGTCATGCCGCCCGATTTACCGGGTAACCCGGTTACCGAGTTCAACGTCACGTTATTGCCAGGCGGCGATATTCTCGATGTCAGGTTGCGCAAAAGCAGCGGTTATCCCGCTTTTGACAGTGCCGTTGAGCGCGCCATTCTGCTTTCCAGGCCGCTGCCGTTGCCGCCCGACCCGGCATTATTTAATGAATTTCGGAACCTGCATGTAACCGTGCATTATTTGGAATGATTGTTATAATCCAATATTATTTTTCGAATTTTTAACGTCTTATATCTATGTCAACGCATTCTCGCACACAATTTTATTGTCTATTGACAGTATTGCTTTGGTTGGTCTGCACACCGCTGCACGCCAGACTTAATATTGAAATTTTTGGCGGCGGAACCGAACGAATCTCCATTGCAATCGTACCTTTTGCAGATGAAAACAGACTGCAGCAACGCGTCACCGATGTGGTTGCTGCCGATTTGCAGCGCAGCGGACTGTTCAGATTAATCGACCCGACCGGATTGACGCCCCATGCACCTGCGGAAGTCGTCTACAGCGACTGGACGAATCGGGGGGCGAGCGCCTTGGTTATCGGGCGCACGATTCCCATGCCCGGCGGTCAGGTGGAAATTCAGTTTCGTTTGATGGATGTGGCGAGACAGGCGCAGTTGACCGGCCTGGCAACAATTGTGCCGGTAACGCAATTACGCGCAGCCGCACATCGTATCGCCGATATCATTTACGAAGCATTGACGGGCGAAGCCGGTGTGTTCAGTACGCGTATTGCCTATGTTTTGAAACAGGGAAACAAATATGCGCTTCAGATTGCCGATTCGGACGGCTATAACGAACACTCGATTATCGAATATACGGAACCCATTATTTCGCCCGCCTGGTCGCCCAATGGCGGTCAAATCGCTTATGTTTCGTTCGAAAATAAAAAGCCGGTGGTCTATGTGCAGACGATTGCAACGCGGCAACGCAAGGCTGTCGCCAATTTTGCCGGCAGCAACAGCGCGCCTGCATGGTCGCCTGACGGTAAAACACTGGCCGTTGTGCTATCGCTGCATGGCGGTTCACAGATTTACCTGATTAACGCGGACGGCAGCGGTTTGCGGCGGCTAACCCGAAGTTCGGGTATCGATACGGAACCGAATTTCTCGCCGGACGGACGCCATATTATTTTCACTTCTGATCGCGGCGGCAGTCCTCAGATCTATCGTATTCCTGTTTCTGCGACAGAATCAACAACAGCCGAACGGCTGACATTTGAAGGCAACTATAATGTCAGCCCGGATTTCAGTCATGACGGCAAAAGCTTTGCATTTATACACCGGCATCAAGGCCGGTTTACTGTTGCAGTGCAGGATATTGCCACACGCCAGGTGCAAATTCTGACAAATTCCCAGTTTGACGAATCGCCCAGCTTTGCGCCGAATGGCAGGATGATCTTGCATGCTACAGAAATCGGAGGGCGTGGTATATTATCGGCTGTTTCTAGAGATGGTCAGACGAGGCAGCATTTATCTGTTCAGACGGGTGATATCAGGGAACCGGCTTGGGGGCCGTTGCTAAAACAAAAATGAGGTATTTGTGCGTTTAAAAAATTCGAAGATTTAAAAAAAGAGGTTCGCGTAAAAAATGATGACATAGCGTATCGTTTGATATATAAGGAAGCATTTTTGTAAGTAGTGTCGTGTTGTAGCAAATTTCGGATTTTTAGAGATGACCCTAAGATTTTTTGTTTATTATTAAAGGAGCGGTAAATGAAGACAATAGCAGGTATTTTGATCATTGGCTTATTATCAGCATGCGCCAGTCAAACGACGCAGCCTGATGTAGAAGATCGGTCAACAACAGGGGCAGATAGCGGTTATGGCGCGGATGGCAGCGCGCTGGGTTCAGGCGGTACGGGTTTTCATCCGCTGAACGATCCGAACAGCATTTTGTCACAACGCAGTGTGTTTTATGACTTTGACAGTTATACAGTAAAGAATGACTACAGACCTATGGTCATTGCGCACGCACAATATCTCCGCGACAATCCCAATGCACAGGTCATTTTGCAGGGTAACACCGATGAGCGCGGCAGCCGCGAATACAATCTGGCGCTCGGTCAACGTCGCGCCGATGGTGTAAAAAACATCATGACATTATCCGGTGCACGGGAATCACAAATTGAAGCCGTCAGCTTGGGCGAAGAAAAACCCCGCGCCTACGGCAGTAGTGAATCGGCATGGGGTGAGAACCGCCGCACGGACATACTTTATCGAGGTGAATAAAACATGTTAATACGCGTTTTCTGTCTGCTGTTATTGATCAGTAGCAATGCCAGCTATGCCGGATTATTTGGCGACGATAAAGCACGCGAACAAATCAGTGTTTTGCGTCAACAGGTTGAGGAAATGGAGACGCGTATTACCAAAATGGAAGAAGCGCTGAAAAGCCAGGCGTTGCTGGATCTTTATTCCCAGGTCGAGACGCTTGGACTGGAACTCGGCAAATTACGCGGGCAGATCGAAGTACTCTCAAATGACAACGCATCGTTGCAAAAACGGCAAAGGGATTTCTATATCGATCTGGATAACCGTTTAAGATTGATCGAAGATCCCAATGCGCCGCTTCCAACCTATACCGCCCCTACCAATGACGATTCTCCTGCCATTCCCGAACAATCGACGAACAGTATTGCCGTACCGCCCGCATCTGGTCAATCGGAGCAATCCAGTGTAGAAAACTTTGCGCCACAAGCACAGTTAACACCCGAAGCGGAAATGGCAAACGCGGAACCGCAAACAATGATTGCCGCGGTTCCCGAACATGATTTAAGACCCGCAGGTGCGACCGATAAACAGGTTTATGATACTGCTTACAGGCTTTTTACCAGTGGCGATTACAGCGGCGCCAAAGCGCAGTTTGAAGCCTTCCTGAAACATTATCCGCAATCGATTCTGGCGCCGAGCGCGGCTTACTGGGTTGGCAATGCGCTTTATGCGTTACGGGATTTTCAGGAAGCGATAGATGCCCAAAGTGCGCTGATCAACCGCTATCCGGACAGTCCCAAAGTGCCTGACGCAATGCTCAACATTGCCAGCAGCCAGAATGAAATGGCCAACAGTAAAGCGGCCAAAAAAACCCTTGAAGACCTGATTACCCGGTATCCTTTCAGCGATGCCGCCGGAAAAGCCAAGCAACGGCTGACTCAATTCTGATTTGAATTTTTCCAGCAGCAAACACACAAACCAGGCAAGGAACGACAAAACCTCAACCTTGCGTATCAGCGAGATTTTCTATTCACTACAAGGTGAAACCAGCCGCACCGGTTTGCCAACCGTATTCATCCGCCTGACAGGCTGCCCGCTGCGCTGCGGTTACTGCGATACGGCCTATGCATTTACCGGCGGAGAAAACATGGTTATTGACGTCATTCTGGAACGAATAGTCAATTACCGGACACGATATGTCACCGTCACCGGCGGCGAACCGCTCGCGCAAAAAAATTGCCCGGTACTGCTGACCGCACTCTGCGATGCGGGCTATTGCGTATCGCTTGAAACCAGCGGCGCACTCGATATATCTGGCGTTGACCCACGCGTTTGCAAAATCATGGACATCAAAACACCCGGATCGGGCGAAATGGACAAAAACCGTTGGGATAATCTGAATTATTTAACGCCGCACGATGAAATCAAATTCGTGCTGTGCGATGAAGCGGATTATCGCTGGGCATGCCGGATGATCCAGGAACACGGCCTGGACAGACGCGGTTCCGTGTTGTTCTCGCCCGTGCACGACCAGCTTGATCCAACTACTCTGGCCGGATGGATTTTATGCGATCAACTGCCTGTGCGCATGCAGATTCAGTTGCATAAACTGCTCTGGGAAGATGGGCCGGGGCGATGAACACATGAACAAAGCAACTCAACCTGAAAAAAAAGCCGTCGTACTGCTGTCCGGCGGCCTTGACTCTGCCACCGCGCTGGCGATTGCCAAAGACCGGAAATTTGATTGCTACGCGCTCAGCGTCGATTACGGTCAGCGGCATGAATCCGAACTCAATGCGGCCAGGAGCGTTGCCGCAGCAATAGGTGTTGCCGACCACAAAATCCTTACCGTCGATCTGACCGCATTTGGCGGTTCGGCGCTGACCGATACATCCATCGCTGTGCCAGTGTCAGGTGAAACAACCGGCATTCCAATTACCTATGTTCCTGCGCGCAATACCATCATGCTGTCGCTTGCATTGGCATGGGCGGAAACGCTGAATTGCCGGGATATTTTTATCGGCGTCAACGCCGTCGATTATTCCGGTTATCCCGATTGCCGTCCCGAATATATCCAGGCATTTGAAAAAATGGCCAACCTCGCGACCAAAGCCGCCATCGAGGGCGGCGCACTCACCATCCATACCCCACTCATCGATTTATCGAAGAAAGACATCATTCTGACCGGTCTGGCACTTGGCGTCGATTACAGTCTGACGGTTTCGTGCTATCAGGCCGACGAAGCTGGGCGTGCGTGCGGCGCTTGTGACTCTTGCCGGATCAGGCGGGATGGGTTTGAAGCTGCCGGTATTGCGGACATGACGTATTACCGCTCACTAACCTGAACGCATAGAGTACTGGGTCACATCCTTTTATTTATAAAAATAATCATACAGAAAATAACGCCTTAACATTGCCATTCTGGTGTCCAAATTACCGGGGCTACTTCAGCGCGAGTGGAATGATTTCATCCTGATGATCTTCAAGAAGCGCTCTAATAAAAATCAACAGAATAACCCGCAGTGACAAAAAATCCGAACCCGAAATCCGGGCAATGCAGTCAAATCAAAAGGCTCTATTACATTGAAATTTCACTAGAGGTGAAAACTAGCACATGTCGAAAACCTTTACATTTCTTAAAAATTAATTTTCATTATTCTGAAATATTCTCTAATAATCAGCAGCATAACAATATGGCATAAAAATTGCTCACTATATTTTTAAAGCATTAGGTTAATTTTTTTATTTTAATATTTTAAGAAAGGTTTATAACAATGAAAAGAAATATAAATTTGTTTACTGCACTAGCAATAGTCGGCTGTCTTATAATGCCACAAGCGCAAGCAATTACTCTAGGCACTTATACGCTGCACAATCATCCCGATGGTGGTATAGCGCCGCCGTTGTATGGTTTTCGTCTTGATGGTCTGCTGGGCGATCCAGCTAAAGAATATACTTTTGATTTTGATCATAGCGGCAGTAATATGACGCTTACTTGGGATGGCAGCAAAATTGTAATTGACGGCACTGCCTTTGGTGGTGAAGACATCGGAGGCGGTTATAAAGCAGGCACAACTGATCTATGGAATATTCATTTTGAATATAAGATTGGTATTTCACAGTCTGCCAACGGTGGATTGATCGATCTTGTCGTACATGCCGATAATCAAAATTTTGGCACGATTAGCAGTAGTTTTGGTTCATGGGAACTTGAGGATCAGTCTAATAATAATCAGAATACTGGTTTAGCGTTCCAGCTGGGTGATGAAAATGGCGGTGGTCATCGTGGTTTTTCCGGAATTTCAGGATGGGGTTGGGTTAACCATGGCGCAAATTGTATATCTGGAAGATGCGACCATATTTATTCGAGTGATTGGTTATTTACTGCCGAGAAAAATCAAGTACCTTTACCTGCAACTATTTGGCTGTTTGGCATTGGATTATTAGGTTTGACAGTACTGAACCGCGGCCGTAGCCGCATATAGTCTATTTATTGCGCGTTAAGTCATTATTCGGCAAAACGCGCAATGGGGTTCCGCGCAAAGGGGTTCGGTCTTGCATTGATACATTCTCAGATAATCGTCAGGCCTATTGAGTAGGCTATAATTCTAGATCAGACACCCCGTAGTATAAACGGATCGGTTGCCTGCTGCGTTGGAGCGTGTTGCGAGCTAAGCAGAGAGAAAAATTGAATGTTGTTTGGCAAGACACGATCCTTTGCGCCGCTCATTTGAGTATGCTTCGTATTGTATTGCAAGAAGACCTCGTTTTTTGTGTGACCCCGTTTTTGCAGTCTACGTAATGCTAATCCAATTCATTACGGCCTTCAACAGCCTCGCCTTCATGCGTTGTTCCATAGCTGTCAGTGTTTCCAGGACTCGCAGGTGCTGACGGTCCGCCACAGGCAATTAAAGCAAATGATAATAATACTGCAAACAATAATGTGAATTTCATAATATAAACCTTTTTGTAAAGAAAATATGCTTAAATCTTAATAAGCGCTATCAGTATACCTTTAAATACACTATGTAGCCATACAGAATAAAGCGGATTAAAGTTCTAAGAAAAGTAGAGGGTCTAGAATTATCTATCGCGACAACAAAAACGCAGCATGCTGCTAAACCATAGCAATCCTCGGATTCGTGCAAAAACCCAGCAGGCGGTGAAGGATCAACCGTCGCCAAAAACCTCCAAACTTTCTGGAGCGAGTGTTGTCAGTGAGGCACAAGAAGGTTTTAGCGTTACACTGACGGCCAGCAAACGTTTTCGCGTTCTCCATATGCATACCCCGAATTTTTATGGCGCCAAGATGATACGATCCGATACGGGGCTTTACACATACGTGCTGGAAGATCATGGTGCCCGAGCAATAGGGATAAATATCGTAGACCATACGCCAAAATTTATGTTGTAGTTCCCCAGACAGGGTGGTACCTGATTGATTCCTACGGCTATGGGAAAAACAAGGCTCGGCTACGTATCCAGGGCAATGGGCACTCCACTTTGGAAAACTGGGAATATGGGGCATCACCGACCTTCTACAGCCATTATGCAACAGTGGAGTATCTCGAGGAGGGCGGACATATTTTTTATTTTCAGATGGATACAATCCTAAGCGCCACCGTTGTGCTATCAAATTCCTTTACATTCTTTGAGGTATCGGTGGAGAGTTTTTAGGTCGTGTCTGTCCGAAAACTCCGTTTCTATCATTATCCAGCCTATTTTTAATTGTTCTATGAGAGATTTGGCAAGAGGATGCACAATCCGCGGGGTGTTTGAGTCTAAAATTAATTCTATGTATTAATGCAAGACCTACTGGTTGGGTTCTGATTGGGTTTGTATACAGAGCGATTGAGTGCCTATTGAGCAGATTTGGAAGTAGGGTAGATCTGCAGAAGAGACTTCATTGCACAGGGATTTTTTTCCGATTTGATAAATCAGTTTTATTGTTTCTCTGTTGACTTGTTAAAATTGTTCTTTTGTTACGCTCACAGGGAAAAAATGGCAACTAATAGCCGCAAAGCAAAGAAAAAATCGCCTCGCAAGGCTAAGACCGAGCTTAAGCTCTCACGGACGCATCTACCAGACGGTTTGACGGCGGTGGAATGGCAGCGAAGACTGCGGCGGCAGTTTGGTCGTGTGCAGCAATTTGGTCTCGTCAATCAGGGGACTGAAAAATTCTTTTCGGATTTTAAAGTTGTTAATCCGGTTTCGAACAGCAGTTATCGGGTCGCAATTCGCGGTTTGCGACCTGGTGATAATTTTTGTGCCTGTCCGGATTTTGCCACCAATGAGCTGGGAACCTGTAAGCACATTGAATTTGCGCTGGCCAAACTGGAAAAAGTGCGTGGTTTTAAAACGGCATTTGCTCGAGGTTATCACCCGGTTTTTTCTGAATTATATCTGCGTTACGATAGTGAACGAACGGTACATTTTCGTCCTGGAACCGATTGTCCGCAAAAACTATTGGACAAAGCGCGCGTGCTATTTGATGAAGCGGCAGATTGGTGTTTACCTGTGCAGCGCTATGGAGAGTTGGATAAATTTATTAATGCAGCGGTTAAATGTGTGCATGAATTGCGTACTTACGATGATGCGTTGGATTATGTTGCCGGATTGCGTGATGCTGAGAAACGGTTGCAGTTTTTAAACCAGACTTTCCCATTGGGGATAGAAGACCCGCAATGGAAGAAATTGCTAAAAGTACCACTTTATCCGTATCAGAAAGAAGGTGCTTTGTTTGCGGTACGGGCCGGACGAGCATTGATCGGTGATGAAATGGGACTGGGGAAAACCATACAGGCCATTGCGGTTACCGAGTTGCTGGCACGTTATTTTGATGTCAGTAAAGTGTTGATAGTATGTCCGACCTCGCTGAAATACCAGTGGCAGAGCGAAAATGAACGCTTTACCGGACGTGAATCGTTGGTAATCAGTGGTAATCCGGCCAAACGTCGCAAGCAGTATCAACAGGCCGGCTTTTGCAAAATCACCAACTATGAGAAGTTGCATGCCGATCTGGATTTGATAGAAGATTGGTCACCGGAACTGGTGATTGTGGATGAAGCGCAGCGGATTAAAAATTGGAACACTATTGCCTCGCGTGCACTCAAACGAATTAACAGTCCTTATGCAGTAGTGCTAACCGGCACACCACTGGAAAACAAGTTGGAAGAACTGATTTCGCTGGTGCAGTTTGTCGACCAATATCGCCTTGGACCGACTTGGAAATTGTTGTATGAACATCAGCAAAAAGATGAAACCGGCAAGGTTACAGGCTATGTTGGTTTGAACAAAATTGGCGAGACACTAGCTCCAATGATGATTCGTCGATTGAAATCTGAAGTTTTCTTACAATTACCTGAGCGGTCGGATCAGAATGTTCTCCTGCCTATGACAGCACAGCAACAACAGTGGCATCAGGAAAATGCTGAAGTCGTTGCCCGTATTGTGGCACGCTGGCGTCATAAGAAATATCTGTCTGATACCGACCAGCGTCGATTGACTTGTGCGCTGCAGAATATGCGTATGTCATGTAACAGCACATATTTGTTAGATCAGGAAACCGATCATGGGACTAAGGCCGATGAATTAATGGTACTGTTTGATGAATTGTTCGAGTACCCACAAAACAAGGTAGTGGTGTTCAGTCAGTGGGTCCGTACCCATGAAATCTTGATTCGGCGTCTTAAAACCCGGGGTATCAGCTATGTCAGTTTCCATGGTGGCATTGCATCCGAAAAGCGCCCAGAATTGATTCGGCGGTTTAAAGAAGACACCGATTGTAGAGTATTTTTATCAACAGATGCTGGCGCAACCGGACTGAATCTGCAGTTTGCCAACACTGTGGTGAATATGGACTTGCCGTGGAATCCAGCATTGTTGGAGCAGCGTATTGCTCGTATTCACCGTATGGGGCAACCGGATAAAGTGCAGGTAATTAACTATGTAGCCAAAGGTTCGATAGAAGAAGGTATGCTGTCGTTGTTGGCATTCAAGCGCTCGTTATCGGCTGGCATTCTGGATGGAGGTAGTGCTGAAATCTCACTGGGTGGATCACGTTTGAAACGCTTTATGCAAGATGTGGAAAATGCGACGGCCAATATGAGAGGCGGCGAACCGTTAGATCAGGCTGAACAGACGCCAATCCAACAAGAAGCAATCTATGAATTAAAAGAAGAAGACTGCAGCGATGCAGCTACACCGCCCAATTCAAGTCAAGATTCAGCAATAACAACAACCGCGCCGCCCGTTACTGATCCCTGGCAAGCGATTGCCCAAATTGGCGGGCAGCTTGTTGCTGCTTTGGCTTCGGCGCATAATCCTGATGCACCTGGGCACCCTTGGGTTGCGCGTGATGAACAAACCGGGACCAGTCATTTGAAAATCCCCGTTCCTCCACCTGAAACTACGCGTCAGTTGGCGGACACCTTTGCTGCGTTGGCAGAGATGCTGCGTAAGTAGTCGTCCCTTAGGATATTCTCAAGTAGATGATATTAATAATGATTATCCGGGATTTTGCTGTTTGTTGATCGTCAGAGAATGTATTAATACATGACTCAAGACGGCTAATTGGAGATCCCGTTTTTTCTTTGTGATTCTTATTTTTAAGTGTCGATTAATTTTACTGTTCACAACGGCTAGTCAATGGAAAGCAAACTAATGCTTTAATAAACAGTGGAGTGTAGATTGGGAGTGAATATTGCTTGAAACATACAAAAGGAAAAACTTCACAACAAAAAGGGGAAGAATAGAATGAAATGCTTCAATAAAGCAATAGAATTATTCGTGGTTGGCGTTATTGCAATTTTTCTTACAACATCAGCAAATGCCACGCTGGAATTTAGATTGGGCGGTAAAGCTGTATACGACACAGATCAAAACGTAACCTGGCTAGCAGATCCAAGCGCAGCTCGTCCTAATGCTTTCGATAACGGAAGATCTAATAATGATGGCGAAGTTACTTTTGCTAATGCTGTAGGCTGGCTTGCAAATTTGAATGTTGCTGGCGTTACAGGGTGGAGCGCTACCGAAGAAACCGATCGTTGGTATAACTATTCTAATTCTGAAGTAGATTTTCTTATTGACGAATTAGAGCAAACACCTTCTTTTTATGATGCTTTTGGAGGTCATCAATCATATTGGGCCGTAGGTTCCGCACTTGTTTGCGGCGGTTTCCCTTGTCCAGGCCCTGATAATACTGAAGAATTTGCAATTGGTTTTATTCTCGGTGCACCATATGGTTTGCGCTCATCTTTTGGTGAAGCTTATGAAACAGCGTTTTTAATGCTGCCCGAATCTGAATTTCGTATTTTGGCAATGCATGGCGGTGATGTGTTTGCACAAATTCCTGAGCCAACTATAATTGTGTTAATAGGTGCGGGCTTGATCGGGCTTGTAGTACAACGACGCAAGGCTTAGTTTAGATTCTTGTGCCTCTCTCTGTGCCGTAACGCGCAAAAGGGGTCGCGCGGCAAAACAACATTCAAATTGTCCTCTCTACCTAACTCGCAGCACTCTCCGACGAAGCAGGCAATCGATCTGGCTGTGCCACGGGGTGTTCGGGTCTAGAATTCTAGTCTACTAATATAGACCTGACGAATATGGGAATGTATTAATGCAAGACCTACCGTTCGGTACCGTTCACGTTTACTTCGATCAACTGCCGTCGTCATTATTTGCACCGGTTTTCTATATCCGCCGCAATGTCATCTGCGTAACTGAGATCGGACTTTACGATAGCGCCGAAATACGGGTGCCGGTAGAGGTCGGTATAGTCGCGCATGAGATTGCACCAGTCTTCCATGACAACAAATTCACTGCTTCTGAGATGATACGAGCTGATGCGCGGCTCAAGGATTGCCAGCGTCCAGTGTTTGACCCGTTCGGTGTCTGCGGGGCTGAAGTCTTTCGTGTCGTTGCGCTTTGTCCGGGCTATCAGGTCTGCGAGCTCATGATCCGATGCTACGGCCAGATTGATTTGGCTCATTAATCCAGCTAGGGATAATTGATGCGTGATCTGAATCGCTTCACGATTTTGCTGTAGTTCAAATATCACAAGTACTAGGCCAGATACCAAGGCGAAATTGGTGATAATGGTGAACAGTCGTTCAAACTTCATAGGTGTTCACGCTCAAACAGATTAATTGGGAATCAAGTTTTGTAATGAGAGTTATTCAAATCTTGCTTTGTAGCCAACCCACCACACTCTCCAACGCCTCAGGCAACCCATCCGGCAGCGTCCCCCCCGCCTGCGCCATATCCGGTCTTCCGCCGCCTTTGCCACCGACTTGCTGGGCGACGAAGTTGACGAGTTCGCCGGCTTTGATCTGTTTGGTGAGGTCGTCACTGACACCGGCAATCAAAGTGACTTTGTCAGCGTCAACGGTGGCCAGCACGATAATGCAGGATTTGAGCTTGTCTTTCAGTTTGTCCAAAGTTTCGCGCAGTGATTTGGCATTGGCGCCTTCGAGGTTGGCGGTGAGGACTTTAACACCCTTGATTTCCTTGGCCTGATCGACAAGATTTGTGCTTTGGTATCCGGCCAGCTTGGCCTTGAGTTGTGCAAGTTCTTTTTCAGTTTGCTTGACGTTGTCGATGATCTGGGAAATTTTCTGATTGATTTCCTGGGGATTGGTTTTGAGTGTTTGCGCGATGGTTTGCAGTTGCGCTTCGCGCTGCTGAATATAGTCGACGGCGCCCTTGCCGGTTACCGCTTCGACGCGGCGTATGCCTGCGGCAATGCCGGTTTCGGCAGTGATTTTGAAAAAACCGATCTGGCCGATTTGCGCGACATGCGTGCCGCCGCACAGCTCGGTAGAGAAATCGCCCATGCCGATGACGCGCACCACATCGGCGTATTTCTCGCCGAACAGCGCCATCGCGCCCTGTTTGACAGCTTCGTCATATTTCATATGATCGGCGGTAACTGGCCAGTTATGACGGATTTGTTCATTGACCAGCCGTTCGGCTTCACTGATTTCTTCGGTTGTCATTGGTGTATTATGCGAAAAATCAAAACGCAACCGGTTGGCGTCGACCAGCGAACCTTTTTGTGCCACATGATTGCCGAGCACTTTACGCAATGCGGCATGCAGCAAATGCGTGGCGGAATGATTATTGGCGATGCTGGAGCGGGTGAGCGGGTTGACTCTGGCCTGGACATGATCCTTGACGACCAACCGACCGCTTTGCAGCAGTCCTTTGTGGCCAAATACGTCAGCCTGGATTTTTTGCGTATCGGTGACGGCAAACGTGCCGTTCGCGGCCATGAGTTCGCCACTGTCGCCGACCTGTCCGCCGGATTCGGCATAGAATGGCGTATGATCGAGCACGATCACCGCTTCGTCACCGGCTTCGATAAAATCGACCGGTGTGCCTTCCTTGTAGATAGCGAGTATCCTGCCGTCATGCTGCAATGCGTCATAGCCGTGAAAAACGGTTTGATCGCCGTTATACGCCAGACCTTCGGTCATGGTGAACTTGTTGGCAGCGCGTGCCTGTTCGCGCTGCCGCGCCATGGCCTTTTCAAAGCCTTCATTGTCGATGCTGATACCGCGTTCGCGCGCAATGTCGGCGGTCAAATCGAGTGGAAAGCCGAAGGTGTCGTACAGACGGAATGCGGTTTCGCCATCGAGCACCTTGATTTCCTGGCTTAACGCTTCTTCCAGAATCTGCATGCCATGCTCCAGCGTTTCGGCAAAGCGTTCTTCTTCCAGTTGCAGCACACCGGCTACGCGTTCTTTTGCCGCAGTCAACTCAGGGTAGGCTTCGCCCATTACGTTGCTCAGATCCGTAACCAGTCGGTAGAAAAAAGGCTCCTTTTGACCCAGGCGGTAGCCGTGACGGATGGCGCGACGGATAATGCGCCGCAATACATAACCGCGGCCTTCGCTGCTCGGAATTACGCCGTCGGTGATCAGAAATGCACATGCGCGGATATGGTCGGCAATGACTTTGAGCGAATTGTCTTCAAGATTTTGCGTACCGGTTTCGCGTGCGGCGGCTTTGATCAGGTCCTGAAACAGATCGATGTCATAATTGCTGTGCACCTGCTGCATGACCGCGGAAATGCGTTCAAGTCCCATGCCAGTGTCGACCGAGGGTTTGGGCAACGGGTGCAGCTCGCCGTTGCTGTCGCGGTTGTATTGCATGAACACCAGATTCCAGATTTCGATATAGCGGTCGCCTTCTGCGTCAGGTGAACCCGGGGGGCCACCCGCAACATCGGCGCCGTGATCGTAAAAAATTTCGGAACAC
The DNA here is from genome assembly GCA_031316255.1 of Nitrosomonas sp. Taxonomy (NCBI): domain Bacteria; kingdom Pseudomonadati; phylum Pseudomonadota; class Betaproteobacteria; order Nitrosomonadales; family Nitrosomonadaceae; genus Nitrosomonas; species Nitrosomonas sp. Next base: position 1,160,984 of record JALDQW010000001.1, on the reverse strand, counting down.
GGTCCGCACGGGCCGGTATCGCCCATTTGCCAGAAGTTGTCCATGGTGTCGATGCGCACAAAACGCGCGGGATCGACGCCGATTTCATTGAGCCAGATATCGGCAGCTTCGTCGTCTTCGGCGTAGACGGTAACCCACAATTTGTCCTGCGGAATGTTGAGTGTGTCGGTCAGAAATTCCCAGGCAAACTGAATGGCGTTGCGCTTGAAATAATCGCCGAAACTGAAATTGCCGAGCATTTCGAAAAAGGTATGATGCCGCGCCGTATAGCCGACATTTTCCAGGTCATTATGCTTGCCGCCGGCGCGAACGCAACGCTGTGAACTGGCCGCGCGCGCGTAGCTTCGCTGATCCTGCCCGAGAAAAACATCCTTGAACTGAACCATGCCGGCATTGGTAAACAGGAGCGTCGGATCGTTGCCGGGTACCAGCGGGCTGGAGGCGACAATGGTGTGGCCATGTGACTCAAAAAAGTCCAAAAATTTTTGTCGTATTTCGCTGCTTTTCATCTCTGTTATAAATTATTGTATCTTTTTAATTCAACAACTGTCGTGCCCAGTGCTTCACCCTTGATGATCGCCAGACTCTCAATGCGTACGCGGACCGTGAGTTTAATGCCTGTTTCAGGTAAGTCGGAACCTGTGAGTATGGTGATTTCGCCGGTATTGTCTTCCAGCACATATGCTTTCAAATCAATGACGGGAATGCGTGTCGGATCTTTTGTGATGCCGCTGAGCATGACTTCCTTGCCGTCAAAACTGGCGGGAGAGGTATTGATTTCCTGAATGGCTGTAATCCCGCTGGCGTTAAGTGGAAAAGGGTATGCCAATGGGAGCAGCATGATTAATGAAACTATGAGTCCTGAAACCGTTTTCATCGATTGTCCTGTTCAGCCTGCGACAATACCTGGTGAATGACGTCGGACGAAAATCCTCTGTTCACCAGAAAGCGTATCTGTTTGCCGCGTTCCTTGAGATCGTTGGGGGGCGCGCCGAATTTTTTTTGCCAGATTTGGCACGCGATTTCCAGATCGGTTTCTTTGAGATCGGGCAATATATCGGCAATCAAATGTGCGTCAACGCCTTTCTCCTTGAGTTCGCGCACGATGCGCTGGCTGCCAAACCGTGGTCTGCGTGTCCGTGCGGCTTGCTCGGCAAAACGTTCCGTTGACAGGTAGCCGTCCTGTTCGAGTTGATCGAGCAAGCTGGACAGTGCCTGAGGCGACTGTTCATGCGCTGACAGTTTTTTTTCCAGCTCACGCCGCGAATATTCGCGCCGCGCCAGATAGCGTAGTGCACGCGTTTCGAGAGTGGGTTTGCTGATGTCAGTATCTGTCATCACTCTGTTTCATTAGACGCTTGGGTTTGATTGTCGGGCGCAAAGATGCCAACCGATTCGCGGATTTTCCGCTCGATTTCCTGGGCCATATCGGCATGTTCTTTGAGATATTCGCGCACATTATCCTTGCCCTGACCAATTTTATCGCCATTGTAGGAGTACCAGGCGCCCGCTTTGTCGATCAGTTTGTGCTGCACGCCGAGTTCGATAATTTCGCTCTCGCGGGAAATGCCTTCGCCATAAAGAATATCGAATTCAGCTTGTTTGAATGGCGGGGCCACTTTGTTTTTGACCACCTTGACGCGCGTTTCATTTCCGATTGTTTCTTCGCCCTTTTTGATGGCGCCCGTACGGCGGATTTCGAGACGCACAGAAGCATAGAACTTGAGTGCATTGCCGCCTGTGGTTGTTTCCGGATTACCAAAGATGACACCGATTTTCATGCGGATCTGGTTGATGAAAATCACCATGGTGTTGCTGCGCTTAATGTTGGCAGTCAGCTTTCTCAATGCCTGAGACATCAATCTGGCTTGCAAGCCCATTTGCGGATCGCCCATTTCTCCTTCAATTTCGGCGCGCGGTGTCAGTGCGGCGACGGAATCAATGACAACGATATCAATTGAACCGGAACGCACAAGCATATCGGCAATTTCAAGCGCCTGTTCGCCGTTATCGGGCTGCGAGATAAGAAGTTCCTGCACATTGACACCGATTTTCCGTGCATAATTCGGATCCAGTGCGTGTTCGGCATCGATAAAGGCAGCCGTTCCGCCAAGTTTTTGCATTTCAGCAATCACTTGCAGGGTAAGCGTAGTTTTGCCTGAAGACTCAGGGCCATAGATTTCAATGACACGGCCGCGTGGCAAGCCACCAACACCCAGCGCAATATCCAGGCTAAGCGACCCAGTGGAAACAACTTGTATGTCATTGGCAACATCATTGGCCCCCATGCGCATGATTGCGCCTTTGCCAAATTGTTTTTCAATTTGGGCCAGTGCTACGGCTAATGCTTTGCTTCTGTTTTCGTCCATGTTTTTTCCTGTTAAGAAACTTCGGATTATCGCACAATCAATGGTGATTTATTAGAGGGTGTCTTAACGTGTCATGTACATTTCTGGTTGTTTTCAGGTGAAAATCAAAAATCTGCGCACTTACAAATGTACATAAGCGTGAACACATTCCTTGAATGAAGCTTGTTGTTTCCAAGTCGCTTTTTTAAAATTTTTTTGATTTTAAAATAAAACAAGACTCGAGTATCTTGCCAGCCTACGCTATAATGACGAATTAAAAAATGGGTGGCAGAGGCCTCAATTGTTTTTTGCTGCTCAATACGCATTAATAGTAAAACATACTAACAAAAGAATAGGGAGAACAGCTATCCGAGTCATATTATTAGGCGGTCCCGGTGCCGGTAAAGGAACACAAGCTAATTATATCAAGGAACATTTCGGTATTCCGCAAATTTCAACAGGCGATATGCTGCGTAATGCTGTCAAAGCCGGCACCGAATTGGGCGTGATGGCTAAGAAAATCATGGATACCGGAGGACTGGTATCGGATGATATCATTATCAATCTGGTTAAAGAACGTATTGCCGAGCCGGATTGCGTACACGGTTTTTTGTTTGATGGTTTTCCCCGCACTATTCCGCAGGCAGACGCCATGAAGGCGGCTGGCGTGCAAATTGATTGTGTGGTTGAAATCGATGTCGCAGATGATGAAATCATTCGGCGCATGTCCGGCCGCAGGGTCCATCCCGCTTCCGGCCGAACCTATCATGTGGAATTTAATCCACCGAAAGCTGAGAACCTCGATGATGTGACAGGTGAACCGCTCATTCAACGTGATGACGACAAGGAAGAAACTGTTAAGAAAAGACTGGCGGTTTATCATGAACAGACCGAACCGCTCGTTGCCTATTATTCAAAATGGTTTCAAGAAGGTACCCACAACGCACCACGCTATGTCAAGGTTGCAGGAGTTGGGAGCGTTGAAGAGATTCGGGGCAGGATTCTGGCAGCATTAACGGATTGTTAAAAGCTGCTGACGGTTTGACTTTACCGTTCATCGTATCATTTTCCAAGATTAGCGCGGCAACACTCATGTTGGGTGGTTTTGTTGCGCTGATTTTTGTAGTGTTGAAATTTTGAACTGTATCAACTGTGCCTTTTGATAGTAAGGTTTTGCTTAAGATTTGATCAATCAGGAGAAATAAAAAATGTCAATAAAAAATGCATTTTATGCCCAATCAGGGGGTGTGACTGCAGTTATTAATGCATCGGCAGCCGGTGTGATAGAAACAGCGCGCCAACATCCCGATAAAATTGGCAATGTTTACGCAGGCCGTAACGGAATTATTGGTGCGCTGACCGAGGACTTGATCGACACCAATGCCGATTCAGCCGAAGCAATTGCCGCATTGCGCCATACGCCATCGGGCGGATTTGGTTCATGTCGCTACAAATTGAAAAGCATAGAGCAAAACCGCCGCGAATATGAGCGTCTGATCGAGGTTTTCAAGGCACACAATATCGGATACTTTTTTTATAATGGCGGTGGAGATTCTGCTGACACCTGCCTCAAGGTGTCGCAAATTTCCGATACGCTGGGCTATCCGATTCAGGCAATCCATGTGCCGAAAACAGTCGATAATGATTTGCCGATTACCGATTGTTGTCCCGGATTTGGCTCGGTTGCAAAATATATCGCCGTATCGACGCGCGAGGCAAGTTTTGATGTGGCCAGTATGTCTAAGACATCCACCAAGGTTTTTGTGCTTGAAGTAATGGGACGCCACGCAGGGTGGATTGCTGCTGCCGGTGGTTTGGCGTCCAGCAAGGATTGTGAAATCCCGATTGTGATTCTGTTCCCGGAAATTACCTTCGATAAGGAAAAGTTTCTTGCCAAAGTGGATAGTTACGTCAAGGAATATGGCTATTGTTCAGTCGTGGTTTCTGAAGGCGTTCAAGGGCCAGACGGTAAATTTTTAGCCGATCAGGGGTTGCGTGACGCGTTTGGTCATGCCCAGTTAGGTGGTGTGGCCCCAGTTGTCGCAAATATTGTCAAAGAAGGACTGGGCTTGAAATATCACTGGGGTGTGGCGGATTACTTGCAGCGCGCCGCGCGTCATGTGGCTTCCAAAACCGATGTGGAGCAAGCTTATGCGATGGGTAAGGCCGCTGTTGAATATGCGCTTGCAGGCCACAACTCGGTCATGCCGACAATTGAGCGTTTGTCCAGCTCGCCTTATCGCTGGCAGGTGGGTATGGCGCAGCTTTCGAATGTCGCGAATGTCGAGAAAATGATGCCAACAGAATACATCAGTGAGGATGGGTTCGGTATCAGCGAAGCTTGCCGCGAATATTTATTGCCGCTCATAGAAGGCGAAGACTATCCACCGTATAAAGATGGTTTGCCTGATTACGTGCGGTTAAAAAATGTTGCAATAGAAAAGAAACTAGCTGGATTCGAAATCTAGGGTGTATAAAAAGATGCATTTAAACAACAAGTGCATATAAAATATGCGCCTTTTGTGCCAAGATTTTGGACAAGTGTTTAATTATGTGGAATTATTAGACCGATATTCTACGTATTAATTTTAGATGGTCTGACTTTAAGTGGAGTTCTTTATGTCTAACGGTTTAATTATCGCAATTGGTAGCGGGATTCTGGCCCTGATATACAGCGGCATATGGATCAGGGGTATTTATGCCCAGTCTACCGGTAATGCTCGCATGCAGGAAATTGCTTCTGCAGTACAGGAAGGTGCTTCGGCATATCTCAATCGCCAATATACAACGATTGGCATAGTCGGTTTAATTCTATTCCTGGCCATTGGCCTGGCATTGACATGGGATACTGCAATTGGTTTTGCATTGGGTGCTATTTTATCCGGTGCTGCAGGATATCTGGGAATGAATGTCTCCGTTCATTCTAATGTGCGGACTGCAGAGGCAGCGCGTACCGGATTGAACGAGGCACTCGCTATCGCATTCCGTGGTGGTGCAGTGACAGGCATGCTGGTCGTTGGCTTGGGTCTTCTGGGCGTTGCAGGGTATTGTGCATGGTTATTTAACGGTGCTGATCCGGACACGCCAGTCAGTGAAGTGATCAAACCTTTGATCGGGTTTGCTTTTGGCGGCTCGCTGATTTCTATCTTTGCCCGTCTGGGTGGTGGTATTTTCACCAAAGGCGCCGACGTCGGTGCCGATCTGGTGGGTAAGGTTGAGGCCGGAATTCCTGAAGATGATCCACGTAATCCTGCTGTGATTGCCGATAACGTTGGCGATAACGTCGGTGATTGTGCGGGTATGGCGGCGGATTTGTTTGAAACCTATGCAGTAACGATTATTGCGACCATGCTGTTGGGTTCATTACTCTTTCTGACCAACGAAATGAGCGCTGTGGTTTTTCCGCTCATGCTGGGTGCTGCTTCAATCGTTGCATCGATTATCGGGTGCTACTACGTCAAAATGCAGGAAGGTGGCACGATTATGAAAGCGCTTTATCGTGGATTAATTGTCGCCGGCGGTATTGCATTGTTGGCCTATCTGCCGGTAACCGTTTGGTTTATGGCCGATATGACACTGGAAGTATCAGGCGTTGAAGTCGCCGGTGGTGCGCTGGTTATGCGCATATACCTGGCTGCTGCGATTGGTTTGCTGCTGACCGGTGCGATGGTTGTGATCACGGAATATTACACATCAACCGACTATCCGCCAGTGCAGCATATTGCTGAAGCGTCTACAACCGGTCATGCAACAAACATTATTGCCGGATTGGGTGTTTCCATGCGCGCAACTGCAGCGCCAGTGTTGGCGGTCTGCTTGAGTATTTTGATGGCTTATTCACTGGCAGGTCTTTATGGTATTGCCATTGCAGCGACAGCTATGCTGTCGATGACGGGTATTATCGTCGCACTGGATGCGTATGGCCCGATTACCGATAACGCGGGCGGTATTGCAGAAATGGCCGAAATGCCGGAATCTGTTCGCGCAGTTACCGATCCGCTTGATGCGGTTGGAAATACAACGAAGGCAGTTACCAAAGGTTATGCAATCGGTTCTGCAGGCCTTGCGGCACTGGTGTTGTTTGCAGACTATACGCATGGGCTGGAAAAAGCGGGTCATATGTTGACGTTTGATTTGTCCAATCACATGGTTATCATTGGCTTGTTTATCGGTGGTTTGATTCCCTATCTGTTTGGCGCCATGTCTATGGAAGCAGTCGGACGCGCTGCCAGTTCTGTGGTGATTGAAGTCCGTCGCCAATTCAATGAAATTCCAGGGATTATGGAAGGTACCGCAAGGCCTGATTATTCCCGCGCGGTTGATATGCTGACCAAAGCGGCGATTAAAGAAATGATGATTCCATCACTCTTGCCCGTTCTGGTTCCATTGTTGGTTGGCGTGCTGCTCGGGCCGCAAGCATTGGGTGGCGTACTAATGGGCTCTATTGTGACAGGTTTGTTTGTTGCGATTTCCATGACAGCCGGTGGCGGTGCATGGGATAACGCGAAAAAGTACATCGAAGATGGCAATTTCGGCGGTAAAAACAGTGAAGCGCACAAAGCTTCTGTTACGGGTGATACAGTGGGCGATCCATACAAGGATACTGCTGGTCCGGCAATTAATCCACTGATCAAAATTATCAACATCGTGGCATTGATGATTATTCCGTTGCTGTAATAATCTTTGCATAGTATAAAAAAAGCACACCAATACGGTGTGCTTTTTTTTGAGACGCTTTGCCGTGCCGTTACGGTTAGTGTTTCAATAGTTCGTTAATTGCCTCTCAGTTTAATGCCCAGTAATTTGATCTTTCTGTATAAATGAGTGCGCTCCAATCCAGCACGCTCGGCGACGCGTGTCATATTTCCGTTTTCTTCTTCAATCAATCGTTCAAAATATGTTTTTTCAAATAAGTCGCGCGCTTCTCGCAATGACAGGTCAAAGGGAATGTCGGGTGCGGATGACGTTGAGGTTGATTCAGGGAAAACCATGGCTTGTTGAACCATGTCCGCAGTAATTTCGTCGCCAGTACAGGTGAGTGCTAACGAGTGAACAACGCCGGTCAATTGCGTCAGGTTGCCGGGCCAGTCATAATTGCGCAGACAATTTAACGCGGCTGTACTAAATTGCAAGACTGGCGAAACTTCTCCTGATTCGGCAAAGCCGGACAAAATCTGATTGGCCATATCGGGGATGTCTTCGCGGTGCGTTCGCAGTGACGGAACACCGATACTGAGCACGCTGAGCACTTCATATAACTTGGTATGGTAGTTGCCTTGAGCGGCCAATTCCGCCAGAGGCTGGGAAGTTGCGCAGACAAGGCGCACATTATATTTTTCCAGTTTGCTGAGCAGTAACAACAAGCCTTTTTGTGCCAGTTTATTGATTTCGCCAATATCTTTCAGGAATAAAAGTCCATCCTTGGCCTGTTCCAGGAGATCCAGGGGTTTCTCTGCTAATAGCGTCAACGTTTCCGGTTCTACCCAGGGTGTATTGGGGCGGTGCATAAAGCGCGCGCAGATTTCCATGCCGACACCGGGTTCGCCCATTAAGAGTAATGGGGTTTTCAGATTAGCAACTTTCTCCAGTTTCTTTTTGAGATCAATGATCAGTGCGCCTTTTCCCAGGCTGGCCAGCGATAGCGCGGTCTGTTGCTTGCTTTGGCCGCCACGCATTGCCTTGCCGACAGTGCTCAACAGCTTTTGCAGTGGTATGGGTTTCTCCAGATAACCGAATGCGCCAATACGCGTTGCCTCTACGGCTGTATCAATGGTGCCATGTCCGGACATCATGATTACAGGCATGGTCAGCATGCCGCTACTGGCCCAGTCCTTCAGCAGTGTGATGCCATCTGTATCAGGCATCCAGATGTCCAGTAATACCAGATCGGGTCGTGTCTGATTGCGCCAGATGCGCGCTTGTTCGGCGTTTTCAGCTAACGCAACGCGATAGCCTTCGTCGCGCAAAATTTCGGATAATAATTCGCGTATCCCGATTTCATCATCAACTACTAATATTGTATTATTTGTCATCATTAAATTTTATCCTTAGTCTTGAGCTAAGTTTTCTGGTGCCGGTAAAGTGATTGTTACCTGGGCGCCATGTGGTTTCCGATTTTCGATACGGATGGTTCCTTCGTGCTCCTCTACAATTTTTTTTACAATAGGCAGACCCAATCCGGTTCCTTTAGCCTTGGTGGTAACATAAGGTTCAAAAACCCGTGCCCTGACTTCATCGGAGAAACCGCAGCCATTATCACACACGGATAATTGAATACTGCCTTGCATTGCTTCCGTTTTGATTTCTATTACAGGTTTTTCGATTTCGTTCAAAGCATCCTGGGCATTAAGCAATAAGTTATGCATGACTTGACGCAATTGTGCGGAGTCTCCATAAATTGGCGGCAAATTCTTGGCCAGCACCCGCTTTATTGTTATCTGTCCTCTTTTTTCATTTGCGATATTTGCAGTTTCATAGAGTGACAGGATCTCCATCACCAGTTTATTGATATCCAGTTTACGCATTTCTAGCGTGGGTGCACGGGCGTACTGGTTAAACTCGTTAACCATACGTTTTAATGCTTCTACCTGATTGACGATTGTTTCAGTCAGGCGATGTAGGGTTTTGGCATCCTGCTCATCGAGTTTGCTGGCCAGTTTATGTTCTATCCGTTCGGCAGAGAGTTGTATGGGTGTGAGTGGGTTTTTTATTTCATGGGCAAGTCGTCGGGCTATTTCGCTCCAGGCTACAGCACGCTGTACTTGCAGCAGGTTTGTAATGTCATCAAAAACAACAACACCGCCGCCGCCAGAAATTTCAGGCAATCGCGTGCCGCGTAATAACAATACTTGATTGTTTCCGTCATCCGAGCGCGTCATTTGCCGTTCCCACATGCCTGTTTCACCCGAATTAAAGCCTGCGCGAATTTCCGCCACTATGGATTCAACCTGAAATTCATTTTCAATACAGCCGTCAATAACAGAACCATCCAGACTGATTAGCGGTGTCTGTAAAATCTGTTCGGCACTTCTGTTGGCCTTGATCAGTGTCAGTTGTTCATCAAATACGAGTACGCCTGATGAAAGATTTGCCAGAATACTTTCCAGATGCGCGCGCGCACTTTCAACCTCTTGCTGATTATGCTGCGCGATTGCACGGGCTTCTTCCAGTTGTTGCGTCATCAAATTAAAGGATTCGGTCAGAATGCCCAGTTCATCACGGCTTTGTACCAAGTGGCGGCGGCTATAATCCCCTTGTGCGACGGCTTTTGTGCCTTCAGCCAGCATACCCAGCGGTGAACTTAAGTTTTCACTCAATAGAGAGGCGGTAGCCAATGCTGAAAAAAGAGATAGCAATAAGGCCAGGGTCAGAGTCACGCTATAGAGGCGGGTCAGGCCTTGGCGCGAGAGCGAGAGCTCTTGGTAATCCCAATAACCTTCTTGCACTTTTTCTGCATTCTGTGCCAAATGTTCAGGTACCGGTTGCAATAACTGGAGAATACGAATGTCGTCATCCAAACTTAACACATTTACCGGCGCCAGTACACGCAGATACAATCCTTTGTCGTCGACCGGTTCAATGGCGCTATACGCTTTTTGTGTTCTGATATGGCGCATTACAATACCCGTGGGTACTTCAGGAAATAATGCCAGACTGTTTTCACTTGAGAAAGCAATAACCTTACCATCACGATTAAATAAAGTGGCTTCTTCTATCTGTGACTGCAATAGTAATTCATTCAATGAAGTTACGGGAGAGATTGATGGCTCTGATAATGTCAGTGCGGCTACTTTCGCTTTTTTTTGCAATTCTTCCAATGAATTTTCCAGCATTGTTTGACCCAGGTTTAAACCACTTTCGAGAGCCCGGTCTACTTTGACATCAAACCAGGATTCAATACTTTTTTCGAGAAATTGCACTGAAACCGTATAGACGAGCACGCCGGGTAAAATGGCCATTAATGAGAAAATGACTAATAACCGTAACGCTAATCTTGAGCCAAATACGCCGGATTTAAGTCGCCGTCTAAACCGCCATAACAGATATCCGACAACGACTATAAATAGTAATACGAAGACGATATTAATTATCAGTAGTAACTGGTAGCGGCGTTCAAAGAAGTCGGTGTTGGCGCCGGCTGTTGCCAACAAAAACAGCATGATTGCTCCCAATCCTGCGCCGATGATCAGAACATATTTCATTGATCGTCAAAAAGTTGAAACGGTTGTTCTGATGAGGGCAGTGTCATACGCCACTCTAGTCTGTCGGAGCTCAAATTCCATGCACTTGAGCCGAGTGCCTCAACTTGAAAGGGTTTGGGCATACGTGTCAAATCAAGCCATAATCTCAATATTGCATTGTAGTGAACATTGGGTTTTAGTTCATGTTTTATTGTTAAGGGGTGATCCCGTAGGCGCTGCAAGGCCATTAGCGCATCTTTGAGTGAGGAATAGTTACTTGAAGACGTTCTGTCAGTGAGGCGATATTGCCGTGTGAGAGCATGGTATCTTAAACCGGTTCGTGTTTTAATCCGGGCGATTTCTTTGTCTAGCCAGTACCAGCGTGGCTCAACGAGAGTGAATTTATTTACAAAGTACAGTACAACGCCTTTTTCCAAAGCCTGTACCAGTGTCGGGTTCAATTCAATTTCGGAGTCGATACTGACGGTGTAGCCATTGTCCACTGCGGTCAGTTTAAACGATTTAACCTGAATGCTGCCGTTGGCAAACGTGTTTGTAATACATGAACATGCTGCCGAAAACATAATAATGAAAGCCAATTTTAATAATCTGGGCCGTTTCATGACAGTTTAAAGTTTGTGCAAAAGCGTATAAAAAAAACCATCGTGTTGACTGTCCGGTAGCAGTTGTCCATCGAGTAAAATTGATTGCGAATGTGGCTCAATTCGTGCATCGGAATGTTGTTTTAGAAATTGATCTATCTGCAATTTATTCTCTTCTATAAACACTGAGCAGGTAACATAAAGCAACTTACCATTTCTTGCCAACATTTGCCATACGGCATTGAGAATTGTTTGTTGCTGAATGGCGAATTTCTGCAGGTCGCTTTCGCGCCGTAACCACTTGATATCAGGGTGCCGGCATACCACGCCTGAAGCGGAGCAGGGCACGTCAGCCAGAATGCGATCGAATAATTTTCCATCCCACCATGAACTGGGATTGGCTGCGTCTGCGCAAACGATACGGTGCGCATGCATTTGCAGACGCTCAAGATTTTGCTCAACCTGGATGAGCCTGGTTTTATCATTGTCCAGTATAGTTAATAGTATGTCTGCAATTTCCAATAAGTGAGTACTTTTGCCACCCGGTGCGGCGCACGCATCCAGCACGCGCATGCCGGGACGTACATCAAGTAAAGGTGCTGCAAGCTGAGCACCCGCATCTTGTACTGATACCAGCCCTTCATGAAATCCCGGTAATTTTTCAACCCCAACGGGTTTTTTTAGAAGTAAAGCATGCGACCATACCAATTGTGAATCCATATTGTTATCCGTGAGCAGCTGTTGATAGGCTGTTACACTGATTTTACGTTGATTGACGCGCAAAACCATGGGAGGGTGTTTATTATTTGCATTCAGGATAGTTTGAAAGTTTTGCGGATACTGCGCACGCAGCTTGTTTATCCACCATTGCGGATGAGAGTAAAAACCAACTTCATTTTCTGCCGCTTTTATCAACAGCGTTTCTTTTTGCCGTAAAAAATTACGCAGCACTGCATTCACCAGTCCCTGCATTTTTTTGTTGCCGGCCAGTGTTCTCGAAGCGGAAACGGCCTGGTTGACGACTGTGTATACCGGCAATTTGCTATAAAGCAATTGATACAGACTTATCAGTAACAGGTAGTATATTTTTTTGTCTTGTAGCGGTTTGCTCAGCAAAATGGTCAAAATTCCGGAGAGCTGCCCGTAAAACCGTAGCACACCATAACTGAAGTCTTGAATGGCGCCTTTTTGCTGACTTGAAAGCGTTGGATGTTTATGCCAGCATTGGTGGAGTGTGTCTGTCAGGCTGGATCCGGCTAAAACCTTGCTTATAACAGAAACAGCGATTAGCTGTGTATTAATCATGTATTACAGCTAAATCATCAGGGGTGTCAAAATAATCCCCGGCATGCAGATTAAATCCGGTCAGGAATTCATTTGCATGCAATCGTTTTCCGCCAGGTCTTTGGATGATCTCAAGTCGGAGTTGGCCTTGACCGCAAGCAACAAAAATCCCGTCATGCGCGATTGCAATAATTTTTCCCGTTTGGCAGGAATCCCCTGGTATCATTTTTGCCTGCCAAATTTTGATGTTAACGCCTTGAAAGCGCGTATAAGCGCCTGGTGACGGATTAAAGGCGCGAATTTTACGTTCAATTTCTTCTGCGGGCTGCTGCCAGTCTATTTGTGCTTCGTTTTTTTTGATTTTGGCAGCATAGCAGGCCTGGGATTCATCCTGCTGTGTCGGAGTGAGTTTGTCGCGCTCGAGTAACTTCAAAGCGTTGATAATGGCATCTGCTCCAAGTTTGCATAATTTGTCATGCAACGTATGTGTTGTTTCATCATGTGAAATAGCCATGCTTTCTTTAAATAACATGCCGCCCGTATCAAGCCCCGCATTCATTTGCATAATGGTGATACCCGTTTCTTTGTCACCGGCGAGAATCGCTCTTTGGATCGGCGCCGCGCCGCGCCAACGGGGTAGCAGGGATGCATGAATGTTTAAGCATCCATGACGGGGTATTGGTAACACGACATCGGGTAATATCAAACCATAAGCAGCTACGACCATGACATCAGCACTGACAGCACGCAATTGCTGATGCATTTCCGGGTCTTTCAGAGATTGTGGTTGTATTAAAGGCAGTTTATGTTTTTCAGCCAGTTGTTTGACCGCACTGGCGACCTTTTTCATTCCTCTGCCCGCTGGTCGGTCCGGTTGAGTGAGTACCAGTGCAATTTCATGACCCGCAGCGATCAGCGCATCCAGTGCTGTTGCTGCAAAAACCGGTGTTCCCGCAAAAATTATTTTCATGATGCTGATTGTTTTTCAGTCTTAAATGGCACGCAATGTTGGAAAAAGTCAGAAAGAATAATACAGGACACTACATTGCTCCGCGTTGTTGCTTCTTTAATTTTGCCAAAACCCGGGATTGTTTAAATTTGGACCAGTATTCTACAAAAACCTTGCCTTCAAGGTGATCCATCTCATGTTGAATGCACACAGCCAACAATCCCTTTGCGTCAAGTGTAAAGGGTTTGCCATCAGTATCCAGTGCTTTAACCGTTATTGATTCAGCGCGTTTTATTTTGCCAAATATTCCGGGAACGGATAAACAGCCTTCTTCGTAATCAAATGATCCGTCGCGTGAAATGATTTCTGGATTAATAAGAACATACAGTTGATCGTGTGTTTCAGAGATATCAATAATAATAATGCGTTCATGTACATCAATTTGTGTGGCGGCCAGGCCAATGCCTGGTGCCGCATACATTGTTTCAGCCATGTCCTGAATCAGCGTGCGCGTTTTGTCATTCACATGAGCAACCGGCGCTGCTTTGATATGAAGCCTTTCATCAGGGTATTGTAAAATTTTTAGAATAGCCATAAAAAAATTATCTATTTTATCAAATCGAACAGACGATATAGACCGTATCATTGGTGAGTAATTCTGCGCTCACTAAAACTATTTTCTGTCGCCGAGGTCATTTCATGCGTAAGCTAATTATATCGATAATCCTGTGTTTAAGCCTTTTTTCCGCTTTGTCTGTCAAAGCTGTTGATCATGGTCTATTAAAAAGTGATATTCCTGATCGATATGAAGTTGTACAAGGCGACACGTTGTGGGGGATTGCGGCACGATTTCTGAGAGAACCATGGCGCTGGCCTGAAATTTGGGGACTAAATCGCGATCAATTGAAAAATCCGCATAGTATTTTTCCGGGCGATATTATTGCTCTGGAAAAAACACTGAAAGGTAACCGCCTGCGGCTTATAAAAGGCGAAGGTGATCAGAGGACCGTCAAATTATCGCCGCAAATACGTATTGAGCAGGTAAAATCAAGAGCTATTCCAAGTATTCCCGCATCTGTTATAGAGCCATTTCTCAGCCAGCCGATGGTTGTGGAACAAGACGGTCTTGTGCAGGCGCCCTATTTACTGGGAACGAGCGACAATCGAGTTGTTTTGAGTGCGGGAAACACAGTCTACATCGGCAACATGCCGTATGATTTGGGCAAAGCCTGGCAAATTTTTCGAACTGGCAAACCATTGAGGGATCCTGATCAGAATAATCAGGTAATCGGTTATGAGGCTGAGTATTTGGGCAATGCCAGTGTTAAAGTTTTTGATGAGATTAGCACAGCAGTGATTACACATTCCACGCAAGAGATTTTAAAAGGCGATCGCCTTGTACCCGCACCCGGAATTGTCTTCAACAATTATGCACCGCATGCTCCAGAGGTGTTTATTACCGGACGGATAATTTCTGTTTATGGCGGCGTTACAGAAATTGGCAAAGGTTCTATTATTACGTTGAATAGAGGTATGCAGAATGGTTTGGAAATGGGCCATGTTCTTGCGGTTTATCGTAGAAGCCAAACTCGCATGCCCGATGGAAAAATGATTGAGTTGCCTGAAGAACGTACTGGCCTGGTTTTTGTATTTAGGGTGTTTGATCATGTGTCCTATGCGCTTGTTGTTAACAGTACCGCTACAATCAAAATTCTGGATGCAGTGAAGAATCCATGAGCTGAAGTAGTCGATGAAAATGGGCCTCGGTTTGGCTTGACAGCAAATGTTTGTTGCGGGAATACTCCAATCTTAGATATTCTGGCGGAGTAGAGCGTTCTCAAAACAAAAACATGAAACATGAAACCGATATCGAGTCATGGTTGAAACTCTGTCTTATCAAAGGTGTAGGTGATGAATCCATCCGGCGATTATTGGTTGCATTTGGGACGCCAACAGCAGTTTTAGCGGCGCCTGAAGCCGCACTTGAGCGCGTTGTCAAAAGATCGGTTGCCAAATTTATTAAAAATGGCGCTGATTCAAAAAGAGTAGCTTGTACACTGGACTGGCTTAAAGATTCTGCCAATTCGGTTATTACTTTTGCGGATAATGACTATCCGTCCCAGTTGCTTAATATTGCGGATCCGCCCCCTTTGCTTTATTTCAAGGGCAGGCGTGAGCTTCTGAATAATCCGGCGCTCGCGGTGGTGGGTAGTCGCAATGCAACGCCGCAAGGGTTGTCCAATGCGGAAGCGTTTGCAGGATCAATCAGTAATGCCGGGATTTGCATCATCAGCGGCATGGCGCTTGGCATAGACACTGCCGCACATCGTGGCGGATTGCAAGGAAACGCATCAAGTATTGCTGTTGTGGGCACCGGGTTGGATATCGTATATCCGGCAAAAAATCATTCATTAGCGCATAAATTGGCGCAAGACGGCGCGCTGATCTCAGAGTTGCCATTGGGCACACCGGCCATTGGTAGAAATTTTCCTAGAAGAAACAGAATTATCAGTGGCATGAGTCGGGGTTGTTTGGTCGTTGAAGCTGCATTGCGCAGCGGTTCTTTAATTACAGCCAGACAAGCGTTGGAACAAGGACGCGAGGTTCTGGCTATACCGGGTTCTATTCATTCTCCATTATCAAAAGGGTGTCATGCACTCATCAAGGAAGGTGCGAAACTGGTTGAAAGTACTCAGGATATTCTTGATGAATTGAATTATCCTGTCACTCAAAATAAACAAAGCATGATTGAGCCGGGTGGTTTTGAGCTGTCAAATGAAAATACTTTGCTGCTCAAGTATTTGGGTTATGATGTTGTCGATGTGGATACGTTATGTATGCGTAGTGGCTTGACGGTTGAGTCTGTATCAGCCATGCTATTAACGCTTGAACTTGATGGTTATGTTGCCAGTCTGCCGGGTGGTTGCTATCAGAGAATTACGAAATAAAACAGTAAAAAAGAATAAAATGCTGAGTCTTTTTGTTACAGTGTACATGGCTGATTTGATTTAGTCTGAAGCCCAGTGATTAATCAGCTTATGCTGTAAGTATATTGATATATTTTAGAGCTTTATGATGTTTGACATACTTTATTATTTATTTGAAAATTATTTTGACTCAGGGAGTTATCCTGACTCAGAAACGCTTACCCGAAAACTGGCATTGGCTGGTTTTGATGATGAAGAAATACATCAGGCGTTGGATTGGTTATCTGAGTTGGCGCGTCAAGATACTGGCAACTATCCAGCTGCATTTGCAGATAATGGCTCGTTTAGATGCTTTAGCGCGTTTGAGATGGAGAAAATTGATACGGAAGGACGCGGTTTTATTCACTTCCTTGAGCAAGCAAAGATTATTAACCCTTTGCAAAGAGAATTATTGATTGACCGCGTGATTGCGATGGATGAGGTGTCTTCCAGCTTGGATAAAATCAAACTAATCGTGCTAACAGAACTCTGGATACAGAACCAACTTTCCGATGATGCGGTTCTGGAGAAATTATTAATTGTAAGTGATTCGCACTATAGGCATTAGTATTTGCCTGTATGTCTGTTGTCATTTCATTTGAAATTATTTTTCCAGAATGAATGTGCTAAAAATTACATCGGGAAATGAGTCGATTCTACCCGCGAAATTTTTCAAATCAGAAATTGTCGTCATAATGATTAGAAATATGACCGATTCTCGCTTATTTGGAGAAAAGTCATGAGCAAGTCATTGATAATTGCCGAGAAACCTTCGGTTGCATCGGATATTACCCGCGCATTGGGTAATTTCACAAAACATACGGATTATTTTGAAAATGATGCGTATATTGTTTCATCGGCAATTGGTCATTTGCTCGAACTTGCTGTGCCAGAAGAGTATGAAGTTAAGCGTGGAAAGTGGAGTTTTGCAAACCTTCCGGTCATTCCACCGCGATTTGATTTACATCCAATCGAGAAAACAGCAACACGTCTGAAGTTGTTAACCAAATTGATCAAGCGCAAGGATGTTGACACCATTGTCAATGCATGTGATGCGGGACGTGAGGGCGAATTAATTTTTAACTATATTATCCGGCATGCGGGTGTTAATAAGGCGATCAAGCGCCTTTGGTTGCAATCCATGACGCCTGATGCGATTCGAGAGGGATTTAAGAAGCTCCTGGATAATTCGGAAGTTCAATCGCTGGCAGAGGCCGCTGTAAGTCGATCGGAATCGGACTGGTTGGTTGGGATTAACGGTACGCGAGCCATGACTGCGTTTAATTCCCAGGAAGGCGGTTTTCATAAAACAACTGTTGGGCGGGTGCAGACGCCGACGTTGGCGATTCTTGTCGAGCGCGAAGAAAAAATAAAGAAATTTAAGCCCAAAGATTATTGGGAAGTGCAGGGCGAATTTTCCACCGGGAATGGCAGCTATTGTGGTAAGTGGTTCGATGAGTCGTTTAAAAAAGACAAAATAAACGCCGAGCTTAAGTCCGACCGAATTTGGGATAAAGAGAAAGCCGAAACCATACGGCTTAAATGTACGGGAAAATCCGGTGTTGTTACTGAAGAAAGCAAGCCTTCCAAAGAAACTTGTCCACTTCTATATGATTTGACCAGTTTGCAGCGTGATGCCAACAGTCGATTTGGTTTTTCGGCTAAAGTAACGCTAGGATTGGCGCAGGCTTTATATGAAAGACATAAGGTATTGACCTACCCGCGTACTGATTCACGCGCCTTGCCGGAAGACTATATCGATACGGTGAAGAGCACCTTGCATAATCTTGAAGGTACTGCATATGGTGAGTTTGCCAAAAAGGCATTGGTGTCTGATTGGGTCAAGCCCAATAAACGCATTTTTAATAATGCCAAGATTTCTGATCATTTTGCTATCATTCCAACCTTGCTCAACCCCAAGAAATTAAATGAGGCTGAATTCAAACTTTATGACTTGGTAACCAAGCGTTTTATAGCCATTTTTTATCCTGCGGCAGAATTTTTGATCACGACACGGATAACCCGAGTAGAGAATGAGCCTTTTAAAACGGAAGGGAAGGTAATGGTTAATCCCGGATGGCAGATAGTGTATGGCAAAGCGTCACATCACAGTGCTGAAGATGGCGCTTCACTGATTGCGGTAGAATCTGGCAAACCTGTGGCAACCACGGCGGTTAAAATCATTGCCAATCAAACGCGTCCCCCTGCTCGATTCAATGAAGCAACTCTGTTGTCAGCTATGGAAGGTGCCGGTAAGCTGGTGGAAGATGAGGAATTGCGCGCTGCGATGAGCGCAAAAGGGTTGGGAACGCCTGCTACGCGTGCAGCCATTATAGAGGGCCTGGTTTCGGAAAATTATCTGTTAAGAATGGGGCGCGAACTGCAGCCTACTGCAAAGGCCTTTTCATTGATTACATTGTTGCGCGGATTGAAGATTCCGGAATTGATTTCGCCGGAATTGACGGGTAA
Source organism: Nitrosomonas sp. (assembly GCA_031316255.1). NCBI lineage: Bacteria > Pseudomonadati > Pseudomonadota > Betaproteobacteria > Nitrosomonadales > Nitrosomonadaceae > Nitrosomonas > Nitrosomonas sp. The sequence continues at coordinate 1,142,186 of JALDQW010000001.1, read as the reverse complement.
TTGGGAGTTTCAGTTGCGTCAAATTGAAAAAGGCGAACTGAAACGCAGCGCGTTTATGGAAAAAATTGCAGAAATGACGCAGCATATTGTTGAGCAGGCAAAAAGTCATCGTGGCGAAACGATAGAGGGCGACTTTGCTACGCTGAAGTCACCTTGTCCTAAATGCGGTGGTGTTGTGCATGAAACGTACAAAAAATTTAAGTGTCAGCAATGTGATTTTGCGGTATGGAAAATACTTGCCGGGCGTCAGTTTGAAATTGAGGAAATGGAGACACTGATTACGCAAAGAGAAGTCGGTCCGCTGCAAGGTTTTCGCAGTAAAATGGGGCGGTTATTTAACGCCAATATCAAACTCTCAGACGATTTTGAGCTGAAATTTGATTTTGGTAATGATGAAGAAGACCAAGCTCCCGTTGATTTCTCAAATCAGACACCTTTGGGTAAGTGTCCTGTGTGTCAGCACGCTGTATATGAGCATGGTATGAGTTATACCTGTGAAAAATCAGTGGGTGCTTCGCGTACATGTAGTTTTAAAATGGGAAAAATCATTCTGGAAAGACCGATTGAACCGGAACAGGTTTCTAAGTTACTTGAAACAGGAAGAACAGATTTGCTTACAAAATTCATTTCTAAAAAAGGCAGACCCTTCTCGGCGTATCTGGTAAGAAATGAGGATGGCAAAATTGGATTTGAGTTCGAACAGAGAAAATCCAAAAAGGAATCGGCGGATGAATCCCAAACAAAAAAAACAGACTACCAAGAAGTCAACGAATAAAAAAACAAATGTAACATGAGAGGACGCTCTCAGGATTTCTAATGGTTTTTATCTATCCTGAATGAACCCGATATTGAATAATTGCTTTCATCCGGCTATCGGGCTCTAATCCTATAAATGCTAGGCATAAAAGTTGATGATATATTTAATCACGACCCCTGATGAAACAATGATCATGATCAGTCCGCCAATAACAGCTGTGCCTTCAACTAAAATGGACAGAAATGCGCGTCCTGTAGTTTCAAATTCTTCGTCACCGAGCTCATTTTTGCGACTTTCCCGACGTTTTTTTACCCAAATCTGTAACCAGATGATGACTGGAATAATCAGTAGAGCAAACATTAAAGCAATTTCTTCATCTTCCATGTAAAACATGATAATCCTCTTTAAATATAATGATGTTACGGTGCTATGGTCTGCTTTGTCTGCAATTTTTTGTTTTATGGGTACTTATTTCGCGCAATCATGATTAGCAGACCGATGCTAAAATAATAACGTTTTCTTAAATAGAAAAATAGATCAATATATAATAGATTACCTTAAACAGAACAGATTTATAAATTTTTTATTACGCAACTCAGAGGAACTTAGCAGCTGTCGGTTAAAGAAAAATAAATCAGCGGAAATTATTTCCTCTACTTCTACCTGCTGATCTTTAACACGAAATTCGCTTTTCGTGCATATCGTATGGCTATTGTCCAATTTCCAAACTTATGAAATACCATGAAATGGCTTGACTTGCCAGCAGTCAAAAAAACGCAGGGTACAATTCAGTTACCTGGATCTAAAAGTATTTCCAATCGTATATTGCTGCTCGCCGCTTTGGCAGAAGGTGCTACGCATGTCCATGATTTGCTTGCTTCGGATGACACGGGCTATATGCTGAAAGCGCTGGCGACACTCGGTGTTGGTATTACTCCGACAGGTGAAAACAGCTATCAGGTTAACGGTGCTGCAGGTCAGTTTAAAGTAAAAGAAGCAGATCTGTTTCTAGGAAATGCGGGTACCGCTTTTCGTCCGCTGGTTGCAGTGCTGTCACTCATGGGGGGGCGCTATCGGATGTCTGGCGTTGCACGAATGCACGAGCGGCCTATAGGCGATTTGATAGACGCGTTACGCCAAATTGGCTCGCATATCAATTATCTGGGGCAGCAGGGCTATCCGCCGCTGGAAATAAATCCAGCTTCAATTCATCATGAAAATATACATCTTGTCGTCAAAGGCGATGTATCAAGTCAATTCTTAACCGGGTTGTTAATGGCGCTTCCGATTACCGGGAAAAAATCGGTTATCGAAGTTTCGGGTACATTAATTTCACAACCCTATATCGCATTGACGATTGCGCAAATGAGAAAGTTCGGGGTAATTGTTGAGCATGAGTCGTGGCAAAAATTTACGTTGCCAGCGCATCAATCCTATCGAAGTCCCGGCGACATTATGGTCGAGGGTGATGCTTCTTCGGCATCGTATTTTCTTGCCGCTGGAGTTATTGGCGGCGGTCCAGTGCGGGTACAAGGTGTAGGTAGAGAAAGTATACAAGGTGATGTGCGCTTTGCTGATGCGCTGGAAAAAATGGGGGGGCATATCAAAATGGGCGAGAACTGGATCGAGTCTGCTTGCCCGCACTTTGAAACATTTTGCCAGTCACTGAAAGCGATCGACTTGGACTGTAATCATATACCGGACGCGGCAATGACGCTTGCCGTGACCGCATTGTTTGCAAACGGCGTTACCGTTCTTAGAAATATAGCGAGTTGGCGTTTGAAAGAAACGGACAGGCTTGCTGCAATGTCTATCGAGCTTCGAAAGTTAGGTGCACATATTGAAGAAGGCGCGGATTATTTGCGGATCACGCCACCTGAAAATGGCCTGACATCGGGTGTCGCAATTGATACGTACGATGATCATCGTATGGCGATGTGTTTTTCCCTGGCAGCATTTGGGGCGCCGGTGCGTATCAATGAACCGGAATGTGTGTCCAAAACATTTCCTGATTATTTTGATCAATTTAAACGGATTATCCAGTCCTAAGGGATAAATTGGATTTATGGAAAAAAACAGTATTCCAGTTATTACAATCGATGGTCCTTCGGCATCTGGGAAAGGTACGATTGCACAGTTAGTGGCAAAAAAACTTGGATTTCATTATCTGGATAGCGGTGCATTGTATCGTTTGGTTGCATTAAAGGCGTTGCAAGCGGGGATCGATATTACTGACGAAAACAAACTGGCAAAGATTGCCGCAGAACTGGAAGTTTATTTTGATAACGAACAGGTTTTCCTCGAAAACATTTTGGTTACCGACAAGATACGTACTGAGGAATGCGGCATTATGGCTTCAAAACTTGCTTCATATCCAAGAGTTAGAGCATCATTGCTTATGCGCCAGCGCGCTTTTCGACAGCTGCCCGGATTGGTGACAGATGGCCGGGATATGGGGGCAGTGATATTTCCAGATGCGTTATTGAAGGTTTTTCTTACTGCAAGTGTTGAGATACGTGCGCAAAGACGGTATAAGCAGTTGATAGAGAAAGGAATAAATGCTAATATTGACGAATTGCAAAGGGATGTCCAAAAACGTGATGAAAGGGATAGCAATCGTAGCGTTGCACCTTTGCAGCAAAATTCAGATGCGAGGTTGCTCGATACAACCTCGCTTTCTATTTTGCAAGCGCAAAATTACGTGCTTGAATGGTATCGAGAATGCTGTTCAAGCAAGCGGGTTTGAAAATCTGAGGCCTGTTTCATGAAGTAGAAAAAGGCTTGTTTTCAAACAATTTTTTAACCAACCCATTCTTCTTGTAAAAGAAGAAAAATTTCAGGTATTTTTTATAATGACTACTGCTTCCACCGTAACTAATTCCCCAGAAAGTTTTGCCCAGCTGTTTGAAGAGAGCCTTGCGCGCCAGGAAATGCGCGCTGGAGAAGTTATCACCGCTGAAGTCGTGCGTGTTGACTACAATATTGTTATCGTTAATGCAGGTTTGAAATCGGAAAGCTTCATTCCCGTTGAGGAATTTAAGAACGATAAAGGTGAAATTGAAGTAAAACCTGGAGATTTTGTCAGTGTTGCCATAGAAACGTTAGAAGATGGATATGGAGAAACGCGGTTATCCCGTGACAAAGCAAAACGTTTGACTGCATGGCATGAACTCGAAGAAGCGATGGAAAGCGGCAAAATTGTTACGGGTATGGTCAATGGTAAAGTAAAAGGTGGTTTGACGGCCATGATCAATGGTATTCGTGCTTTTTTACCCGGCTCACTGGTTGATATACGGCCTGTAAAAGACACGACGCCGTATGAAAATAAGGAAATGGAATTCAAGGTTATTAAACTTGATCGCAAACGGAACAATGTGGTCGTTTCGCGTCGTGCTGTACTTGAAGAAACCCAGGGCGCGGATCGTGAATCACTGTTGGCAAGTCTTGAGGAAGGCTCAGTTGTGCATGGCATTGTTAAGAATATAACCGATTATGGCGCATTTGTTGATTTGGGCGGTATTGACGGTTTGTTGCATATAACAGATCTGGCCTGGCGGCGTGTTAAGCATCCGTCCGAAGTTGTTAATATCGGTGATGAAGTGACCGCAAAAGTGCTCAAGTTTGATCAGGAAAAAAATCGTGTTTCGCTCGGTATGAAGCAATTGACCGAAGATCCATGGGTAGGATTGTCACGCCGTTATCCGCCGCGCACGCGTTTGTTTGGTAAAGTGACAAACCTGACCGATTACGGTGCTTTTATAGAAATTGAACAGGGTATCGAAGGACTTGTGCATGTTTCCGAAATGGATTGGACCAATAAAAACGTTTATCCATCCAAAGTTGTTCAGTTGGGTGATGAAGTTGAAGTGATGATACTTGAGATTGATGAGGAGCGTCGTCGTATTTCCCTGGGCATGAAACAATGTCAGGTTAACCCATGGGAAGAATTTGCTATGAATCGTGAAAAAGGCGATAAAGTTAAAGGCCAGATTAAATCGATTACTGATTTTGGTGTTTTCATCGGATTGCCAGGTAATATTGATGGTTTGGTGCATTTGTCGGATTTGTCGTGGAATCAACCCGGTGAAGAAGCGGTTTGCAATTATAAAAAAGGTGACGAAGTTGAGGCGGTTATTCTTTCCATTGATGTCGAGCGCGAACGTATTTCATTAGGTATCAAGCAACTGGAAGACGATCCCTTTAACAGTTTTGTTGCCGAGCATGACAAAAACAGCATAGTTGAAGGAACAGTGAAATCCATAGACGCAAAGGGTGCGGTGATTTCATTGACTAATGAAATTGACGGTTATCTGCGTGCATCTGAAATATCTCGTGACCGAGTCGAAGATATCCGTGCTCACTTGAAAGAGGGTGAGAAAGTCGAAACCATGATCGTCAATGTGGATCGCAAGAATCGTGCGATTAATCTGTCAATCAAGGCGAAAGATAAATCAGATGAAACCAGTGCAATGCAGAAAATTAAGGCGCCGGCAAATGCAGGAACTACAAGTCTAGGCGCGCTGCTTAAAGCTAAAATGGATAGTAAAAATACAGAGCAATAAGGAATATTCATGACGAAATCTGAACTGATTTCCCGGCTTGCGGCACGTTTCCCGCAGCTTGTAGCAAAGGATGCCGAGCTTTCCGTCAAAATGATCATTGATGCAATGGCAAAGAGTTTGGCTGATGGTCAACGAATTGAAATTCGTGGATTTGGTAGCTTCGATTTGAATTATAGGCCGCCGCGAATTGGCCGGAATCCCAAATCAGGTGACAAGGTGCATGTTCCAGCGAAATACGTTCCACATTTTAAGGCGGGTAAAGAAATGAGAGAGCGAGTAGACTATAAGAGTTGATGTACTCTTTGTTTTAATGCTAGCGAAACGGGTGATTAATCGTAAATAGTTGTTTTTTATTTGTTGCCCGTTTGCTGAAACATGGCATACGTAGTAATTAATTTCTATTAAATTGTAACTTTCTTGAAATGTGCGAGTTTGGTCTATTATGCAACTAATAACATGGCTGCTGCGTTTAATCCTGTTTGTTGTTTTGGTTTGTTTTTCTGTGATTAATTCAGATAAGATATCCTTATATTACTATCATGATCTGTCATTGGAGCTGCCTTTAAGTGTTGTCTTGCTGATATTCTTCGGATTAGGGGTTTTGTTGACAGTTCTTACTTCACCACGAAAATCGTCCGAAAAAAAATAAGATTTCTGCTGAGTCCCAATTTAGATATTTAGATGGATAAAAAATCTCCAATGCTGTGATGGAATTTCATTGCCCATTTGAAATATAGCATTTTGTGTAAATTAGGTTTTTGCGTGAAAAATCCTCCGGCTGCTATTTTAAGTTCGGTATAGGGGGCAAAAAATGGCATGCTATTTTTATTTAAAATAAATACCTGGAAACAATCCTAGAAAAAAAACGAACAGGGTACTGGTTTTCAGAAAAATGATGCATTGCTTTATTCACTCAGTGAAACTTTTTGATATTGTCTCGTGCGTCATCTTAAGCGATAATGCCTGCATAAGGTTGTTCAAGAAAGAAAACCGAGCGTTTGGATTGAATATACTATTAATAATTATAAATAAAAGGAATAAGGGAGTAAGTATCAATGGATACATTCAAAGATTTTAATGAGCCGGTATTTAAGAATCTGACCAGTGCGGTAAGGGCGCTGGCCATGGATGCCGTGCAAAAGGCCAATTCCGGTCATCCAGGCATGCCAATGGGCATGGCTGAAATCGCTGAGGTATTATGGATACATCATCTCCGGCATAATCCTGACAATCCCAACTGGTCTGATCGGGATCGCTTTGTGTTATCAAATGGTCACGGATCAATGCTGATCTATGCGCTATTACATTTGACGGGCTACGATTTGCCAATGGAAGAGATCAAAAAATTCCGTCAATTTCACTCTAAAACGCCAGGACATCCTGAATATGGTTATACACCTGGAGTTGAAACAACAACAGGGCCATTGGGTCAAGGTATTACCAACGCAGTAGGTATGGCTGTTGCTGAAAAAGTGTTGGCTGCAGAATTTAATCGTCCGGGATTCGATATTGTTAATCATCATACCTATGTTTTTCTGGGTGATGGTTGTCTTATGGAAGGCATTTCCCACGAAGCATGTTCTCTTGCGGGTACTTTGGGTTTAGGAAAGTTGATTTGTTTTTATGATGATAACGGTATCTCAATCGATGGGCATGTCGAAGGCTGGTTTACCGATGATACGCCCAAGCGGTTTGAGTCATATGGCTGGCATGTTGTGCCCAATGTGAACGGACACGATCCTGTTGCCATTGAAGCTGCTATTGAAGAGGCTAAGCGAGTTAATGACAAGCCCAGCATGATATGCTGCAAAACAGTTATCGGTTTAGGTTCTCCAAATTTGGCAAATACACATGCTGTGCATGGTGCGGCCTTGGGCGATGCCGAAATTGCTGCGACACGGCCACATATCGGCTGGCATTATGCGCCATTTGAGATTCCAGATGAAGTCTACAGTGCTTGGGATGCCCGTGATAAAGGTAAACAACTGGAAGGTGAATGGAATGAAAAATTTGCTGAATATGCAAACAAGTATCCATCGGAAGCGGCTGAGTTTAAACGACGGATGGCGGGTGACTTGCCTGCTAGTTGGGCAAGTCATGTCGAAGCAGTCATTAGCGAAGTCAATGGCAAAGCAGAAACAATAGCAAGCCGTAAAGCTTCTCAAAACGCCATTGAAGGATTGGCGCCCATTTTACCAGAGTTGATTGGAGGGTCTGCGGATCTGGCCGGTTCGAATTTGACACTATGGTCGGGTTCCAAAGGTGTGAGTCGCGAAACAGGTGGTAATTATGTGTATTACGGCGTTCGGGAATTCGGTATGAGTGCCATGATGAACGGTATGTCTTTGCACGGCGGCCTGATTCCATATGGCGCTACCTTTCTGATGTTTTCGGAGTATGCGCGTAATGCATTACGCATGGCTGCGTTGATGAAAATTCGCAATCTGTTTGTGTTTACACATGATTCCATCGGTCTGGGAGAAGATGGACCAACACATCAACCGGTTGAACAAACGTCAACATTACGCTTGATTCCCAATATGGATGTCTGGCGGCCGTGTGATACGGTTGAGTCGACCGTAGCTTGGGCGCGTTCTATTGAGCGAACAGATGGTCCGTCGACCCTGATTTTCAGTCGCCAGAACCTGCCATTCCAAAAACGTGATGCAGCTACAATCAAGCTGATAGATAAAGGCGGTTATCTCTTATCCGAAGCAGAAAATGGGAAGCCGCAAGTAGTACTGATTGCAACAGGATCCGAAGTTGATCTGGCCATTCAGGCGCAAGCAGAATTAGTCAAAGAAGGCATTCAAGCGAGAGTGGTCTCCATGCCTTGCACCGGTGTATTTGACCGCCAGGATCGCGCATACAAGGAAAGTGTTTTGCCAAGGGGTGTTGTACGCGTTGCGATTGAAGCAGGTGTGAGCGACTATTGGCGCAAATATGTTGGATTGGAGGGCGCTGTTGTCGGCATAGATACATTCGGTGAATCTGCGCCAGCAAATGTTTTATTTGAGCACTTCGGGTTTACAGTTGCCAACGTGGTTAAAACTGTCAAGAGTGTGCTTTAACCGTATTTGAAACTGCAAGGCGCAGATGGCGCTTGCTACTACAGAATTTTTATTGAAGGAGTTTTGGTATGACAATTAAGGTAGGCATTAATGGGTTTGGACGTATAGGGCGTATGGTTTTTCGCTCAGCGGTTCAAAATTTTCCTGATATTGAGGTGGTCGCAATTAATGATTTGCTGGAACCGGATTATCTTGCGTATATGTTGAAGCATGATTCGGTACATGGCCGTTTCCAGGGAGATGTTTCAATTGAAGACAATACATTAGTCGTAAATGGCAAACGTATTCGTTTGACAGCTGTTAAAGATCCTGCCGAATTGAAATGGAATGAAGTTGGTGCGGATGTGGTTGTCGAATCGACCGGTCTTTTCCTGACCAAGGAAACCTGTGAAAAGCACCTAACAGCAGGTGCCAAGAAAGTAATTATGTCGGCGCCTTCCAAGGATGACACGCGGATGTTTGTTTATGGTGTCAATGATAAAACCTATAATGGCGAGGCAATCATATCCAATGCGTCTTGTACCACCAATTGTTTAGCGCCCATTGCAAAAGTACTTAACGACAAGTTCGGTATTAAGCGCGGCCTGATGACCACTGTGCATGCCGCTACCGCAACGCAAAAAACAGTTGACGGTCCTTCGAATAAAGATTGGCGCGGTGGACGCGGTATATTGGAAAATATCATTCCTTCAACAACCGGTGCGGCTAAAGCAGTGGGCGTTGTTATTCCGGAATTGAATAAAAAATTAACCGGTATGGCGTTTCGGGTGCCTACATCTGATGTTTCTGTAGTCGATTTAACCGTTGAATTAAACAAAGATGTCTCTTATGAAGAGATTTGTAAAGCGATGAAAGACGCGTCAGAAGGCGAAATGAAAGGTGTTCTTGGTTATACCGATCAGAAAGTGGTGTCTACGGATTTTCGCGGAGAAAGCTGTACGTCAATATTTGACGCAGAGGCCGGCATGGCGCTTGATGGCAGTTTTGTGAAAGTCGTTGCCTGGTACGATAACGAATGGGGTTATTCAACCAAAGTTCTGGAAATGGTACGTACCGTTGCAGGAAAATAAAATATGGTTTTTTTGTATTTGAGTAGTTAAAAGAAATAGGCTTGATGTGAGAAGTGGACACTATAGAGTGTCATCGGCAGCAACTACTTGAATCAGTTTTTATCAATTAATATAAAGGGTAGCCCATGCTATCCTTTATTCATTTTAAGACAAATCTGGAGTTCACCGTGTCTGTTATCAAACTTGTTGACCTTGATCTCAAGGGGAAGCGTGTTTTTATTCGTTCCGACCTGAATGTGCCTGTAAAGGATGGCAAGGTAACGTCGGATGCGCGTATTACAGCCTCTATGGCTACAATCAATCATTGCCTGAACGCGGGTGCAAAAGTGATGGTTACCTCGCATTTGGGCCGCCCCGAAGAAGGGGAATGGTCGGAAGAGAATTCGCTGAAGCCTGTTGCAGATAATATTGCGGCCCGGTTAAACAGTCCGGTTCGATTGATCAAGGATTGGGTGGATGGCGGTTTTGATGTGGCTGATGGGGAATTGGTTGTTTTGGAAAACTGCCGCATCAATAAGGGCGAAAAGAAAAATTTGGAGGAAACATCCCGTAAATATGCGCGTTTGTGCGATATTTTTGTTATGGATGCTTTTGGGACGGCGCATCGTGCACAAGCGTCAACCTATGGAATAGCGCAATATGCCCCTGTTGCCTGTGCCGGCATACTATTGACTGAGGAGCTCGAGGCATTAACAAAAGCATTGCACGATCCTGCAAGACCCATGGTGGCGATTGTTGGCGGGTCAAAAGTATCGACAAAACTGACTGTACTGGAATCGCTTTCTGAAAAAGTCGATCAACTGGTTGTGGGGGGGGGTATAGCCAATACCTTCTTGAAAGCAACTGGCAAAAATATCGGTAAATCGTTATGTGAGGACGATCTTGTTCCAACGGCAAAATCGCTCATTGAAAAAATGAATCAGCGTAATGCATCCATTCCTATTGCTGTCGATGTAGTAGTGGGTAAGAAATTTGATGCCAATGAAGCTGCTGTATTAAAGGATGCTGATGCAGTTGCAGACGATGATATGATTTTTGATATCGGCCCTAAAAGCGCGCAGGAGCTTGCAGATATTATTATGAAAGCGGGTACAGTGGTTTGGAATGGTCCAGTAGGTGTGTTTGAGTTTGATCAATTTGGCGCGGGTACTGAAAAAATTGCGCGCGCAATTGCTGAAACGAGTGCATTCACGTTAGCCGGTGGCGGCGATACGATTGCAGCCATTCAGAAATATGATATATACGACAAGGTATCGTATATATCGACGGCAGGCGGTGCGTTCCTCGAGTTCCTGGAAGGTAAAAAGCTGCCTGCGGTTGAAATCCTTGAAGCGCGTGCAAAATAATTTTCTTTTATCAAAATAGAAATGATCCGACGAACGAAAATTGTCGCTACACTCGGCCCAGCAAGTTGTACCAATCCGAGTGTACTAGAGCGAATGATACGCGCAGGGGTGGACGTGGTGCGGATTAATTTTTCACATGGAACGCGTGAGCAGCATTTACACCATGCCGAGATGACGCGATCAATTGCGCATTCGCTCGGACAAACTGTCGGTGTTTTGGCCGATTTGCAAGGTCCAAAAATACGTATTGGAAAATTTGAGGGTGGCAAAATCAAGCTTGAAATCGGGGACACATTTATACTCGATGCAACCTGTGAATTGGGTAATCAGGAAAGAGTGGGTCTGGATTACAAGGAGCTGCCCAATGATGTAGAGCCGGGTGCGACACTCATGCTGGATGACGGTCGTATTGTATTGAATGTGTCCATGGTAAAAAACAATGAGATCATCTGTGTTGTAGAGCAAGGTGGTGTATTGTCGAATAATAAGGGAATCAATCGCAAAGGGGGTGGATTGGGCGCCCCGGCTTTGACTGCAAAGGACATAGAAGATATTAAAATTGCAGCCGAAATGAATGCGGATTATTTGGCGGTTTCTTTCGTTCGATCAGGTGACGATATCAGGCAAGCGCGTGAGATGATGCTGGCCGCAGGCGGAAAAAGTCTTGTCATGGCAAAAATTGAACGTACAGAGGCGATTCTTGCATTGGAGGATATTCTGGAGGCGTCCGATGCGATAATGGTTGCAAGGGGGGATCTGGCGGTTGAAGTGGGCGATGCGGCAGTGCCTGCTTTACAAAAGAAAATGATTCGAAATGCACGGAACAACAACAAACTGGTCGTGACCGCAACACAAATGATGGAATCGATGATTACCAGTCCGATTCCGACGCGTGCAGAAGTATCGGATGTGGCCAATGCGGTATTGGACGGAACAGATGCCGTCATGCTATCGGCTGAATCAGCAGCAGGCGAATATCCTGTAGAATCAGTTGCGGCGATGGCAAGGGTTTGCCTTGAAGCGGAAAAGGAATATCTGGTTACCGGAGATAGACGGCGACAACCGACTAATCACCCCGCTTCCATCGAGGAAGCCATTGCCAGAGCAACCATGTTTACTGCCAGTGGGCTGCAAATTCGTGCCATTGCTGCGCTAACGCAAAGTGGTGAGACAGCATTGCTTATGTCGCGTAGAAGTTCAAAAGTACCGATAGTGGCGCTAAGTCCAAACGAGAGTACTCGGCGTAAGGTCACCCTGTTCAGGGGTGTCTATCCTGTCGAGTTTGGTCATGAGATCAATGATCCTGAAATTATTCTAGAACGTGCAGAGGACGAACTGCTTAATCGGGGGATTGTACGGAATGGGGACATTATGGTCATGACGATAGGCGAGCCGATAGGGAAAGCAGGTGGCACCAATACGATGAAAATTATCAGAGTGGGCGAATGTATAAAAAAAGAAGATGATATTGCAGCAGAAAATGCATAATGGCATTCAAGTCCACGTAAGACGGATTTATTGTCCGTAAAAATACAGAGAATATTTGGCATTCTATAAAATCAAAATTTCGATAAATCTAATGAAGGAGAGATAAATGGCACTTGTATCATTAAGACAACTTTTGGATCATGCGGCAGAAAACGATTATGGTCTGCCAGCATTCAATGTAAACAATCTGGAGCAAATCCATGCCATTATGCAGGCGGCAGATGAATGCGACAGTCCGGTGATCATGCAGGGTTCAGCCGGTGCTAGAAAATATGCAGGCGAAGCGTTTTTGCGTCATCTGATTGCGGCTGCTGTAGAAGCGTATCCACATATTCCGATCGTAATGCATCAGGACCATGGCGCATCGCCAGCGGTCTGTGTGAATGCGATCCGCAGTGGTTTTTCAAGTGTCATGATGGATGGATCTCTTGAAGCCGATGCTAAAACACCTTCATCTTACGAATATAATGTCAATGTTACCTCTGAAGTCGTGAGTATCGCACATTCGGTAGGTGTTTCGGTTGAAGGAGAATTGGGCTGTCTGGGTTCCCTGGAATCCGGCATGGGTGAGGCTGAAGATGGTCATGGCGCTGAAGGCAAGCTGTCGCATGATCAACTGTTGACCGATCCGGAAGAAGCGGCTGATTTTGTTAAGAAAACCGGTGTCGATGCTCTGGCGATCGCAATTGGTACATCGCATGGTGCTTATAAATTTACGCGCAAGCCGACAGGTGATATTCTGGCCATTGACCGTATTCGGGAAATTCACCAACGTATACCGAATACGCATTTAGTGATGCATGGTTCCAGCTCAGTGCCGCAGGAATGGCTGGACATTATTCGGCAGTATGGCGGTGAGATGAAAGAAACCTATGGGGTTCCGGTTGAAGAAATCCGGGAAGGTATCAAGAATGGTGTGCGTAAAGTCAATATCGATACGGACATTCGCTTGGCAATGACGGGTGCGATTCGTCGCCATATGAATCAGGACAAAAGCAATTTTGATCCGCGTAAATTCCTCAAGGAAGCGACCGTTGCAGCAAAAGATATTTGTAAAGCGCGTTTTGAAGCCTTTGGTTGTGCTGGTCAAGCAAGCAAAATCAGACCGATTCAACTGGACGATATGGCGTCTCGCTATGCAAAAGGTGAACTAGATCCAGTCATTAAATAGCGCGAGCGATAACTAATAATTTCAAGTACGGAGAATTGTGGTTTGAGTGCCAGATTCTTCGTGCTTGTAGTCATCAAGACAAATTATTGCCCAACCAAGAGTGCATATCCGCGCATGGCTTTGTTGGTATTTTCCCGGGTCAATGGGAAAGCGCAGCTTCTTTGTAACATTTCAGCAAACTGAAACAATTGGGCCGTGTTCCCGGATTTTAATTCAAGTTCTATTTCGCAGATCGGTAGTATGCGTTGATTGGCCACAATTTTTCCCTCATCAATGCAAAACTCGAGTCTAAAACCCTGTTCGGGTTCGAGTAAATGGGTGATACGATTAAAGTCAGTAATGAATATGGGGCGCAGTGAACGACGAAGTCTCCTGTCAGCAAAGAAGTTTTTTATGCCTTGATCAGGTATTTGTGAAAAATCGGGATTGTCATCAGCAATTGGATATTCCCATTCGTTATGCTGATGAAGTCCGTCTTGAATTGTGCCGCCACTTTTGATTGTTTGAATCCATAAACCGCCTGCTTTTCGCACACGTAACGCAATACGTTGTTTCTGCAGTATAAAATCTGATGAATCGAAATAAATGCTATACAGTTTTTGACTGACTGGTTTGCTGATACTGAAATCTTTCAACAATTGCAGCTGTTTTATGCTGGCAGAAAACTGCGGCGAAAACCGTAGTTTGAGTTCGACTTCAGTGGACACGCACTTTTAAATTATTTTAGTTTTCGGGTGATACATACCCTTCGGGTTGCTCGGCGCCCTGACCAAAAAAATGTGCTTCCATTTGTTCGGCAAGATAGTGGCGTGCTTTGTTATCGGATAGATTTAGCCGGTTTTCATTGATCAACATGGTCTGAAGCTCGATCCATTCATTCCAGGCTTGTTTTGAAATCTGTTCAAAAATTCGTTGACCCAGTTCGCCTGGATAGGGCTTAAAATCCAGTCCTTCAGCTTCGTGCCCAAGTTTGATGCATTTAACAGTTCTCGCCATAGAAGATGCCTTGGAATAAAAAGTTATAATTATGAAGAATCAAAGCGCTCGAGTAAATATCACGGTATCCAAATCAGAGTTTGAGTGTTTTCATAAATACTTTTGATTTGCGCTTGTAATTATATAAATCTTTTTTGAGTTTGGGTAATTCGGCCAATGAGGTTTCGGTAAAGCCATGTTCGATAAACCAATGCGTTGCATGTGTGGTCAATACAAATAGCTTGTTATTGCCCTGGGAGACGGTAATATCTTCAATCGTCTTCAATAATCGATTTCCATAGCCTTGGTTACGATAAGATGGGTGTACAGCCAGACAGGCTAATTCACTGACGCGCTCTTGAGAAAAAGGATAAAGCGCGGCGCAGCCGATAATCATGTTGTCATGTTCAAATACAATAAAGCGGTCAATCTCGATTTCCAGTAATTCGCGATTCCTTCTGACCAATATGCCTTCAGTCTCAAGGGGTTCTATCAGTTGTAGAATGGTGCCCACATCTTCAATTTGGGCTTTTCGAAGCGATTCCAGTGTTTCACGGGAAATCATGCAGCCAAAACCGTAATGCGTAAACAATTCCTTTAAAATGGCGCCATCTGTATGGCGGCTGATCAGATGCGTGCGAGAGATTTTGGTTTCACAGGCTTTTATCGCGCAAGAAAGCAATATTTGAATTTCTTCGGAAAGGCCAACTGGAGTATTTTCTACTTGCTGCCTCAGCAGTGATTTGCTTTGTGCAACGGTTAATTCACGTGGAAGAATTTTCTGTTTGTTGGGCGAAGTGCTGTTGTCATCCAATGAATCCAGCAGAAAAATAAGTTTTTCAGCATTCAGCGCAATGGCGACTTCAGTTGCCACATGTTCCATAGTCAGGTTAAAAATTTCACCGGTAGGCGAGAATCCCAGTGGCGGCATTAGAACAACATCACCTTGATCCAGGCAAAGTTGAATAGCGTGGGCGTTGATTTTGCGCACTTTGCCGGTATGCATAAAATCAACGCCATTTATAATGCCAAAGGGGCAGGCGGTGACGAAATTGCCGCTGGCGACATGTATCGCTGCATTTGCCATCGGAGAATTCGGTAAACCCATGGATAACTGTGCTTCAATCTCAATATGAATGCGTCCAATGGCTTCTTTGACACACTGTAGCGATGCGGTGTCGGTAATGTGATTACCCAATGCGAACTTTATTTCGAGTTGATTCTCGTTGAGCCGCTGAAGTATTTGCGGACGTGCGCCATATACCAATACCAGCTTCACTCCCAGACTGGCCAGTAAATTTATATCATGGACAAAGCTGACGAAATTATCATCTGTGACCATTTCACCACTTATGCCAATAACAAAGACTTTTCCTCTGAATGTATTTATATAAGGGGCGACGGAGCGAAACCAGGCGACAAAATCCGCAGTTGAATTCATTGTTAGAAAAATTTTTGAGGCTATCCGTTACAAGTTTAAATTGATTTGCTTATCTTAATCCAGCAGGTATTGATCATGAGATAGATTTAAAAATCTCCCCATCTCATTTGCAATGCCGCGATTGTCGACAGTGCGGCTGTTTCTGTTCTTAATATGCGCTTTCCGATACGTAAAGGTTGAAAATCTGCCTGTTGCAAAATTATTTCTTCTTCTGAAGTCAAACCGCCTTCCGGGCCGACAACTACAGTAAAATACTGGGTTGGTACAGGGTCAGTCAGATTTTTTAGACTTTCATTGCCGGTTGTAGAGAGCATATAGCGTAAATGGTTTGAACTATTGGTTTTGTTGTTAATTATCCAGTCTGTTAATGAAATCAGAGGAAAGACTATCGGTATAAAGTTTCTGCCGCATTGTTCGCACGCCGAGATAACAACGCGATTCCAGTGTTGTAGTCTTTTTGTAGCGCGCTCTTTTGAAAGACGGACAATGCTTCGTGTTGTCGAAATGGGCTGAATGCTAGTAACGCCCAATTCTACAGATTTTTGTATAATCAGATCCATTTTTTCGTTAACGCATATGGCTTGAACAAGATCTATGTCAAGTGGCGATTCCCGCTCAACGGCGTTAAATTGATCAATAATGACCTTGGTGGTTGTTTTTCGGATACTTTCTATATGTGCAGAATATTCACCACCTTTTCCGTTAAACAGGACGATTGAGTCGCCTGCTTTGATTCGCAAAACACGAACAGCATGGTGTGCGCTGGTAATTTCTAATTCAATACATTGCCCGACATAAATATCGTCATGATGAAAGAAACGTGGCGGCATATGCAGTGTTAGACGGGTAAGTAGCGTAATCAATAGTGCGAGTCATGTTAATATAACATGTTCAGTCATGAAAAATTACTGTGCAGTGAGTTGTCTGTGCAGATAATGCAGGATGACTAAGACCACCGGTAGAAAATGGATTGACGTTTTTGAATCTATAATAGCATTAAGTAGGGAGATATTTGGATATGGCAAGCTTGGAAACGCCTGTTTGTGACTTTGGTTGGAAAGCGATAGATTTTGATTTGTTGGGTGTCGATGGAAAACGCCATAATTTGACTTCGGCTAAAGGAGAAAATGGACTATTGGTGATGTTTATCTGCAATCACTGTCCCTATGTAAAAGCAATACAGGATAGGCTCATTCGTGATATCAATGAATTGAAGCAATATGGAATTAATGCCATAGCAATTATGTCAAATGATCCTGCTGAATATCCTGAGGATTCGTTTGAGAATATGTCTCGTGTTGCCACGGAATTAAATTATCCTTTTCCATATGTCTGGGATGAAACACAGGGTGTCGCCAAAGCATATGGCGCTGTGTGCACACCGGATTTTTTCGGTTTCAATAGTCAACTTGAACTTCAATATCGTGGCCGTCTGGATGCTTCGCGTAAGGAAGCGGCGGCGCCTGATGTGCGCCGTGATTTGTTTGAAGGCATGCGGCAGGTTGCCAAGACTGACCAAGGTCCAGAGGACCAGATACCCAGCATTGGTTGCTCCATTAAGTGGCGTTCAGAGTAAAAGTGTTAAATGAAGTTATTGCAGTTGTCAGAAGGGTCGCCCAAGAAGAAGTGATGCCGCGCTATATGCAGGTTGCGCGAAAAGTAAAATCAGATGGCAGCAGTTTCACAGAAGCAGATATTGCTGCACAAGAAATTTTGCTGCAAGCGTTACAGACAGTCCGCTCTGGCGCTTTCATGGGTGAAGAGATGTCGCTGGAAGAGCAAGAAGTGCAATGGCAGAAAGGAATGACTGGAAATGTGGATGGTTTGTGGAGTGTCGATCCTATCGACGGTACGTCTAATTTCCTCAACGGATTGCCGTATTTCGCGATCTCGGTTGCCTGGATGGTACAAGGCAAAAGTGTATTAGGCGTTGTATATAATCCGGTTTCAGATGAGATGTTTTATGCTGAGAAAGGGCGCGGTGCATTTCTAAACGAAAAACCGCTTCCTATAAAACAGCATATTACTGTATTGTCAGGTGCGATAGCCAATGTAGATTTAAAAAGGCTGCATAAAAAACTGGCTGTGGAAGTTGCTGCGAATCCACCCTATGCCTCTCAACGAAATTACGGTGCCTGTGCACTGGAATGGTGTTATACCGCAGCGGGTTATTTTGATATCTATCTACATGGCGGACAAAAACCATGGGACTATGCTGCGGGTAGTCTGATACTCGAGGAGGCAGGTGGGCATATGTCGGGTTTCGAGTATGACGATTATTGGACGGGTTCACCCTGGAAACGCTCAGTCATTGCAGCATTGAATGCGGATTTGTTCATGCAGTGGCGTGAATGGGTGCGGGAACATAAATAAAACCCAGTTTTACACCGTGATCTATAGCGTCATGCAGCAATCAGTGTAGGGAAATTGATTTGAAAATTATCATTCTTGGTGCAGGCCAGGTGGGTTCGACAGTGGCTGAGCGTCTTGTCAGTGAAGCCAATGATATCACTATGGTAGATATCGATCCCGAACGGTTGGCATTGTTACAGGATCGTCTGGATTTGCGTACCGTGGTCGGCAATGCTTCGCATCCTTCTGTATTGGTTAGTGCTGGCGCTGAAGATGCTGACATGATTCTTGCTGTAACAGCACATGATGAAACCAATCTTGTATCATGCAAGCTTGCTGCTTCAATGTTCAATACCCCGACCAAGATAGCACGCATCCGTTCGTCAGAATATTTGACACACTCTGAAATATTTTCGACGGCTAATTTTTGTGTCGATTTTGCAATATGTCCAGAGCAAATACTGACTGAATACATTGAAAATTTGATTGAATTTCCAGAGGCGCTCCAGGTGCTCGATTTTGCGGAAGGAAAAGTTAGCCTGGTGGCCGTGCGGGCCCTATTCGGTGGACTTCTTGTAGGACAGCAGTTGCAGGAACTTCGCAAGCATATGCCTAATGTGGATACACGCGTAGCAGCAATTTTCAGAAAAAATCGCCCAATTATTCCTGAGGGCGACACCATTATTGAGGCCGAAGATGAGGTCTTTTTTATTGCCGCAGCTGAAAACATTCGTGCTGTGATGCGTGAACTGCGCAAAATGGATAAAGCGGTAAAACGGGTAATGATTGCCGGTGGTGGCAAGATCGGTAGGCGCTTGGGTGAAACATTGGAAAAAGATTATCAAGTCAGAATCATCGAGCGGAACTATAAGGCCAGTGAACGTCTTGCTGCAGAATTGCATAAAACATTGGTGTTGAATGGCGATGCGACAGATGAAAAATTGCTTGAAAGCGAAAGTATCGCCGAAATGGATATGTTTTGTGCGCTTACAAACGATGATGAAAACAACATTATGGCGGCGTTACTCGCCAAACGCATGGGCGCACGAAAGGTAATCGCGTTGATTAATCGACGCGCCTATGTTGATTTGGTGCAAAGTGGCGGTATTGATATTGCAATTTCGCCTGCACAGGTGACAATTGGTTCGTTGCTGGCCTATGTACGGCAGGGCGATGTGGTTGCCGTGCATAGCTTACGGCGGGGAGCGGCTGAAGCACTCGAACTGGTGGCGCACGGAGATGCGCGTTCGTCTAATGTTGTGGGTAGAAAAATAGAGGATATCGAACTCCCTAAAGGCGCAACGATAGGTGCCATTGTGCGCGGTCTGCCTGTGATAAGCGGTGTTTATGAAAAGGCATCCAACGAACAGGCGAGTGCCATTGTTCATGCCAAGGTTATCATCGCGCATCATGATACAGTGATTGAATCTGAGGATCATGTCATTCTGTTTGTCGTTAACAGAAAAATAATTCGGGAAGTGGAAAAGTTGTTCCAGGTAAAAGTCGGTTTTATATAGTGATTTGTTGAACTTATGGGCCGTCTTCTTGCTGTTGTCAATGTACTGGGAAAAATGATTGTGGTATTTGGGCTGACAATGCTTATACCGCTTGGTTTAGCCCTTTTGATTGATGATGGTGCAGCTTGGGTGTTTGAAGAATCCATTCTGTTTACATTAGCTAGCGGCTTAATCTTATGGTTTATTACATCGCGTTTTAAGCGCGAATTGCAAACGCGGGATGGATTCCTGTTGGTTGTGCTGGTATGGTCCGTTCTGCCTGCGTTTGCCATGCTGCCATTTTTATTTTATTTGCCCGAGTTGAGCTTGAGCATGGCATATTTCGAAGCGGTTTCTGGATTAACTGCGACGGGTGGAACAGTGTTGACAGGTCTGGATGATTTGCCGCTTTCAATCAATTTGTGGCGGGGTGAAATCGTCTGGCTGGGTGGAATGGGACTTATTGTCCTTGCCGTCGCAATTTTGCCTTTGCTTGGTGTGGGTGGACGGCAAATCTATAAAGCCGAAACACCGGGACCGATGAAGGAAAGTAAATTAACACCGCGCATTGCAGAGACTGCAAAGGGATTGTGGTTGATTTATACGTGTCTGACATTGGCTTGCATGATTGCCTATCGGTGGGCCGGTATGGACTGGTTTGATGCGCTCATGCATGCTTTTACGACATTGGGTTTGGGCGGGTTTTCATCGCATGATGCGAGCTTTGGTTATTGGAATTCTCCTTCGATTGAGTTTGTAGCCATGGTTTTCATGCTGATAGCCGGGATAAACTTTGCGACCCATTTTCTGGCTTGGCGTGCCAAAAGCTTCAGCGCTTATCGCATTGACCCTGAGGTCGGGTGGTTTTTGTTTATTGTCCTCTTTAGTTGTTTCGTATTTGCGCTATATTTGTGGTTTCTGGAAGTTTATGCGGATCTATTCGTTGCTTTGCGTTATGCGAGTTTTAATATTATTTCGGTTGCGACTACAACAGGCTACAGCAGTACGGATTACAGCGTATGGCCTATCTTCATTCCGCTGTATATGTTGTTTCTGTCTGCATTCTGTACTTCTTCCGGTTCTACTGGCGGTGGAATCAAAATGATGCGTGCAAGAATTGTCTACCATCAAGTGTATCGTGAATTGATAACGATGATGCATCCAAACGCGATAACACCAGCAAAGTTGGGTAAAACAGTTATATCTAACCGCATTGTTTTTGCGGTATTGGTATTTATTTTCATTTACTCCGTCAGTATTGTAATAATGACATTGATTTTAACGTTGAGCGGGTTGGATGAAATGACAGCTTTCTCGGCAGCTGTGGCTTGCATCAATAATCTGGGTCCTGGGTTGGGTGCGATTGGCCCAGCATCAACCTATGCGTCATTGACGGATTTTCAAACATGGGTGTGTAGTTTTGCAATGCTGTTGGGACGGCTCGAATTTTTTACATTGCTTGTCGTTTTTACCCCCGCTTTTTGGAGAAAATAATTGATGTATAAGTAATGTAAGGGTATGGGTTTATACTGTTATAAATTTAGCTGAAGGAGCATCAGGTGGGTGATCTTAAAAGGTTGAATGGTATTAAAGTACTCGTAGTGGATGATAGTAGCACCATACGAAGAAGTGCAGAAATTTTTTTGAGTAACACCGGGTGTGAGATTATTTTAGCAGTAGACGGATTTGATGCATTAGCAAAAGTTGTAGATAATCAACCGGATATTATATTTGTTGATGTTGTGATGCCGCGGCTTGATGGCTATCAGGCATGCCAATTAATTAAAAAAAACACGCGCTTTCATGCAACGCCTGTCATTATGTTATCTAGCAAAAATGGACTGTTTGATAAGGCGAGAGGTCGTATGGTTGGTTCAAGCGAATATTTAACTAAGCCATTTACCAAAGATGAGTTGCTTAATGCAATCGAAAAACATGCGTTACAAATCAGCAACACTTGAACTGTAATTTAAACGCATTTATATTTTTAATAGAGCCATTTTTCTGTTCAAATTGGACCAACCTCATAAAAATAATGCAAAAATTATTGTTTGATATAAATCAATGATTATTAGAAATAAAACGTATTTCATCTTAAAAAACCCTCACGGACCCCGTGGAGATTTTATGACAAATGACTTGACTTTATAGTGTAAGGTCGACTAGCCTTTGGTTTACAGTAGCAGGAGCGAGTATGAAGAAGCGCAACTGAGCTGTTAAAAAGAGCAGTATTAAAGAGCAGTACTAATTAATTAGTATTAAGGACAAGAGAGAAGTAGTAGTAATAATTAATACGAAAGTAAGGAGGAATAAAGATGGCAACAACGATGGGAACGAGTAGAGCAGCGAGTGCTGACTATGACATGTCATTGTGGTACGACTCCAAGTACTACAAGCTGGGCATGGGCATTATGCTGGCGGTAGCGATATTCTGGATTTGGTATCAGCGTACATTTGCGTATTCACATGGTATGGACTCAATGGAGCCGGAATTTGACCGTGTATGGATGGGCTTGTGGCGTGTACACATGACCCTGATGCCATTGTTTGCGTTGGTAACCTGGGGCTGGATTCTGAAGACCCGTGACACCAAGGAGCAACTGGACAACCTGGATCCAAAGCTTGAAGTTAAGCGTTATTTTTACTGGATGATGTGGTTGGGTGTCTATCTGTTTGGTGTTTACTGGGGCGGCAGCTTCTTCACCGAGCAAGATGCATCCTGGCATCAGGTGATTATTCGTGACACGAGTTTCACGCCAAGTCACGTAGTTGTGTTCTATGGTTCATTCCCGATGTACATTGTATGTGGTGTAGCGGCATACCTGTACGCGATGACCCGTTTGCCACTGTATAGCCGTGGCACATCATTCCCGCTGGTTATGGCGATTGCTGGTCCGTTGATGATTCTGCCGAACGTTGGATTGAACGAGTGGGGTCATGCATTCTGGTTCATGGAAGAGCTGTTTAGCGCGCCATTGCACTGGGGTTTTGTGATTCTGGGCTGGGCAGGTTTGTTCTCAGGTGGTATCGCGGCACAGATTGTGACCCGTTACTCTAACCTGACAGACGTGATCTGGAATGGTCAAAGCAAAGAAATTCTAAACAACCGGATTGTTCCTTAATCTAAGCTAGACTATACATCGCCCAAGCGAGAAGCCTGGGCGATGCTCTGTGAGGCTACGGGATGCAGATAAAGGGAGTAATAATAATGCATTCTGAGAAATCTCGAGGAGATGTAGTGAAAGGCAGTGAAGGAATCGTCATGTTATTAAATTAATATCACACGAAACAAACGAAGGGAGAGTCTAGTGAGCAGAACAGACGAAATTATAGCGGCGGCGAAGATGCCGCCGGAAGCGGTTAGGATGTCCAGATACATTGATGCGGTGTATTTTCCAATTCTGTGTATACTTTTGGTAGGTACATTCCACATGCACTTTATGCTATTGGCAGGTGACTGGGATTTCTGGTTGGATTGGAAAGACCGTCAGTGGTGGCCGGTAGTGACACCGATTGTAGGCGTTATGTATTGTGCGGCATTGATGTACTATCTGTGGGTAAACTACCGTTTACCGTATGGTGCGACCTTATGTATTGTTTGCCTGTTAATAGGTGAATGGCTGACGCGTTACTGGGGTTTTTACTGGTGGTCACACTATCCGATCAACTTTGTATTGCCATCGACAATGATACCAGGCGCATTGATGCTTGACACGATCTTGTTGTTGACAGGAAACTGGTTGGTTACAGCATTGATTGGTGGCGGATTCTGGGGATTGTTCTTTTATCCTGGCAACTGGCCGATATTTGGTCCAACCCACTTACCGGTGGTTGTAGAAGGCGTATTGCTTTCAGTAGCTGACTACACGGGATTCTTGTATGTACGTACAGGTACACCGGAATATGTTCGATTGATTGAACAAGGGTCACTGAGGACATTTGGTGGACACACCACGGTGATTGCGGCGTTCTTCTCGGCCTTTGTATCCATGCTGATGTTCTGTGTATGGTGGTACTTTGGCAAAATCTATTGCACCGCGTTTTACTATGTTAAAGGCGAAAGAGGCCGTATTTCAATGAAGATGGACGTTACGGCATATGGTGAAGCAGGATTTGCAGAGAGGATCAAATAATGAAAATAAAGAACATCTTTAAGCTTGGCGTCATGGGATTGTATGGCGCAGCGATAGGAGCCGCGACACTGGCGTTGACAGTAGCGGTAGACGTGACACCGGTAGCGGCGCATGGTGAACGTTCACAGGAGCCATTTTTGCGTATGCGTTCCATCCAATGGTACGACATGAGATGGGAGCCTAAGGTCACCAAGGTGAACGACATTGCGACCATGTCAGGAAAGTTTCACCTGGCGGAAGACTGGCCCCGTGCGGTTGGCAAGCCGGAGCGTGCGTTCTTCAACGTTGGTAGTCCGAGTCCGGTATTTGTTCGTTTGAGCACCAAGCTGAATGGCGAACCGATGTTCATATCAGGGCCGTTGGTTATTGGTCGTGACTATGAATTTGAAGTCAAGCTGAAAGCGCGTATACCTGGCCGTCATCATATGCACGCGATGGTTAACGTAAAAGACGCAGGACCGATTGCAGGGCCTGCATCGTGGATGAACATCACAGGCAACTGGGATGACTTTACCAACCCTATCAAGACACTGACAGGCGATACTATTGATACAGAGACCTTCAACTTTGCCAATGGTATATTCTGGCATCTTGTATGGACGGGTCTGGGCATATTCTGGATTGGCTATTATGTAGCACGTCCGATGTTTTTGCCACGTAGCCGTGTATTATTGGCGTATGGTGATGACCTGTTGTTGGATCCAATGGATCGTAAGGTAGCGTGGGCGGTAGCGATACTGACCTGTACGTTGGTATGGGGTGGTTATCGTTATACGGAAAGCACCTATCCATATACGATTCCGATTCAGGCTGGTGAGTCCAAGATAGATCCACTGCCGATTGAGCCAAACCCGGTAGCGATCAGAATAACGCATGCTAACTATGACGTACCAGGGCGTGCATTACGTATTACCATGGACGTTACCAACAATGGTGATACAGCGATCAACATTGGTGAGTTCACGACAGCGGGTGTACGTTTTGTAAACGCGCTGGGCCGTGAGCATCTTGATCCTGATTATCCGAGAGAGCTGGTTGCAACAGGCTTGACATTGGATAATGACGCAGCGATTGAGCCAGGCGAGACCCGTGAAGTCAAACTGGAAGCTAAAGACGCATTGTGGGAAGTGCAGCGTTTGATGGCTTTGTTGGGTGATCCGGAAAGTCGTTTTGGTGGATTGTTGATGACATGGGATGAAGAAGGCAACCGTTACATCAACAGTATTGCTGGAGCGGTAATCCCGGTCTTTACGAGACTCTAAAAAGTAGACAAGCAACAACGCCGGTACACCACTGTCGCAAGACAGCCGGTGTACCGGCTTTTTTATTAAGAAGAAGAGCACAAGAAGACTCAGGGCACCGCATTAACAATGCAGGGAAAGAGAGAAATGAAAGATAAGCGGAGTGCGGCAGGCGAGAAGAAGCGGGCGAAGTACTCTGATCAGGAGGTAATGGATGTGTTAAAGCGAACCATGAAAATGGGCGCAGCAGTTACGGTATTAGTTGCGGCATTGTATACAGGCGCGGTATTTGGGCATGGAGCAGAAGAACTGGAAGATGACAGTTGCATGCGCCGTATAGGTGAGAACATGATACATTTAAGTGTTTATCAACCGCAGGTTGACGAAGCTGGGCATTATTGTACGGACATACCTGCGACGGGCAATACGGTGCTTGTCGTGGATCTGGTTGACCCGATATTGCGTGAAATGCCGATAGGGGTGAAACTGGTGCGAGGTAGCAGAGAAGAAGACGGTGAAGTACTGGCAAATATAAGGGCATCCGTATATGCCGATGGTGTAATTAACACGCATCAGGTATTGGAGCAGGGGAGGCATCTATTGGTCATAACTGTCGATGGCGTGCAACCGCTGAAGTATCTCTATCATTTGCGCGTTGAGATGGTCAATTATGCAGAAGTATTCAGGGCTTCGATAGGCCCTGTTGTTGGATTGGTGTTGCTGACTTTAATTGGCTACAAATTATTCAAATCCAAGCGTTTCAAAAACTGGATGGCTACCCGAAGAAAAAAAAGGACGGCGTGAGCTTCTTCTTTATATAAAAAATTCTAGATTGCAGAGCTTAAAATAATAAAATACAAATATTTCTGTACGACATTTATTCTTTAAATTTTGTTTAATATCACGCTATAGCATTGTTTATATGGATAAATAATAATGTAATTGCAGAAATTAAATGTTTATGGAGTATAAACAAATTACTTCCAAAATATAAATGTAGGAACTCGATTTATTCTATAAACTCAAAACAGTTTTTAATCAAGCTTTCGTCAACGGTGCAGATAAAATGGTAAACAAAATGCTAAGTGAACAATGCAATGGTATAACTATAAGAAATTCAGTTAAATTAATAATATATATCTTCCTATTGGTAGCGTTGATGCAAGCCAATACTGTTTGGGCACATGCATCTCTAGTTAAATCTGATCCGCCGAGAAGAGCCTCACTATCTAAATCTCCAGCACAAATACAACTTTGGTTCAATGAAGAGATTGAAACCGCATATGCATCTGTAGCGGTTCTGGATTCAAATGGTAAAACCGTATCGGTGGATGAGCCCAAAGCTGTAGAGGAAGATCCAAAATCGGTCATACTCGCTATGCCGGAATTGGAGCCAGGCAGTTATAAAGTACAATTTCGTGTTTTGTCTGTAGATGGACATGTCGTAGAATCAGACTACAGTTTTAGAATAAAAAATAATTAAAATAAATGCTAGAAGTCATTGCAATAGCTGCACGCTGGTTCCAGCTTGCAGCAAATTTGATTGTATTGGGCAGTTGTGTATTTTTGGTTATTGCAAATATTGGCAACAATCCATATTCTGCACAGTGGGTTGAAAAACTAGAAAGATTATTTCCAAAATTGGCGATCAGTATTGTTATTGGCCTTGTCATTATCCTCGCAACTACAATAGCACATGTTACAGGCGGTATAGACAAATTATCACAACCAGGGGTATGGTTAAATTTTGTCAGTGATACGCGCACCGGACAAATATGGATCGGTCATATGATTGCTGCCATGTTATTAATGGCGTCAGTTATTTATCTTCGTAAAAGCAATAGAACGCGCTGGCGTTATATGTTTTGTGCTGTGATGGCAGTATTTCCTTTGGTTGCGGACGCGATGGTCAGTCATTCTGTTGCAGAAGGTTTGTCTATTTCGAATGCTATGCCTTATGCGTTGCATATCATATTTGCGGGCATCTGGTTGGGCGGTTTACCTGCTTTATTATTATTGAAGTATGAGTACGTTCAACAAGTGAAAAGCAGGAAATCAAGTCTTGTTGACATTCAAATATTAAAGCGATTTTCTGCGATGGCATTGCCCATAATGCTACTTATTGTGGTCACTGGGCTTATTGTAGGAGATCGTATTTTTGATGATAAATATGCTGCGCTGGTGGCAACACCGTATGGCTTGTTGTTGAATGCGAAATTACTATTACTGTGTCTTATCTTGATAATTGCTACGCAGATACGGTCATATTGGTTGCCATTGTTTTCCAGTAGTAATAGTAGCCAGGAAACCAAGGATAGTGCATCTGGGATGCGAAAATGGGTAAGAATTGAGTTTATTTTAGCCATGATTCTAGTATTAATTGCCACGATTCTTGCTAATAATACGACACCTGCAAAACATGCTGTAATCGAGGAATGGCCATTCACTTTTCGTTTCTCGATTATTGCAACATGGGGCGGTGAAAATGTGGCTACATTAGTATGGGGTGGATTGGCGATAATTGGTGTAGCCTTGGGCGTTTTGTATTTTGGCCGAACAGCACAGTGGGGCATGAAAAAGCTTGTGACAATTCCAGGAGTGCTGTTTCTTAGTGGATTGGCTGTAGCATTGCCACCCTTAACAATTGAAGCATATCCTGAGACTTATCGGAAACCTCCCATTCCCTTTGATGCAATGTCTATTTCATATGGTTCAGCACTTTATTCTGAACATTGCGTAGATTGCCATGGATATCAAGGAATGGGAAATGGTATCAAGTCGAGAACATTGTCTACAGTGTTGCCGGATATGCTGACCGAACCTCATACTGTTGAACATACTCCCGGTGATTTTTACCATTGGATTTCATTTGGTATGAAAGATACCGATATGCCCGGTTACGCTGATAAACTGGATGAAGAAGAACGTTGGGACTTGGTAAATTATGTTTATGCCTTGTCCCGCGGTTACCAGTCACGAATTTTATCGCCAGAAATTATACCCAACAGAAAGAATGTTGTTCCACCGGTTTTTTCTTACGGTGGACTTGACGGTTCGAGTGGTGTTCTACAAGAATTTCGTGATAAAAGCCCTGTGCTATTAATCATTTTTTCTTGGCCGCAATCTGAAGCACGAATCGATCAGCTCAAACAAAGTTTCGCAAAACTCAATGAACGAAATATAGCAGTTTTGGCAATTCCGACTCAAGAACTGAAATCTGAGGCGCATGCCGAAATAGAAGCGGGATTGCCTTTTACACTGGTGACGCAAGGCGCGTCAGAGATTGCGGAAAGCTATTCTTTATACCGCCGAACAATGAGTCACGCCGATTTATTAGGACGTGGTTCAACACCTGATCATATGGAGTTTTTGATTGATCGAGATGGCTATTTACGTGCACGATGGATTCCATCGGCGGATAAATCTGGTTGGAGCAATATCGATCTGCTTGCAAAACAGATAGATTTATTAAATAAGGAAAATTTGAACCCTGCCAAGGCAGGTGAGTATATTAGATAAAAGTAAACCCGTACGCTATTACGATTCAATTATCGAACGAGTTTCAGAATGTGGAAAATACGTGTTATAGGGTGCGGGTTTGCCAATGTAATAGCCTTGGGCATAATCAATTTTCATTCTTCGAAGTAGTTTAAAAATTTGATCGTTTTCAACAAATTCTGCGGTTATCTTTTTGCCAAAACCACTTGCTACACTACATAATGCGCTGACTAGAATTTGGTCATCTTCATTATCAGCTAAATTACGTATGAATGAGCCATCAATTTTGACCGCATCAACCGGTAACTCCCTTAGATAGTAAAACGAAGAAAAACCTACGCCGAAGTCATCTAGTACAAAGCCACAACCTAATTCTTTGATTTCTCTCATAAGCGCGCGCGCTCCTGGCAGGTTTTCTAGTGCTGCAGTTTCGGTAATTTCAAACATAAGTGTTTTAGGATCAACATTTTGACTAACCAGTTCCTGTTTTATGATTGGTAATAGTTCGGGATCATTAAATGCATGAGCGGATAAATTAATGGAGAAACTGATGGCGTTTTTTCCATTCTGGTTAATTTTTGCGGACTGGGTAATTGCTTTGTGTAAAACTAAATGATCAATTGCATGTATTAGTCCGGTATGTTCAGCTGCAGAAATAAATCCGGCGGGCGACAAAATTGAACCATCAAAATCATGCATACGCAGTAAAACTTCGTAGTGCTTTATTTCTTGAGTTTGAATGTTCATGATGGGTTGCAAGTAAAGCATAAAGCTGTCATGCAAAAGTGCGTATTCGATTTTCTCTTTCCAGTAGACTAGTGTTTGTACACGTTCTCTACTTCTATCTTCCTTAGAAAATAAATACCAGGCGTTACGTCCAGTATCTTTTGCCTGATACATGGATAAATCTGCTGCTGCCAACAAATCATGGACG
Source organism: Nitrosomonas sp. (assembly GCA_031316255.1). NCBI lineage: Bacteria > Pseudomonadati > Pseudomonadota > Betaproteobacteria > Nitrosomonadales > Nitrosomonadaceae > Nitrosomonas > Nitrosomonas sp. Next base: position 1,112,651 of record JALDQW010000001.1, on the reverse strand, counting down.
TTTTCTCCATGTTCTGGAAAAAGTGCTATACCGATACTCGCTGAAACTTTATGTGTACGGCCATTAATTGTTAGTTGAGTTTCACTCAGATGAGTAAGAACTTTTTTTGCAACTTCGATGGCGCCTTCAGTATTTATTTCAGGTAGAATAACAGCAAATTCATCCCCACCTAAGCGACCTGATATGTCATCAGAGCGAATAGTACGCAATAACATTCCGGCAACCATTCTGAGTAGTGCGTCACCCGCCTGGTGTCCACTGGTATCATTAATGTATTTGAAACGATCCAGATCAAAAAAGAGTAATGCACCTGGATGATGATATCGGTCGGACCGGCTAATTGCCTGTTCAAGTTCTTCACTGAAACGGCGTCGATTAAAAAGATTTGTTAATGGATCATGATCGGCTAGCCAGGCCAGGTGTCCTTCAACCCGCTTGTATTCGGTGACATCCAGACCTACTGATAAAATGGAGGGATCATCAATGCTGTTCCAGGACAGCCGCGAATGTAGCCAGGCGACATGACGCGTTGTTCCGTCCTTACAATGGGTAATTGCCTCGTGACGCAATTGTTCTCTTAGTCCTCCATTGATTTCATCTAATTGTATGGACAATTCATGTGAATCGTAGTCAGATACAAGAATATTTAAAAATGGCGTATTTTTTAGTTCTGCCTCTGAGTAATAGGTGAGCATTTCTCCATAAGCATTCATTGAAATGATTTTACCGCTTGTGTTTTGTGTCAAAACGATGACCTGAGCAGTGTCAAGTAAGTTGGCGACAAAATCTCTTTCTTTGCTCAATTCGTCTTTTTGTTCAATAAGCAGTCTTGTTCGAGAAGAAACTTTTTGCTCCAGATCTTCCAGCTGAACTGAGAGCTTCACAGCTGCATCATAAAGCGTATCGATTTCGTCTCTGTACAACTGTTTTTTCTTTGTTAGCCTAAGTGAGTGACGGAAATCTTCAAATTGCCCGCTTGCCAATAACGGCAAGGTATAGGAAACATCCATTAGACGGGAAAGCAAGCGGGTAAAAATACCAAATAAAAAAAATTCTGAGATAGCAAGTCCGAGAAGGCCAATTAATGCAATTTTCCAGATTGAGTCATAGATATTGTTAACTGCTGAAGTGACATCGGAAATGACAATCAGATACGCTCTATTTGAATTTTCAGAATTCAATGGATAGAGTTTTATCTGGTGGTGATTTTTTTCCGAACTGATCTGAACAACATCGTTTAGACTGTCAATGGATGGATAAATTTTTGCGGCTTTGTTTAAAATTTTATAACTTTCATTTTTATTGGTCAGTGCTGCAACGAAAGTTTTCCATGGTTCAATATAATAAGAATTAGCACTGGATCCGGAATCATATAACAATAAACCAATCTCAGCGCCTGATATGCGTCTGAATGCCAGCAGTGCATCTGCGAGGGAAACGCCGATAACCGCGATGCCGCCTGTACGACCTTCGATTAATAGCGGCGCTACTGTAAGCTGGATGCAATTTCTTCTACATAATAATGGATTGATCGGAATTTCGTTTTTGTTAACTTGTTTAACCCATTCCAATATAATTTCATTGTCATGTGGACTGGATTCAATAATGCCCCAGTCAGCTGTTAATTCATTCGAAGGATTATAAAAGCGTACAAACTCAACGCCATTGTGAAAATGCAGCAATGTCCAATGTTGGTCAAAAATTTTGCTGATTTTTTCATTATCATCTGATAGCAAAGCTTCACCCATTCCATCCAGAAAAGGAATTGTTTCAGCTTGTTGGCGTAATCCACGTGACAACCGTTCAATAAGGCTTTCAATTTCTCTTTCAAATCGATTGTGTTCGAGATTTCGTTGGTCATTAAAATTGGCAACAAGTCCTAAATAACTCACAAAACAGAACAATAAAACAACAGCTAATAGAATCAGGCTGCTAAACGATGTGATTTTCCACTTAAAACTAAGAAATGTGCTGTCTCGGGTATCTGGTGGTTGCCCGGCAAAAGTTTCTTTTTTGATAACTTGTGACATTGGAGTTATTCAAATCTAGAAACGGAAAGACAGTTGTGCCGCATAAAGATTCCAGTTCTTTGATGTAGTCGTTGAATCTGGATTGTCTAATGGTGAAAGCCAGCCTGTTCCATTTATTCGGTGATATTCTAGCCGTGCCATAATTCTGGGCGTGATGTTCCAACGTAAACCAACAGTTAGATCTTTTGCGAAACGTGTATGTGCAGGTCCTCTGTTTAGCGCAGCAAATTTGCTTCCGTCACGATCACTTTTGTCTGTAAAGAGAACGTCATAACGAATTAACGCTTCCCATTTGTGATTTAAACGAAATTCACCCTGGAAATAAAAACTTTCTCCATAAAAATTCAGGCTGTCGAATCTTGGGTCGTTGAAGTTTCTGAAATGAAAGTGTCTAATTGCATATTCCGATGTCAGGCTCCAGCGTTCAGTATTATACTGCGCCGATACATAGATAGGGGAGAACTGGATTGAACCCGGCCCTAATTGATCGTCAATACCAGGCTTGTAGTCTACATTCAGCCATATGCCGCTGAGAGCAAGCCTTAAACGCTTGTCGGCGCTTTCATACAGACCGCGTCCGATCAGCGAAACATCCGGGGATAGATCGCCAACCTGATTCCTGATTAACGAAGCTGTAGTATCACGATCATCCACAATCGGACGGATTATGCCGAATTGAAAGGATAAATCGCCCCAGTCAACAAGAGAGGTTTCGCCATAAAATTGTATTGAATCTGACGAAAGCCCCAGGTTACGGGTTCTGTCAAAATAAATTGATTGTGGCAGCAAAATACTTGGGCGCGTGAAAGCGACATCGCGGGTGTCATTGTAAAATCCAAAAGGATTTTTCAGACGCCCAAAGCGAATACCAAATTGGTTGGTGCCTTCCGAGTATAACCTATAGTCCAGAAATGCAAAATCGAGACGGGGTTGGCCTGAGTTATCCCTGCCGGCACGGCGCGAAAGCATTTGACCGGATAACTGCAATCTTGGCAAGGGACGGAACAAGGCATTTAGCCCCACTTCAGTAAAACCAAAGCTGCCGCCTTCATCAGTATTTCCGAACACATCGTTCGCTGATGTCGCTATAAACGCCTGACTTGCAAATCCTTGTATCTGAAGATTATCCAACATGTTTCTCATTACAGATTGGCTTGATGACGTTAAATTTCCATTCAAGGAATCATTGTTTTTTTCTTCTTGAGCCAATGCGGATAAACTGTAAGCCCACAAACTGAATAGAAGAATGATCGTCGCAATCTTAAATTGTTTAAAAGAAACAAAGAATGATCGATTATTTAATCTGGAGTACATGGATTTCATCATTGACATAAGTGGTCTCTAAATATCCGATGGCACCTGGTGTATTCATGATTCTACTCAGCATATCTTCATTTGAAGATACCGTTGTCGGTGCCTGGCCTGTGCCTGAAAATACTAGGCGATCCCATGATTGGCGTAGTTGATAGGGAAATAAACTTAGTTTTTCTTTTGAAAATTCATGATGTAGCTTATGGTCATCCGGAAGCACAAAAACTTTAATGATTACGCCATTTGGCCAAGTTCTAAGCCGCATACTAAAAATTGCACGTAAATAATTTTTAGATATATTTGATTCATTGACATCCGGGTGCGTCACAATCTGATAATGACTATCAGCCATAACATCAGTTGCGACAAAATAAAATAATGTCAGCAGAATACAAAAATAGCTTGTATTACGTTTAAGCATTATGACGTTTGAAATCCATTTATAACATGAGTTTGCAGAATTTAAATGATTGCAGCAATCACATAAATGGTAAATAAAAAATTAAATGGTTTTTGATACTTTATTTTTCTGGTTGCCAATACTTGCCACGATCGGTAATGACATCCCAGACTCCTTTATGAAATTTGTAAGTTCTAAGTAAAATGTCAGACACTTTTGCTGAATAAGGTTGACGACGACCATGGTAATCGATCACGGGACCAATGGGGTTGAAATTTAATCCGGAGAAACTCACCAGCCTATTTAATGCTGGTTCCATAGCAGAAATCCAGTACTGCATATTATGTTTGGTTGTCATCTGCACTACGCCGGCCATAAGAACAACGTATAAATTAAGCGAGGAGCGACGGTCTCCTTTTCGTCGGTCATCTCCTTTACGCCGGTCATTTTCAACGGCACTACCTGCTTCTTGTTTTTTTTCAGTATTATTTTGTTGGTTAGTCGGCGATTCGGATTTACGGCGGTCCTTTTTTCTTCGATCAAAATCTGACGAAACCAGGAAACGGGAAATTTCCGCAGTTTGCTTTCTTGTTTCGTTGTTTGAAATATAAAGATTAGGGTCTATCTCGGTATGTATTTCTAGGGGAAATAAAGTGTCTGGATTTGATGAGTCAGGCAGGATCAGGCGAACCGTACCAATAAACTTGCCCGTTGGAATAAACTGTATCAATATATGACTTGAGCGTTCGTCATATTCATCTTTTTCCAATTCATCAGGATAATCCGCCGCATGCATATCAGGGAAATTATTTTGTATACATAAGACCTGATAGCGCAACTGATATACTTTAAGAAGCAATTCAGGCGTATTTGCTTCAATCAAATTGAAGGATTTCTTAAAAGTACTATAAATATCATTCATTACAAAATTTTTTCATTAAATAGATTAACGTGGCTTATACCATTGTTCCAACATCATTAATACCCAGATCAAAGTACCATGATACCCGGCATGTTCTTGTAAGTGTTGCTTGAGTAAAGTATCTATAAAATCAGCGCGGATCAGATTGCGAGATTTAAGATCTGTCAGGCTGTCAGCTGCTAGTGCTTTAAGTTGCGCATGTTCTTGCAGCCAGACACCAAAAGGTAGTCCAAAACCATGTTTTTGTTTGACAATGATTTCTCTGGGTAAAAAGTCCTTTAGCGCTTCTTTAAAAAAATAACGTAGCTTGGTGCCTTGTACTTTAAAGTCAGGCCTGAGTTGGCAAGAAAAAGATACCATTTCGTCACTGATTAACGGAAATGCGACATCCATTTGAGCAAGTTCACACGCTTTTACAACTTTTGGCAGGTCATTATCCGCAAGTGTGAATTTCCAGTCATATGCTAGCATTTGGTTGGTAAGGCTTTTTGCTTCAACCTGATGGTAAGTTTCATTATTTAAAGATTCAGGAAAAGTAGTGTCCACATTTGCAAGAAATTCTTCCGTAAAAACGGATGTAAAACCATGGCGCACAAGCAGGTTATAGGTTTCCATGCGTGCTGGCATCGGTATTGCTGCTTGTTCTATAAAACGATATGCTTTTCGAAACAGGGGTATGAGATTCTTTCCCGACACAGTTTTTGCCCAGGGTTCAAGAAGTTTCCTTCGCAAGACAGTGGGCAGGTGCGTATACAAAGAAAACAAATATTGTTTGGCATAGCGTTCATTTCCACCAAACAATTCGTCACCGCCGTCACCGCCTAAAATTCTACCAAGGCCATCAGCCTTTGCCATGCGAGCACAAAAAAAGGCGGGTATGGCGGACGCATTACCGAAAGGTTGATCAAAAATACTGGCTATCTGGGGAATTGCTGTTACCACATCATCGGGTGTTACATAGTATTCGTGATGTTTCGTGGAAAAGTGACGCGCAGCAATACGCGCATACTCCATTTCATCATAGCCTTCAGCTTCAAACCCTATTGAGTACGTCAATGCCGGCTTTCCGGTAACTTCGCCAAGTATGCCAGCAATCGTTGAACTGTCAGTTCCGCCACTTAAAAAAGCCCCCACGGATTCATTGCCAATAGCGTCACGAACGCTGGATCTTAATAGCGCATGTAGTTCAAGTTTCAGATCTTCAAAAGAACGCTGACTCGATTCATTGAAAGTGGGTTTCCAGTATTGATTGGATTCAATCGTACTATTCTGAAAGGTTATATATTCTCCGGGTAGCAGCCGGCGCAGATTTTTATAGATGGTTCCCGGGCTTGGGATCATATGATAGTACACATAATTAAATATACTTTGTGTATCGATCTCTGATTGGGCATGTGGGTGCCGAATAATGGCATCTAGCGAGGAAGAAAAAATTAAATGCTTGCCATTGACTTGATAGGCCAGTGACCTTGTTCCCATACGATCAACGGCGAGAATCAGCTGATTCTTGTTTTCATCAATGACGCATAGCATAAACTCACCGGAAATAGCGTTTAATATTTTTGCGCCATCGATTTGCCACTGCTCCATAAAGAATTTTGCAGCATCTTTGGAACCAACATGCCGGTCCGATAGAATATTTTTAAAGCTGATTTGTCCACATAACCCTACCATAACGCCATGGTCCTGGTAGGTATGTACACTGTCAGAGTGACCAATTACCGCAAGTGCAGATTTTTCGCCAAAAATCATTTGAAGTGAGCGGTTGTCATGCTGCGCAATTGGTTTGATCATTTCTTTAAGAAGCGTACTGCTTTCAGCAGCCGTAAAATTGCAGTCTGTCCAACCGCATATACCTCCCATTCTGGTTCTCCTAAAATTTTATTCGTAGATGCCTAGATTAATACAGCGTGGCTAAACAATATTTTATTATAATCAATTATTTGATGGAATTATGATTAATAATAATTCGTATTGATTTTTATCAAATAGCTGGACTGTGATTGCCACTTGTACAGTGCAGCAGAGAAAGGCTATGGAAATTCCTGTCAATCATAACTATATGATTATAAAGTAATAATACATTTTTTTCACTTTTGTTTCATCATTAAGTCAGTCGTTAAATCTAAAGTTACTCACAAGAAAGTTGAAATAAGAATCATTTCTCCTTTCGGATCTATTTCCTATATTACGTCCTTACAGATCAAATTTCACCAGAAGTAGCGGCTTAATACCATTAATCAAGGTTTTTAAACTACCGAAATCAAGATTATTCTAATTCAGAAAGTGATTTGCATCGAAATTGGGTGCGCTTCCGTGTCATTCTCCAGCCAAAAGTATAAATAAGGCTGCAAACATTATGCGATAGGTGAGAAAGTAGCGTAGTCGAGATTTCGATGCAACTGCTTAGTGCTGGAAGTTGGTAGCATGCTGTATGGTTTTTTTGGATGCGTGTCATGATTGGTTTTCTATAAATAAATGCTGCATTTCCTGAAAAAGGGATTTTCTGTCAATTTTACCGTTTGGGCTTCGAGGTAAATTGTTGTTGCGGATGTCAATATAACTGGGCTGCATAAAGGAAGGCAAATGACGTTTGCAAGTGGTTAATAAATCCTCCGCCTCAAGTATTCCGTTTCGTGGCGTTGCAATAACCAGGATGGCTTGTCCGAGTACAGGATGAGGTATGCCAATCGCAACAGCCTCACCAACTTTTTCCGTTGCATAGATGACTTCCTCGATTTCTGTTGGGCTTACCCGGTACCCCGAAGTCTTTATCATTTCGTCGCGCCGGCCTATAAAGAAAAGAAAACCTTCTTCATCCATACGCACTGTGTCACCCGACCAGACTGCAAGTTCGGGAATGGTTAAGCCATTCTGACGGGAGCCAATAGGTTTAAAGCATGCAGATGTTTTTTCAATATCGCCCCAGTATCCCATGGAAACAAGTGCGCCGCGGTGGACCAGTTCTCCTGGTTCTCCCGGTACGCAATGTGTGCCATCTTCTCTAAGAACCAGTATTTCGGCATTGGGAATGGCTTTGCCAATCGAATCCGGTCGTCGTTCAATTTCTTCTGGAGGAAGGTAAGTTGAACGGAACGCTTCTGTCAGGCCATACATCAGAAAAATTTGTGTAATCGGTAGCGCATTACGAAGCTGATCGAGTGTGGTACGCGGCATTGCTCCACCCGAGTTAGTAATATAGCGTAATGTCTTGACTTTATTCCAATTTAATTGAGCCAGTTGTATCCATAATGGCGGAACTGCTGCCAGTCCAGTAATATTTTCTTTTTCGACAGTTCTGATAATATCTCTCGGTAACAAATAATTCATGAGAATATTGGCCGCACCGACATGAAAAGCAGTTGTCAGTTGACTTAGGCCGTAGTCAAAACTCAGTGGCAGCACGGATAGGATTCGATCATTTGGCTGATTCTTCAAATACTCTGCGACACTTTTTGCGCCAGCAACGATATTGCGGTGTGAGAGCACGACGCCTTTGGGTTTTCCGGTACTGCCGGAAGTATAAAGAATCGCAGCCATGTCTTCATCAATTACACGGTGGGGTTTGAGTACTGTGCGTGCAGAAGAAATATCTGACCACTTGATTATGCTAAGCCCTGGAATTTCTGGGACTTCTTCTTTGCAATCAACAACTATTACGGTATGAAGATCATGGCAAGATGGCAGAATTTCAGTCAGTAACTTAAATCGCTCAATTGAGGTTACTAAAATGCGCACATTACAGTCTTTCAGGATATAACTGACTTGTTCGGGTTTTAGTAGTGGATTAATGGGTACAAATACTCCGCCCGCAGCATTGGCTGCGAATAAAGCGCTGACAGTTTCATGGCGTTTTTCCATATACACTGCAAGGCGTTCGTTACGATCTAATCCGGCGCTTAGAAACCCCGCCGACAATTGTTCTATCTCTAAGGCCAGCGTTTCATAACTCTTTTTCTTGCCTTGATAAGATACTGCCTCATTACTGGGCGTGTTATTTGCTGATTGATAAATGAGTTGATGTACTAAATTAGCCACATTCTTGGCCCTTTGGAAATGATTAAAATTGTAGTTCAATTGTTAGGACGACAATGGTGTTTTAATAAAAAGCGTCCTGTTTATTTGATGCCGCATCGATTCATTAAGTCGTAAATCGTGGGGCGGCTGACACCCAATAATTTGGCGGCCTGAGCAACATTTCCGTCAACTCTCGCTAATGCTTTAACAAGCGCTTTGCATTCTTCTTGTTCGCGTACAGTTTTCAAATTGAGCGGTTCGGTTAAAGCATCGTCAGTTTTTAATCCCAAGTCTTGCGCGGTAATTGTTGAATCTTCAGCCATAATGACAGCGCGCTTGATACAGTTTTCGATTTCTCGCACATTTCCGGTCCATTGATGCTTTTCGATTGCAGACAATGCTTCCTGGCTGAAATTTAAAGTGGCTTTTCCTTCCTTTGCACAAAATTTGTTTTTAAAATAGTGAGCAAGCAGCACAGCGTCGCCGATACGATTTCTTACCGGTGGAATTGTAATAACAATTTCACTGAGGCGATAATATAAATCTTCGCGAAACTGGCTTGTTTCCATTAGTTTATTGAGATCCTGGTGGGTCGCACAGACAATGCGCACATCTACTGGAATTTCTTCCCGTCCGCCAATGCGTTCAATCACTCTTTCTTGTAGAAAGCGGAGCAGTTTTGCTTGCAGCTGGAATGGTAGGTCGCCTACTTCATCAAGGAAAAAAGTACCGCCATCAGCGAGTTCAATTTTGCCCACAGTTTGTTTTGAAGCGCCCGTAAACGCACCTTTTTCATATCCAAATAATTCGCTTTCCAAAAGTGCCTCAGGAATAGCGGCACAATTAATGGCCATAAAGCGTTTTTTTCTTCGATTGCTCAGACTATGCAGTGCTCGTGCCAATACTTCTTTACCCGTACCGCTTTCTCCCAGTAACATGACTGTAGCATCTGATGGCGCTACTTTTTCAATATTTCGGCATGCTTTCAAGAGTTCAGGGTCACGCGTTATCAGGCCGTCGATTGGAGAACTGCTTTGGGCCTCATTTAAGCGGCGGTTTTCCTGTTGTAGTGCATGTAAATAGAATGCGCGTTCAACGACCAGTTTTAGCATTTCGGGATCAAACGGCTTCTGATGGAAGTCATATGCGCCCATTTCTACTGCTTTTAATGCATTGGCATGATTCTGGTTTCCTGTCAGAACAATTATTTTTGTATCTGGTCTCAGCGCAAGTATTTGTTGCAGCGTTGCCAGTCCCTCGGTAGCGCCATCTGGATCGGGAGGCAATCCCAAATCCATTGTTACAACCGCAGGCTCATGTCGTCTGACTTTGGTTAAAGCACTTTCACGATCTGAAGCGACCAAGACTTCATAATTATCAAAATTCCAGCGTAATTGCTTTTGTAAACCGAGATCGTCTTCAATAATTAATAATTTCTTTTTTTCCCGATTTTCCGACATATGTTTTACCTGTGTGTAATTTGCTACCGTTTGTTCGATACTGTTCTTAGCAGGCTGTCCGAAAATAGATTGCTTTACTGTGGAAAAGCTATTTTGGCTAATTTTCCGACTATTTTCTTTAAGTAGAAAAACTATTAGCCTCAAATATTCAGAAAATCTGTCTCAAAATTGCTTCCCCTCGCTACGATCACTATTCTCGGACAGCCTCCTGGTAAATTAGGATTACAGTAAAATTTCTGATGCGAGTTAAGTATTTTATAGACTGATCTCAAAATCTTATTTTCGAACAAGCATGATAGTTGTCTTTTAATTAAAGATTAAAGGTATTTATATGTTATCGTTTTCGTTAAGTAATTTTAAAATAATATAAAATGTCGTGCCTACTGATTCTTCAGTGGATACTTCCAGTTTGCCTCCAATTTCTTGTATATACTCCCTGCTTTCAAAAACGCCAATGCCCATGCCAGCGGATTTGGTTGATTCAAATGGTTTGAACAGACGTTCTTGAACAAATTTCTCACTCATGCCATGACCTGTATCCTGAACCTCGATAACTGCTTCATTGTTATTGCGGTGCAAACGAATCTCGACTGTGCCGTTTTTTGGTGTGGCTTCAATTGCGTTTTGCACGATGTGACTGATGACACGTTTTAATCGTGTCCTGTCCGCGGAAATGTGCAAATCGGAGTGGTATATTTCAAATTTGGGCCGGGGTTCAAAAATTAATTTGCTTTCAATTATTTCTAGCAGTAATTGATTCAAAGAAACTTGGTCTGGCTGGTCCAGTGTATGGCCGTTGCTCAGTTTTTCGAGTAGGCGTCTCATTTTGCCAATCGATAAATTTACAGTTTGAATCATGTCATCCTGGAATTCAGGGTTGTTTTTATGTTTCTCTGCATTCGAAAGTAAGAGCGAGAGTTGAAAAATTAAGTTTTTTAAATCATGAACCACAAATGTTGACATGCGATTAAATGATTCGAATTGACGGGCTATCATTAACTCCTGAGAAGCTTGTTCTTGTGCCAGATAGCTTGTTGCCTGCTGGCCTGCAATTTTAAGCAGGTCTCTGATTTCCCAGTTTAACTTTATTGTGCTTCTGGGTTTGATTAGTACCACAAAGCCGAATAGCTTTCCATGTTGGATCAATGGAATAACAAACCATGCGTCTGTGAGGCTCTGGAGCCATTGCGGGACAACCAACGACGTATATTTCTCAGGATTCGTTTGATATTCTTTTAAATCAATGACCCAGTCTTTTTGTTCCAGGAATTGGCACAGAGAACTCTTAGGTTTTTCAGTATCCTTGATTAAGGGTATATTCCATTGTTGGATGGGTACAAAATGTCCTGCTTCATGTTTTAACCATAATCCACCGCCAGGGCTTTCGACGAGTTGGGCAAGAGACTGTATGACGCGTTCTTTTAATCCGCCTTTTTCTTCTGATAAGTTGCGTGTAAAGCGAAGCCATTCTTCTCGATAATCATAGTTGTAACTATAAAAATGTTTGCTAATAAAAACTTTCAGCCATGAACGGATAGTGCCTGAAAACAAAATTCCAATCAGAAGGATGATCGCGCCGAATAAAAAGCTTACTTGTAAAACGATGCCCCATTTCTCACCGGAAAACCGAAGATAATAGCCCGCGCCGGCCATTACAAGGAGATAGATCGCTATGCCGAAAGATGCGGCGGTGTAAAAGATGATCTGGCGCGAAACAGCAATCCCAACTGCCCACTTTGGATTGCGTGCGGCTGATATAGCGATTAATGGCACAACCAGAGCATTGACAATACCTCGTGTAGTCCAAATATCAAAATTGATGTTCCTGAATAAAAGCGCGTCACTGAACAGGTAGAAGTCATAAATGAAAATGGCACCGATGCCCAGACAGATGAATTTGATGCCCCAACGGTTTTCAGGAGGTGTGTTTCTGTAAAATTGTTCAACGAGAATGATGCCGATAATCGCCATCAAAACCCATCCGACTATGCCGGTCAGCGTTTTTATTGGTATGTCAGGGGCAAGGGAGTCGTCCTGGAATGAATAGAGTGAGTAGCAGATAAAAAATAGATAAACTAACGCAATGAATATTATGGAGTCTCTAATTCTTGGAGAAGATAGGTCTGTTTTTGGTTGAAAAGGACCTATCAGAGCAATTAGAAATGCCGACCAACCGCCGTTTCGTAGTATTTCAAGAATATTTGTTAGTGAGGTAAACGAATAGCCGCTCGCAATATTGATGGCCGTAGCTGTAGCCCATGTCGCAGATAATAGGCAGGCAACTGTCAGCATCATGCCGTACAATCTGCCACGCCAGCTCGTCAATAAAAGAAGAGACAGGAAAAAAAAAGCGAACGCGGCTATTGAATAACTGATGATCGCTATATCTGTCCACATAAATCTGTTTTAAAGCACTTGATTATCTGCTCCCTTTTCCCAGTAAAACCACTTCCACTGTAAGAATGAGGATAATAACGTCAAGAAACAGGCTGTGATTCTTGACATAGTATAAATCATATTGCAATTTTTCAATCGCATCTTCAACGGATGATCCATAGGGATAGCGGACCTGAGCCCAGCCCGTTATGCCAGGCTTGACACTGTGTCTGACACTGTAGTAAGGAACTTGGGCATTGAGCATGTCCACGAAATAGGGGCGTTCAGGGCGCGGTCCAACAAAACTCATTTCGTTTTTTAATACATTGACTATTTGAGGTAATTCATCAATTCGCAATTTGCGAATAATATTGCCAACTTTGGTGATGCGTGGATCATTTGAAGTGGCCCATTGCGGTTGTTTATTTTTTTCAGCATTCTTGCGCATACTGCGGAACTTCAGAACCATGAAAGTTTGCCCGTTTTTTCCAACCCTTTCTTGCCGATAAAATACTGGAAAGCCATCCCCCAGTATAATCAACAGTGCAGTAACCAGCATTACGGGTAGTGTCACGATAAGTAGGGTGGTGCTGGCCATTACATCAAAAATCCGTTTAATTATTGACCTTAAAACGCTTTGATCAAATCCGCCGCCAAAAACGAGCCAGCTAGGATATAAGGAATCCATTCGGATATGACCGTTTTCTCGTTCAAAAAACGTCGCGATATCCATAACTCTGATACCGTGCATTTTACATTCCAGTAATTCCTGAATAGGAAAGTATCCGCCTCTTCTCTCCTGAGGAGCAATAATGATTTCTTCAGCCTTATATTGTTCTGCGAGAGAAAACAAAGATTGTTTGCCAGTAATAACCAAAGAAGCTGGAACATGACGCTCTTCCCCGGGAAATGGAATAAATCCAACAATTTTGGGCTGGTGATATTCTGATTCTTTTCCTCTCGGGTTAATAAGATCATTTGCATTTTTGCCAATTCCTAATACCAGTGTGCGCGGTCTTAAAATATCTATGTTGAGCGTTTTAAATAAAATAGCTCTAATGAGCAAGATTTCAATAAAAGACAAAATCATGACATATAGCAGTGTACCGCGACCCAGATAAGTTTCTGGAAAGACATAAAATATGAAAGTCATTAATCCAAAGCATAGCGCAATTGAAGGCATGAAGCGGAATAATGTTGTGTTCAAATCGCGCTGTGTCTCCAGGAGATACATGCCCATGGCGGCCATGCTAGACATCATGGCAAAAACATAAATAAAAGCCTCAACGATTAAATTCTTATAGAATATTGTGGACATTTCATATTCCACGGCAAGCCGAAGGTGAATTCCACCGAAGAAAGCAATCAATAAAAGCAGAAAATCAATGCTGACGATTAGAACAGAAATTTTTGGAATATAAAGATTATTGATCTTTAGCAATTTTCCTCTCCAGCTTTACATGAAATATTCGGTTATTGAGTTTAAATGAAATGTTGGCACCAATATTGCGCAAAGAATAATGCTGTTCTTTAAAATTTAGGTGGCTTAGTGAAATGAAATACGGCACAGTGTACCCAAGCGCAATTTGATTTTCTAGGAACAAAACCGCAGTACAGTTGATTAGCGATTATACCTTAAGTGACTATTGGGATATGTATTTTAGACTAAACTGTTGTAAGTTTGCCAGCGCCGGAATATGTAATCACCCTATTTGAATTATTTTTTCTATGCTTGAATTAAAAAATATCAGTAAAACCTATGTAGAAGGTTGTCAGGTGTTGTCCAATCTGACGTACACGTTGAAAGCAGGTCAATATATTGCCATTATGGGCGAATCCGGGGTAGGCAAGTCAACTCTGCTTAATCTTATTGCGGGCTTGGATGTTCCAGATACCGGTGAAGTATTGATAGATGGTAATCAAATTTCGAAACTCGATGATGATTCTGTGACCATGCTGCGGCGTAAATTATTAGGGTTTATCTTTCAGGCATTTCATATTTTGCCGCATCTGACGCTTGGACAGAATATTGCGTTGCCATTATTGTTGAACAATATGCCGGTGGATCACGCAGAAAAAATGCTGGCAGAAGTTGGATTGCATGGGCGCAAAGATGATTTCTCGCATGAGTTATCTGGTGGAGAGTTGCAGCGAGTTGCAATCGCTCGTGCTTTGGTTCATCGTCCCAAACTTGTGTTGGCGGATGAGCCCACTGGGAATCTGGATCCTGATACGGCTCATGATATTCTTCAACTCATTCGTTCGGAAATCAAAATTAATGGTTCTTCAGGCATACTCGTTACACACTCGCATACTGCGGCTGCTACTGCTGATGCAGTGCTGGTTTTGACCAAGCAGGGCTTGCAACCGATTGAACAAGTCGGCAAGTCCCCATGAAAATGGCGTCTTTATCCTGTTGGCTGCTGTTGAGTGAATGGCGTGCCCGTTTTGTACAGATAGTCGTTGCAATAATGGCTATTGCGTTAGGGGTGGCGCTGGGATTCTCAATTTACCTGATTAATACTGCAGCTTTCAGTGAGTTTTCGGCGGCGAGTAAAAGTCTTTCAGGTCAGTCGGATTTGCAGATTTATAACAAACAGGGTTTGTTTGATGAGTTGCTTTATCCGAAATTGGCGCAATACAAAGGTGTCAGCCAGGCTAACCCCGTGCTTGAGTTTACTGCGGTTGTGCCGGACAGGTTGGAAAGCAGTAATGATCACAAGCTGAGGATACTCGGAATTGATATGTTCCGGGCAGCTACTATCTCACCCGATTTATTGGGTGTTCCAGCCGAAGATAGAGTATTGGATGGTCTATCCGATGACGCCATTTTTTTGTCTCCAGCGGCCATGGAATGGTTGCAGGTTAAACAGAATGACCTGCTCCAACTGAATGTGGGGTTGCAAAACTTGTCTTTACGAGTGGCGGGTGGGCTTACACGAGCACGTGCAGGACAGCGCATTGCGGTTATGGACATAGGTGCGGCGCAATGGCGCTTTCAATATTTGGGATTACTTTCCCGTATCGAACTTAAGCTCGATTCAGGGATTCATCATGGTGCTTTTAAGGCAAAGCTGGAACAAGAACTCGGGGCACAGTTTTTTGTGACTGAAGTTGCGGATCAGGAAGTGCGTGTCGCCAACATGTCGCGCGCCTACCGTGTTAATTTGAATATGCTTGCGTTGGTGGCATTATTTACGGGAGCATTTCTGGTTTTTTCCACACAAGCATTATCGGTGATCCGCCGTCGTAATCAATTTGCGTTGTTGCGTGTGCTGGGTTTTAAACGGCAGCAGTTGTTACAGCAGATCATCGTGGAGAGTGTCGTGTTGGGTTCTATCGGTTCTTTCGCGGGGATTGCTTTGGGGTATGGAATTGCAGCGTTGGCAATCAATTTGTTTGGCGGTGATCTTGGAAGTGGTTTTTTTCCTGGCATACAACCTAATCTGCATATGAGTCCAGGTGCTGCTATGGTGTATTTTGTGGTAGGGGTTAGTGTTACTTTGTTAGGAAGTATTTTCCCTGCCCGAGAAGCCGTACGAGCTAAACCAGCTGCCGCTCTGAAATCGGGTAGTCAGGATAGTGCGCTTAATCGCCTTTCAACACCCTGGCCGGCGGTGATCTGTTTGTGTGCCGGTATATTAATGACGCAATTCCCGCCGGTTTTTGAATTGCCGGTTTTCGGATATCTGGCGATAGTTTTTCTACTGATAGGCGGTATCGCATTGATGCCGGGTTTTGCGACCTGGTTTTTTTCGTTCTGGCTTGATGTTGTTAATCGCCTCATTAGCAGCGGCAAGCTAAATGTGACAGCACTCATGGTATTTGCGCGCCTGGCCAATGCGCCCAATCAGGCTTCGATTGCTTTGGGTGGTGTGTTGTCCAGTTTCAGTCTGATGGTTGCAATGGCGATTATGGTACTGAGTTTTAGGGTATCGGTTAATAACTGGCTGGAGCATGTGCTGCCCGCCGATCTTTATGTGCGTGCTGCTGACAGTGGAAAACAGGGCGGTTTTCAGCCGGGAGAGCTAAAGCCCCTGGCAGAATTACCTGAGTTTTCGCGCATTGATTTTTTTCGTGTACAGCATTTGGTTCTGGATCCGGATAGGCCGGAAATTACCGTAATCGCGCGACCCATAGATAAGAAGGATCCAGGTAATACGTTGCCTTTAACAGGTGAGACAATTGAGCTTGATCAGTTGTCTGAAGGTGAGCGGCCGATATGGGTATCTGAAGCAATGGTTGATTTATATGGATACACAGTTGGTAAGCAGATAATGATGCCGGTTGGTGATGCGATGCATGCATTCATTGTTGTTGGTGTCTGGCAGGATTATGGCCGTCAGTTTGGTGCTGTGCAAATGCAATTATCGGATTACCAGGGTTTATCCGCTGATTTGAGCATCAATACAGCCGCCTTGTGGTTGCAGGAACATACGAGCATGGCAGATGCGCATGCCGCATTGCAACAATTACCGTTTGGGGATGTACTGGAAATAACGCAATCGCAATCGATACGAGATAAAAGCCTGGAGATTTTCGATCGCAGTTTTGCGATTACATATCTCTTGGAAGTTGTTGCAGTGATTATCGGACTGTTGGGCGTGGCTGCCAGTTTTTCGGCACAAATGCTTGCGCGGGTGAACGAGTTTGGTATGTTGCGGCATATTGGTGTTACCCGTCGCCAAATATTGCGCATACTGGCCGCTGAAGGCAGTTTTCTAACCACGCTGGGTGTTATGTTGGGATTTGTTCTGGGTTGGGGGATCAGTCTGATATTGATTTTCATTGTTAACCCGCAATCCTTTCACTGGACCATGCAACTTAATATGCCATGGATCTGGTTAATATTGCTTGCTGGCATTATGCTGGTTTCGGCATCGATTACCGCTTTGATTGCAGGGCGCGGTGCTGTTTCGGGTAGAGCCATACGCGCGGTTAGGGAGGACTGGTAATGCAAATTAATAGATACAGGACCCATGCTTTTATAGCCGTATTGATGGCTTGGCTGGCGATTTCTCATTCATTATTATTCGCGGATGATCAACGTTTTACACCGGTTGTTCCTGATTATGAGATTGTATTTCCGCAAGATTATGGTGCTCATCCTGATTTTCGTATCGAGTGGTGGTATGTTACGGGTTGGTTAGAAACACCTGACAACAAGACACTTGGTTTTCAGGTGACTTTTTTTCGTTCCGCAACTGATCATAATCCTGATAACCCCAGTCGTTTTGCGCCTAAGCAATTGATTATTGCGCACGCGGCTTTATCAGATCCAGCTAGGGAGCAGCTCATTTATGATGAAAAAGCAGCGCGCGAAGGATTTGATTTGGCTTATGCTCGAGAGGGAGAAACAGATGTAAAACTGGATGATTGGTACTTTGCGAGAGACAAGAAAGGGCGTTATGTAACAGAAATACATGCAGATAAGTTTGGTTTTCAATTATCGCTTATTCCGACACAGAAAATCATGCTTCAGGGGGAACGAGGTTTTTCCCGTAAGGGGCCAAATTTAGCGCAAGCCAGTTATTACTATAGCGAGCCGCATTTGAGTGTATCCGGCAGGGTTGCGTATCAGGGGGAGTCTCTTGCAGTGAGCGGTCATGCCTGGCTTGATCACGAATGGTCATCTGAGATTCTGGATCCCCGCGCAGACGGATGGGACTGGTTAAGTGTGAATCTGGACGATGGATCCGCGTTAATGGCTTTTCAAATACGTGGGAAGAATGGTGAAAAGCTTTGGGCTTACGGTACATTTCGTGATGCAACAGCATCTGTCATACAGTTTAATCCGGATCAAGTCGAATTTATACCGGAACGTACTTGGGAATCTCCGCATACAAAAGCCACTTACCCCGTAGAAATGCATGTGCGTACGGGTGATTTTGAATGGCAATTGAAACCATTATTTGATGATCAGGAGCTGGATTCGCGCAGCTCTACAGGTGCCGTGTACTGGGAGGGTGCCGTAACCGTTTTCCGGGGTGAGCAAAAAGCTGGACAGGGCTATCTTGAGTTGACAGGTTATTTGCAATCTTTAGATTTGTAAAAATATTTGTTTAGTTTATAATCATTGTTTTATAGTGCAAACTTAAAAAAAATTTTAATATTGTATTCTGTTTTTAAATCAGAAAAAGCATTATTTATTATGGTTTTTCTGGCAAATGCGGAGTAATCCGGAAAATTAAAATATTAAATGGGTTGATAAAAGTGTTTAACAGGTTGTTAGGAACATTTATTTGACTGATATACATTCGTGTAAGCGGAGTGTGATGGCTGTTTTGCACAAATGTACACTATAAACGCTGCGAGTAATATGTAGTATTGCTGCATTTAAGAGAGGATTAAGCCCATGTTTGAGTTTAAACTTAAAGGTCATACAGAAAAAAAGGGATTGCTTTTTGTTTTGATTGTCGTGTCTTTAATTGTTTCGGCAAGTCAGGCCCTTGCAAATCCTCGCTATGCTTCGATTGTAATTAATGCGGATACAGGTAAGGTGCTACATGAATCAAGTGCAGATGCTAGTCGCTATCCTGCTTCTCTAACCAAAATGATGACACTTTACATGTTGTTTGAGGCAATCGAGCAAGGCAGATTGTCGATGGATTCTTTGCTGCCGGTATCAGCGCATGCGGCATCCATGCCGCAGACTAATATCGGGTTGCGAGCGGGTGACAGGGTTAGTGTCCGAGATGCGATTCCTGCATTAATCGTACGTTCAGCGAATGATGTGGCTGCAGTGGTCGCTGAAGCCCTGGGCCAAACTGAAACCAATTTTGGCCGAATAATGACTGATAAGGCGCGCTCACTGGGTATGCGTTCAACGTCATTTCGCAATGCTTCAGGGTTGCCAAATAGAGAGCAAAAAACCACAGCGCGGGATATGGTGATACTGTCCACTCGACTCATGGAAGATTTTCCCAAATATTATCATTATTTCTCAACACAATCGTTCCGTTATAAGGGTGTTACATACAACAGCCACAATCGCATGATTCGTAACACTATTGGGGTGGACGGATTAAAAACCGGCTTTATTCGTGCTTCAGGGTTTAATGTGGCAACTTCTGCAAAACGGGGCGATCAAAGAGTGATCGCAGTAGTGATGGGTGGAAATACCGCCGCTTCACGTGATCAGCATATGGTGCAGTTATTGGATCAAAGTTTTAGAAAAGCCGCGACAACTCAGTTGGTTGAATCGAGAAAAAATAAAAGAGCGATTGAAAATGCAAGCAAGCGAATGTTAGTGATGAAAGCACCCATTCCGGTCGTAAAACCGGCCCTGTTTGAAGAAAACAAACCGGACCCGGCAGCCATACTCCGGGGTGAGTTAGCGGTTGGCGGTCATGCTGCGCAGACGAAACCGGTATTGACGGGAAATGAAAATTGGGCAGTGCAAATAGGTTCATATTACGAACATGATCGCGCGCAGGCGCAAGCGAAAGCGGCTACGCGCTGGGTATCGGGTGAGGTTGCCGTTGTTGAAGTGGAAATCAGCAATCGCACATTGTATCGAGCCCGGTTGGTTGGCTTGCAAAAAAATCAAGCTCATACTGCGTGTCAAAGCTTATCGCGCCAAGGAATGGATTGTATGGTTATTCGGTCGCATGGCTAAAATCCCTGATTGGAATTGCTATTTTCCAGCACAATATTTCCCTGCATACGCATAAACAGTATTATCATTCGAGCATATGTGGTTTCTTGAAAATATTAATCACTATTTAAGATCAGCAGGTTATGCTGGTCTGCTGTCTGTGTTAAATGGATGGCATTCTCGTTTCTGACAAAGAAAGTTAAAGCGTTTTTGAATGAAATTGACGTATCACAAATCAAAATTTGATTTGCGTTCCCGAGAAAACATACTTTGCAAAAGCGCTTTCATCAATAATCAAAACAGTGACAACAACGGATCTGTTTTACGAGCGACCTAATCTTCAAATCCATTCTGATCAATTTCCGAGATGTTGGCTTATGTTGCATCGCAAGATGATCCACTCGGTTGGTCTCTCCCTTGTGTAGTGTCTTTGCACGTTTTGGCTGAATCAATCTAAGCAATAGTCATCGAAAGTCGTTGCCGAATTGCGTGTCGGGGATAAAAAAATGATCAATATGAAGATAAATGTACGCCGACAGTTTTGCATGCTTTAAAGAGCCGATATGGAGCGCTCGGGGTATTTTCACAGCATAGTTGTGATTTGTGATTATAAAACAGGGTATTGTTTCATGTTTAATCAAGGCCTTGGTGGAGTCATTTTAATCTGACAGAATAGAATTAGATCGACTATGAAAGAATTTTTTAAAAAACTACTCGTGCCAACAGTTTCTTCTGATGGTGAGT
Source organism: Nitrosomonas sp. (assembly GCA_031316255.1). NCBI lineage: Bacteria > Pseudomonadati > Pseudomonadota > Betaproteobacteria > Nitrosomonadales > Nitrosomonadaceae > Nitrosomonas > Nitrosomonas sp. Next base: position 1,091,794 of record JALDQW010000001.1, on the reverse strand, counting down.
TTAAAAAACCACATCATATTGCATACACGGATTGGGGCGATCCAGGTAATCCACATGTGGTTATTTGTGTGCATGGGTTGACACGTAATTGCCGGGATTTTGATTATTTGGCGGAAGTTTTATCATCGCAGTGTCGCGTCATTTGCCCGGATGTTGTTGGGCGTGGACAAAGTGATTGGCTGGAGAATGAGCGCGATTATGATTACTATCCTGTTTACCTTTCAGATGCGACTCAGTTAATCAAACATATCCGGGATCAATATAGTGTTCCAGTAAAAATTGATTGGGTTGGTATTTCGTTGGGTGGGTTGATCGGCATGATGATTGCCATAAATCCGGAAAATAAGATTCATAAGTTGGTAATCAGCGATATAGGACCATTAATTCCGGTGGCTGCGTTAAAAAGAATGTCTGAATATGTCGGTAAAGATGTTCGTTTCAACAATATCGCAGCGTTTGAAGCATATATCAGACAGATCTCAGTGCCTTTCGGTCGGTTGACCGACGATCAATGGCGACATCTTACGATTCATAGTGCACGTTTACTGAATGACGGTACATACTGCTTTTATTACGATCCCAAAATTTCTGCTAGCTTTAAAGCGCATGCGTTGATGGATGATATTAATTTATGGGAATACTGGGACAGACTGGAAACGCCAACTTTAGTCATCAGAGGTGCTGAATCAGATGTGTTGCTTGATAAGACTGCGGTTGAAATGCAGCAACGGGGTCCTCGTGCAAAAATAGTTGAATTGTCTGGCATAGGGCATGCACCAATTTTGGTTGATGATCAGCAGATTTTGATTGTAGAAAAATTTTTGATGGGTTGATGCAATCTTTTGTTTGTTATTGATAAAAAAATTTCTTAATTAATTTCTGTACGAAATGTTACAAAATTATCTCAATAAGTACACTGTAGCATCCGATTAATATGGTGTCTAAATGCAAGAAGGGATGACATTTTGCATGAGGGCATATTTTTGATCATTAACTAAACTGGGTTGGTAGAAGATGCCTAATTCAGTTTATGTATTTAAGGAGATGTATCATGAAGAAAATAATTATGTTGGTAGTTCTTTTGTTTGCATTTACTGGATCTGCATTTGCTGTAGTTAATGTAAACACAGCAACACAGGCCGAACTTGAAGTGCTACAGGGTATTGGACCAGCCAAGGCTAAGGCGATTATCGAATATCGGGAAAAGCATGGATTATTTACTTCTATAGAGGGTTTGATCGAAGTTGATGGTATTGGTCCAGGCACGATGAAACAACTTCGAGAGAGTATTACGGTAGGAAATGCACTGAATTCTGAAACAACTGCGGCTATGGCGACCCAGTAGGCTAAAACCAGAAGTTTTTCGAGTAGACCTTCCGGGTTCTTGCCGGAGGGTTTTTTTATTTTTGGCGTCGGGGTTTCTAATTGAATGGTTGTGAGATAATCTATGAATGTAATTCAAGATTGCTTACTTTATGTTCAAAACAATAGAAAATTTTATCGGTAATACGCCACTTGTAAGATTGGAGCATTTGCCCGGGAAAACCAGTAATACCATTCTTGCCAAACTTGAAGGCAACAACCCGGCGGGCTCTGTTAAGGATCGCCCGGCATTATCAATGATTAAACAAGCGCAGCAACGTGGTGATATCAAGCCGGGCGATACCTTGATTGAAGCTACTAGCGGAAATACAGGAATTGCACTGGCGATGGCTGCCGCAATCATGGGCTATCGCATGATTCTGATTATGCCCGAGAATCTGAGCATAGAACGGCGCCAGTCAATGCGCGCCTATGGCGCTGAAATCATTTTGACTTCGAAAGAAGGCAGTATGGAACAGGCAAGAGATTTAGCAGAGAAAATGTGTAATGAGGGTAAGGGCATTATTCTTGATCAATTTGCTAACCCGGACAATCCACTTGCGCATTATCAAGGTACGGCACCTGAAATATGGCGCGATACAGAGGGGAAAATTACGCACTTTGTTAGTAGCATGGGGACTACCGGTACGATCATGGGGTGTTCCCGTTTTTTTAGAGAGCAGCAACCGGCAGTAAAAATAATTGGGGTTCAACCGGAAGCGGGTGCACAGATACCAGGTATTCGAAAATGGCCGGAAGCTTATCTTCCAAAGATCTACGATGCGCGTCGAGTCGATGACATGATTTATGTTTCTCAACCGGAAGCGGAAGAAATGACACGGCGATTGGCTCAGGAAGAAGGTATCTTTGCCGGTATATCATCCGGGGGTGCATTGGCGGCAACGCTAAGGCTTTCAGCGCAGGTCGAGCATGCTGTGATTGTGTTTATCGTTTGCGATCGCGGGGATCGCTACTTGTCTACAGGCGTCTTCCCTGCTTAAAGTAAAGCGTTTGTAAAAACTGTATCGCTATGTGCAATCGGTGGATCGCGATTTTATTGCTTGTTTCAATGGTTTGCCTGCTGATATTTTCAGCATCTGCTGCCTATTCCCGATTTACGCTGGTGCTGGATGATATTAAAAATCCTGTTTTTGAAGCGAAATCCATTCGGATTCAATTCAATAATGGTTTTTTAGGAGTCGGACGGTTAGAAATCGATATTGCAGAAATTAATGTACAGAATTATGTATTGAAAAATATAAGTCTGTTATGTAATACATTTCAATACAATCAAAAAGAAATTTTATGTAAGGGCGGAAGAGTCAATATTCCCGGGCTGTTTTCATCCCCGGTTTCATTGCAATTCCTTTTTGATTCCTCGTTTCTGAGAATTGGTTTAAGTCCAGCAAAGAATGAAAGCTGGCAATTCACATTGCAACAGGACAAAACGGCGTGGAAGGGATTGTTGACCATAAATAATGGAAAATTGAAAGCGATTGCCGGCTTGTTGTCAGATAATGAGCAATTGCCCAAACCCAATGGTGGAGAAATCAACGGAACAATTCAATTTGAGGGTGTTGAGTCGAATTTAAAAGCTGCGTCGATTGATTTGTCAATTGCTGCTTTTGCATTTGCCGATCATGCGGGCCTCCACGCGGGTGAAGGCATTGAATTAATGCTGAAGTCTGATTTAGAGTATTCGTCACTGCATGATCATTGGCGATGGCAGAGTGATTTGTACTGGTCTGCGGGTGAGGTTTTTTGGCAACCTGTCTATTTAACCGGTAATGGCCATCATTTACGTGTGCATGGGATTGTCGATAATGAGACTGTACGTCTGTTGGATAGTAGTTTGATGTTAACCGGTGTGGGAGGCTTTGATTTCTCAGGTATTCTGAATAAGTCCGATAATCAATTAAGCACATTTCAACTTAAATCGGAACACATTGAACTATCAGCGTTATTTGATCATATTCTAAAACCTTTTTTGAGAAACACCTCCTTTGCAGAAATGGAAGTTGACGGGTCTGCTGATTTTACTTTCAAGCTGAAGAAAGGTGTATTCAGTTCGTTACAGATTGATCTGAATGATGTAAGCATAATCGATTCACGTGACCGGTTTGCGTTTCATCGCATTGATGCCCATATCCCGTGGCGGTTCGACAGAACTACAGTCGCCGATATCAATATGATGAATGGCCATTTGTTACATATCCCTTTGGGTGCTGTCCGTGTGCCTCTTGAGATTAACAAGTTTAATTTGTTTTTGCCGCAATTGGCTTTGCCAGTGTTGGACGGCGTTTTAAGTTTGGAGGACTTCAGTGCCGCTTATACCGATAAAGGATGGCAATGGAAATTTAATAGTAAGCTTGCGCCAGTTACTATGGCTGCTTTAACTGAAGCACTACAAATACCACAAATGCATGGCACATTGTCTGCGTTTATACCGGAAGTGCGCTATGACGGCAGCAATGTTCTGGTTAATGGGGTTTTGCAACTCAATGTTTTTGGTGGTAGTGTTGTTATTCACAATCTTAAACTCATTGAACCAATGGGATTGGCGCCACATCTAAAAGCTGATATTGCCATGCGTGATTTGGAACTTGAATTGCTAACTAGGACCTTCTCATTCGGGAAAATGGAGGGACGGGTAGATGTCGATGTGGGTCAACTTGAGTTGACCAATTGGAAGCCCATTCATTTTAATGCGCGCTTGTTTAGTAGTCCGGGTGACTATTCCCGGCGCATCAGTCAGGCGGCAATAGAAAATATATCTGCCTTGGGTGGAGAAGGCGCAGTTGTGGCCATACAACGCAGTTTTTTACGTTTTTTTGAGGAATTCCGTTATTCGGAAATTGGTTGGCAGTGTGCATTGCGTTTTAACATATGTTATATGGGAGGTATAGAATCCGAACCGCAATCTCGTTATACCTTGGTCAAGGGTGGAGGAATACCAGCAATTACGGTGAGAGGCTATAATCGAGAAGTTGGATGGCAGGAATTAATCGACCGTTTGCGCCGGATTACCCAGGAAAATGATCCAGTTATTCAATAGTAAAATGGAGAAAGTAGGTAAAAATGAAAAAATGCTCATCTTATGCAAGTCTTATACTGATCTTGGCGATGTTTTTATCTGCATGTGTCACGATCAATATCTACTTTCCAGCGGCTGCGGCGGAAAAAGCGGCAGATAAAATTATTGAAGAAGTGTGGCAACTGGATCAAGAGAAAAATGAAGAAGAACAGTGAGATCGAATAGTTAATTCAAACCAGCTAAATGAGTCAATTAACCTTTGAATATGAGGCAATCATGATCAATCGCCCAAAATATTATTTTTTGTTATTGTTTTTTCTGATATTTGTTTTGATTCCATTAACAGGCTTGGCGCAGGCTAATCTTGAGGTCAATACACCAGCCATAACGAGCATAAAACAGAGTATGCAAAATAGACATGGCCAACTTGCTGAATACTATAATAGTGGCGCAGTGGGTTTAACCAAAGATGGCCTGATTACGATTCGAGATGCGAATGCTGTGCCACTGGCAAAACGGCAGTTAGTCAATACGCTTGTATCCGCTGAGAATCAGGATAGGAACGCGCTTTATCGTGAGATAGCGCGTGCAAACAATCATCCTGAATGGGAACCCAAGATACGATCAACGTTTGGGCAGCGCTGGACTAATATGGCCAGACCGGGTTGGTGGTATCAAAAGAATGGCAATGCATGGGCGCAAAAATAACACTGCATGACAACCTTTGGCCTAATGGTTAAGGTGGAATAGGATATTTTATTTGGTTAAAATTTGGTTTTCTTATTTCGCTAAATGGATATAATAAACATACTGTCGCAATGGTTTTTCATGATATGCTTGAACTAAAGAAGATGGTAATTAGTCTCATTTAATTGATAGAATAGTTTGGCATTTAATTATAAATAGGAGGTTGTTTAATAATGAATCAGAACTATCAAACAATTGGCAGAAGATCACGGGCACGAACAGGCATTGAAATCAACAAAGTATTACGTAACACGTATTTGCTGCTTTCAATGACATTACTCTTCAGTGGTTTTACTGCTGCAATTTCAATGGCGATGAATATGCCACCGATGACTTATTTGATTTCAGTTATCGGCGGTATGGTAATTGCGATGTTTGTTTTGCCGCGTTTCGCGCACTCTACAGCAGGTATTGGCATTGTTTTCCTGGTTACAGGCCTATTAGGGTTTGGGCTTGGGCCGATATTAAGTATGTATGCGTCTCTCCCTAATGGCGGTAACATCATCATGTTGTCGCTTGGCGGTACGGGTGTCATTTTTATGGGGCTGTCAGCATATGTACTGGCAACACGTAAGGATTTCAGTTTTCTCGGTGGTTTTTTAATGGTCGGCTTCTTGCTGGTATTGGTCGCTGCGGTTGCTAATATCTTTTTGGCAATTCCGGCTATGTCACTGATGATTTCTGCTGTCGTAATCATGTTGATGAGTGGCTTTATTCTGCATGATACCAGTCGCATTATTCATGGCGGCGAGACCAATTATATTCTGGCAACAATCGGCTTGTATATGACAATTTTTAATATCTTCATCAGTCTGTTACAAATTCTGGGTATTATGGGTGGTGATGATTGAATTTTGTATGATTTGATTAGCGAACAAAGCCCCGGCGAGTCCGGGGTTTTGTTTATGACAATCAATTCAAATGAATGCTATAAAGGTATAAGCTATGGATTGGATGAAAATAGTCGCCGCATTGGCGTTAATCATGTTCATCATCTATCTCTTTCCAAGAGCGCGTTATATGATGGAAAATAGCCCAAAGGGGTCTTCGTCTGACTGGGTGGGCTTTGTGGTTCCTATTCTGGTAATTGTTTTATTCATTATGTTTTTGATCTCGTTGGTTTAGCTGTGAACGCTTCAAGTATTGGCAATCTTTCCCCAGGAATCGCGTAACGTGACTGCCCGGTTAAATACAGGCTTTCCCGGTTTGCTGTCAATACTGTCCGCGATAAAGTATCCATTTCGTTCAAATTGAAAAGACTGCTCTGGGGCGACATCGCATAGCGCCGGTTCGATATAGGCATTAATGATTGTTTTTGAATTCGAGTTGAGCAATTTTTTGTAATCCTTGTCGCCACTGTCCGGATTGGGATCGGTAAACAGGCGGTCGAATAGACGGGTTTCAGCTTGCTGCGCGTGTCTGGCCGATAACCAATGAATATTTCCTTTTACTTTGCGTAAGGTTGCGCCATCTGTCCCGCTTTTGGTATCAGGGTCATACACGCAGTGTATGGTTTCAATTTCACCTTGTTTGTTTTTGTCGATTTGCACACATTTCACAATATATGCATAGCGCAGACGCACCTCCGTTCCGGGGGAGAGGCGATAGAATCCCTTGACAGGCTCTTCCATAAAGTCGTCCCGTTCGATATACACGGTTTTTGAGAACGGTATGGTGCGTTTTCCCCAATCCGGTTTATTGGGATGATTGGGTGCAAAACATTCTTCTTCCCGATCATCAGGATAATTATCGATAATCAGCTTTAATGGTTTCAATATGGCGATGCGGCGCGGTGCGCATTCGTTAAGATCTTCTCGCAGACAATCTTCCAGTACGCCCATATCAATCCAGGAATCAGCTTTGCTGACACCGATACGTTCGGAAAACAGGTGTATTGAACGGGGCGTGTATCCGCGTCTGCGTATCCCAGACAAGGTGCTAAGGCGCGGATCATCCCAGCCATCCACAAGTTTGTTTTCTACCAATTCGATGAGTTTGCGCTTGCTCATGACAGTATAGGTCAGATTCAAACGGGCAAATTCTATCTGTTGCGGGTGACAGGGCACTTTGCCCTCCAGTTGATTCAATACCCAGTCGTAAAGCGGACGGTGGTCTTCAAATTCGAGTGTACATAAAGAATGGGTGATGTTTTCGATTGCATCTGAAATACAATGGGTGTAATCATACATGGGATAAATACACCATTTGTTGCCTGTGCGCTGGTGATGGACATGTCTGATGCGGTAGATAACCGGGTCGCGCATATTGATATTCGGTGATGTCATGTCAATTCTGGCACGTAATACATGTGAGCCATCGGCGAATTCGCCGGCTTTCATGCGCCGAAACAAATCAAGGCTCTCAGCAACAGGTCGTTCACGGCATGGACTGTTTTCGCCAGGGCTTGTCAGTGTGCCCCGTTGTTCGCGAATTTCCTCGGCTGATTGGCTGTCAACATACGCCTTGCCTTGATTAATCAGATATTCTGCAAATGAATAGAGTTGATCGAAATAATCCGAGGAATAATAAAGGTGTTCTCTCCAGTCAAAGCCAAGCCAGCGGACATTTTCACAAATGGCATCGACATATTCCTGCGCTTCTTTTTCAGGATTGGTATCATCAAAACGTAAATGGCATACGCCATTGTATTCCTGTGCGATGCCAAAATTCAGGCAAATACTTTTGGCATGACCAATATGTAGATAACCATTGGGTTCCGGTGGAAAACGTGTTTCTACACGTCCCTGCCATTTGCCGGCACGGTTATCTTCATTAATAATGCTGCGAATAAAATTTGAAACGGCGGGTTCTGATGCATTAACTTTCTGAGATTTTTTTTTTGATTCGTCTTTCAAGTTTTTTCCTCGGCTAAAAATATCAATAATCAACAAATACACTATAATCCGAAAATCATAAATCTAATAATAGCGATGATTATCCCAGATTCCATTATTAACCGGGTATATAAGTGTGAGTAGTTTGTTTGACTTTTTATCGTGTCTGGAATAAAATTCCCGGCTCTTTTAGAATACGCAGGATAGGTTCTTTGTGAAAACATTCTCAGCCAAACCACACGAAGTACAGCATGATTGGTTTGTAATTGATGCAACAGATAAAGTGCTTGGGCGTCTTGCCTCAGCAATTGCGCATCGCTTGCGTGGCAAGCATAAAGCCATATATACACCACATGTTGATACCGGTGATTACATTATCGTGATTAATGTTGACAAACTCCGTGTTACCGGTAACAAAGCGGAAGACAAGAAATATTATAGGCATACCGGATACCCTGGTGGTATATATGAAACCAATTTCAAGAAAATGCATGCGCGATTTCCTGGCAGGCCGCTAGAAAAAGCAGTCAAAGGCATGTTGCCTAAAGGGCCGCTCGGATATGCCATGATTAAGAAACTCAAGCTGTATGCGGGTGATATGCATCCTCATGCAGCACAGCAACCACAACCCCTTGAAATAAGGGCTTAATATATGAGCAACCAATATAATTATGGAACCGGTCGACGCAAAAATGCGGTAGCCCGTGTTTTTATCAAGCCTGGAACAGGTTCAATTATTGTTAATAACAAGCCTGTTGATGAATATTTCTCACGTGAAACGGGCCGTATGATTGTTCGTCAGCCGCTTGAGCTTACAGAGCATTTGACAACGTTTGATATTATGGTAAATATTCATGGTGGCGGTGAATCAGGACAGGCAGGCGCTGTACGTCATGGTATTACACGTGCTTTAATCAATTATGATGCCGAGCTAAAACCAGCTTTGAGCAAAGCTGGCCTTGTGACACGTGATGCGCGTGAAGTCGAAAGAAAAAAAGTTGGTCTGCGAAAAGCAAGGCGGCGCAAACAATTCTCCAAACGTTAATGCTCTATATTATTTGAAAACAAAAAAGCCGCCAGATAACAGGCGGCTTTTTTGTTTTGTTTGTCTTGAGATAAAGAAAATAAAGACCATATCACTGGGAATAAATATGATCAATGTAGGTATCGTTGGTGGAACTGGCTACACTGGTGTAGAACTGCTTCGTTTTCTGGCTCAGCACCCTGAAGTCAATATTACAGCTATAACATCACGTGGTGAGGCAGGTATGGAAGTTGCCGAACTTTTTACCAGTTTGAGAGGCTATGTCGATCTCAAGTTCAGCGATCCTGCCAAGTCAAAGCTTGACAAGTGCGATCTGGTATTCTTTGCAACGCCGAACGGTATTGCCATGAAACAGGCAAATGCTTTGATAAATGCCGGTGTGAAAATAATAGATCTGGCTGCAGATTTCCGGATTAAAGATGTGAATGAATGGGAGAAATGGTATGGCATGCAGCACGATTGTCCGGATCTGGTTGCAGAGGCCATTTACGGATTACCCGAAATAAATCGTCGTCAGGTAAAGAATGCGCGATTGGTTGCCAACCCGGGATGCTACCCGACAGCTGTGCAACTGGGCTTCTTGCCATTGCTCGAATCAGAAATTGTTGATCTCAATCACCTCATTGCAGATGTAAAATCAGGTGTTTCCGGTGCCGGTAGAAAGGCTGAAGTGCATACGCTGCTTGCAGAAGCATCTGATAATTTCAAGGCTTATGGTGTTCCGGGTCATCGCCATCTCCCTGAGATCAAGCAAGGTTTATCTGCGATTGCGCGCAAACCGGTTGACCTTACGTTTGTCCCGCATTTGGTGCCCATGATTCGTGGAATTCATGCGACACTTTATGCCCGTTTAACCAAAAAAAGAAAAGTTGATTTGCAGGCTTTGTACGAGAAACGTTATGCAAAAGAACCCTTTGTGGATGTTTTGCCTGAGGGAAAACATCCTGAAACACGGTCAGTACGTGGTTCGAATATTTGTCGCATCGCGGTTCACCGGCCGCAAAACAGTGATACAGTAGTGATTCTTTCTGTAACCGATAATCTGGTTAAAGGTGCTGCCGGACAGGCGGTTCAGAATATGAATATTATGTGGGGTTTTCCTGAGACGCTTGGCATCAATCAAGTTCCTTTGGTGCCTTAGAAGCTGCTCGATTAACAGTAATACGTTATTAAACGACCATATATACATCGGGAACTGTTTGTGATGAAACTGTTCAAGAAAAAATCTGGAATATTGTCTGAACGTGTTGTGGTGCGTCCACATGTTTCCTGGCGATCTCGATTGCTGACTATTTTGGTTGTAAGTTTATTGTTATTGTTACTTTCCTGGGGAATGTATGAAACGGGTAGAAGAGCAGCGGGTGCAATGGATGTATCGTCTCAGTCAAAATCGGATGAGTTTTATTATAATATGGGTAGTTGTTTGCAGAAGAAACGGGATGATTTGTGCGCGCAACTGGCTGAATTGACAAGGCAGCTCCAGATCGTACAAACAACCAATGAAGGTTTAACTCAACAAACGCGGTTGCTAGGCAGAGAGAATCACCAGCTGAAAGAAGAGCTTGATTTCTTTGAACATGTCATGGCTGGTAACACGAAGATTGACAGCGGGATTTCGATTCATCAGTTCAGTCTGAAAAAAGATATTAACCCAGGTGTATACCGATATACGATATCACTTGTGCAAGGCGGGCAGAGACCTAAGGATTTTAATGGCCGTCTAAAATTTTTGGTCAATCTCAGGCAGAACGATCAAAGAAAAACAGTTTTGTTGACCAATAAAGAAACAGAGCAAAATTTTTCTATCAGTTTCAAGTTTTATCATAGAATAGAAGAATCTTTTAGGGTTTCGCCTGATACCGTTGTGGAAAGTTTGAAAGTGAATGTCTTTGAAGAAAATGACGATCAAGTTAAATTGACTCAGGTTGTTGAGCTGTCCCAATAAAGGAGAAAAATAGTGTTTGGAAAAAATAAAAAAACCAAACTACACAATCATATTGATACATTGATAGGGGCGAATACCCAAATTAAGGGTGATATTTGCTTTAGCGGTGGTTTGCGGGTTGATGGACATATTATGGGTAATGTTACTGCAGAAGAGCTTGAGCAAAGTACATTGGTACTCAGTGATGCGGGGGAAATTGAAGGAAAAATTCAGGTAGCCAATGTTATCATCAATGGAACGGTAACCGGACCTATTCATGCGTTTAAATATCTTGAGCTTCAGGGAAATGCTCAGATACATGGAGATGTATATTATGGTTCGATAGAAGTAAAATTGGGTGCGTCTGTGGACGGAAAAATGATTCATCAAGATAAACTTCAGCCAGAAAAAATGGTCACATTAATACCTGCAGCTTCCGAGTAACGGGTATTAAATACAGGTGTTATGGAACAGGATTTATAATTGTATATCCGGGTTAACCATGATTGTATGAGATAATCTGGCTTATAATTTTGTGCAAAAGAAAATGTCGACTGAAACTGGTATCCCTGCAAAAGAAAGTATTCCCATTTTATTTACCGAGAATGCTGCAAACAAAGTCAAGCAGTTGATCGTTGAAGAGGGTAATCAAGCGCTAAAGCTGAGAGTCTTTGTCAGCGGTGGGGGGTGCTCTGGTTTTCAGTATGGATTTATTTTTGATGAACTAATCAACGAGGATGATATGGTCATGGAGAAAAATGGTGTCCAATTGCTTGTTGATGCGATGAGCTTTCAATATCTGATTGGCGCTGAAATCGACTATCGTGAAGATATACAAGGCGCGCAGTTTGTAATCAAAAATCCAGGTGCTTCGAGTACGTGTGGCTGTGGTTCCTCGTTCTCGGTTTGAGGCTTATCTTATCTAAAAGTTTAATAAACTATTAAACGCTCCATTGCCATATCCAAACAAAATATCAATTGATTATTATGCTGGATAGATGGCACCCAGTATCCGGTCACCGCGAGCACCGGTAACCGATGTTATATTTCCAGGCTGTCTGAGTATTGTTTGCCGTGCGAGCCAGGCGAAAGCGAAGGCCTCGACCCAGTCTACAGCTACGCCGAGCTCGTCGGTTATTGAAACTTTTTTGTTAGAAAGCACGCTTTTTAAATGTTGTACTATTTGTAAATTATGTGCACCGCCGCCACATAAATATACTTCAGTAGACGTCGGGTAATATTCCTGTATTGAATTTGCTATTGATAAAACAGTAAGTTGCATTAAAGTCGCTTGAACATCTTCAGGGGATTCATTTCCCTGTAAATGGCTTCTCAGCCATTCTGAACTAAACAGATCTCTTCCGGTACTTTTCGGCGGTGGACAGGAAAAAAAATCGTTCGAAAGAAATTTATCAAGCAAGGCAGGGATTATTTGACCTGTTGCTGACCATTGGCCATTGTTATCAAATGGTTGTTCTGTGTGCTGTAAGCACCATGCGTCCATTAATATATTTCCGGGACCACAGTCAAAACCGCTTACGATGTTTCCTGGATCAAGATTGGTTAAATTGGCGATACCGCCAATATTGACAATAACACGATGATGTGATGAATCCATGAACATGGCTTTGTGAAAAGCAGGTACTAGAGGCGCGCCTTGGCCGCCTGCGGCAAGGTCACGACTTCTGAAGTCCGTGACTACGGTTATTCCGGTCAGCTCGACCAATAATGCTGCATTGACGAGCTGTATGGAATAGTGTTTATCGTTTTCGGGATGATGGCGGACAGTCTGTCCGTGACACCCGATTGCAATTACATCTTTAGGGATAATGGCACAGTCAATCAGAAGGCTGTTAACGGCTTGCGCGTATAACTGCGCTAATTGAATGCTGGCCAGTGCTGCTTTATTGAGTTCGTCATGCCCGGCATCGTGCAGTGCCAATAGTTCAGATTTAAATACTGCGTCAAAGGCAAGAAAGAAAGTCTTGTGTATCGAAGGGGGTTGAGGTTTGAAATCAACCAATACCGCATCAATACCATCCAGACTCGTGCCGGACATGAGGCCAATATAATAATTACATGCCAACGATCGGGTTAATCCTGTGCAAAATAACCTTTTTAGTTTAACGATGCGAGATGAAGGTTGCGCATGATATCCAGTCTTGCAACTAGAGATTGTGTCTCGTTTTCGAAAGCCGGTATATCCTTTTTGGCAATCGGCGGTGCTGTTGGCAGAATGATTTTTGACGGATCCCGCTGTACGCCGTCAACGCGCAATTCATAATGCAGGTGCGGACCGGTCGCCATGCCCGTCATGCCGACATATCCAATAATATCGCCTTGTTTGATACGCGCTCCATTGGCCAGTCCTTTTGCAAAACCGGATAAATGTCCGTAGGCTGTTTCGTATGTACCGGTGTGTTTAAGGACGATGAGTTTGCCATATCCTCTTTGCGTGCCGGCAAAAGCTACCGTGCCGTTTGCAGTCGCCTGGACCGGTGTACCTGTTGGCGCGGCATAATCAATACCTTTATGCGCTCTCCATTTCTTAAGAACAGGGTGGAAACGTGCATTGGTAAAACCGGAACTGATTCGGGAGAATTCGAGTGGTGCTTTCAGAAAAGCCTTGCGCAAGCTCTCACCTGCTGGTGTGTAATAACCAAAGTCGCCGTTTGAAGACTGAAAATATACCGCCTGATATGTTTTGTTATTATTGACGAATTCAACAGCTAAAACCTTGCCCGTTTTGGCAAATTCTCCATTGTTATCCAGCAAGGTTTCATAAACAATTGTAAAGCGATCACCTTTACGTAAATCCCGGTGGAAATCGATATCGGAAGCAAATATATCAATCATTTGGGCGGCGGCGTTGCTGGGTATGCCTGCACGATCAGTTGCGGCGAACAATGTGCTATTCACTGTTCCGGATTTCATTTGTATTTGAGATTCAAGCTCAATTCTTTGCTCGGTCATCTTGAGCGCTTGATCTGTTTTTTCCATCAAAAATAGTTCTTCTTTTCCGAAGAAATATCTCAACATCAGCAGACTGCCATCTGCGGTTGTCTGTGCGTGAATAATTTTTCCCGGATTTAATTGGCGCATTGCGCGACTATCCCGGGCTTCACGTAAAAAATCCAATTTGTCCTGTTGATTGACATTCAACCGATCAAGAATTGCTGCTATCGTATCGCCGCGCCGAATGACTTCTTGTCGCCAGTATGATTCACCTGAACCGGATTTCAGTTCTGGTCGTATTTCCGGAAGATATAAGTCACGAACAACTTCTTCAATATGAATATCCTGAAGGGAAGATGAATGAGGTGCTATACCAAATGCAGTGACAAATCCAAATAATGGAACAGTTGATAAAACGATTAACCAGCGAAGTGTTTTTTTGGTCAGACGGGATGGTTTTTGAGCTAGAATTCTTGATTTGCTGCGAATTGGCACAAATTGCATACAAATAAATCCCCCTTATAGTAGTTCAATCCATGTCATGCTACAAATATATTTTGATTTTAACATGAAAAAATAAAAACATTGCACCTAAGTACAATTCACAAATAGTAGAATTGGAAAAAAATTTAAACGGATACAATCCGGTTGACAAACTATTTACTTTTAAAATTTATTGTGAACGAAACAGTTAGTAAGCAATTAGAGATCATAAAGCATGGTAGCCATGAGCTATTAATTGAAAAAGAGCTGGAAATCAAGCTTAATTCCGGAAAACAGCTACGGGTGAAAGCAGGGTTTGACCCCACTGCGCCAGATTTGCATCTCGGGCACGCCGTTTTGCTTAACAAGCTGCGCCAGCTACAGGATTTGGGTCATCATGTTCTGTTTTTAATCGGTGACTTTACCGGTATGATCGGCGATCCAAGCGGTAAGAATGCTACACGCCCACCTTTGACACGCGAACAAGTGGCTGAAAATGCGCAGTCTTATACCAGTCAAGTATTCAAAATTCTCAACCCCGAACAGACCGAAATTGTCTTTAATTCAACCTGGATGGATAAATTTGATGCCGCAGGTATGATCAAATTGGCTGCTACATATACTGTCGCGCGTATGTTGGAGCGTGATGATTTCGAAAAGCGTTATCGTAACAATCAGTCTATTGCGATTCATGAATTTTTATATCCATTAGTGCAAGGTTACGATTCGGTGGCGCTCAAGGCAGATCTGGAATTAGGTGGTACAGACCAGAAATTCAATCTCTTGATGGGGCGCGAATTGCAAAGACATTTTGAGCAGCAGCAGCAGTGCATTCTCATGATGCCTTTGCTGGAAGGTTTGGATGGCGTCAATAAAATGTCAAAATCGCTCAATAACTATGTTGGCATAACTGAAAGCCCTAAAGAAATATTTGGAAAATTGATGTCGGTCTCGGATCAGTTAATGTGGCGTTATATTGAATTGTTGTCTTTTGAGTCCATTGAAACCCTTCGAAAATGGCAGCAGGAAGTCAAGGCGGGTCGTAATCCAAGAGATATCAAAGTCATTTTTGCACAGGAAATTGTTACCCGTTTTCATGGCCGGAAAGAAGCCGAGGCAGCTTTGGATGATTTTGAGGCGCGTTTCAAACGTGGCGTGTTGCCGGATGACCTGCCGGAAAAAGCCATACAGATTACTGATAACGACGTGCTGTTGACTCAGTTATTGAAACAAAGTGGCTTAACAGCGAGCACAAGCGAAGCGCTCCGCATGATTGATCAGGGTGCCGTTAAATTGAATGGGGAAAAAATCGATGACAAATCCCTCAAAATTAAACGTAATGAGACAATTATCGTTCAGGTCGGTAAGCGAAAATTCGCCAGGGTAACTATTTCATGACCAGTTGTGAGATTGCAGTATCGTAACGTAATTATCGTTGACAAAACCAGAGTGCTTGTCGAACTCTCTTTAAGGAAAAGACCATGATTCGCAACCCAATTGATGTTTCTACACGTGTAAGCTCCAGTCTGTCCATCCTGATTGAGAAATGTATAAATAATTCGGAGCCGGATGAGTATATAACATTAGCGATCATACGCGATTATTTAACCGGCTTGCTTTCAACAGCATATACGGAAACGGAACAAATACATCATTTTGATGTGAATAATTCGTTGCTGGACGAATTGGATGCACTCATTGAGGAATTTGGAGAAACGGCGTTAGCGCATGATTTTGTACAAAATAGTGCCAGTGAACCATTGTCCAGAGTGATTGATGCGGTGATAAACAGCAGGGATCAAGAAAGCCCGCCAACGCTGGAGACAATCAGGGAAGCTATTGCCATGGGATTGCCTGCAAGACTCGTGGGCGATGGCGTGCTTGATGAGGATGAAGACGATGCCTTGCTTGCTGAGATTGAATCGTTGATTAACCGTCATGGTGCTGACGCATTGGCGGAGGAGTTTATGCGTTATGAGTAAAAGTATATTGTTTGATGCTACAGCATAAAAATTCCCCGCAACTGAAGTTGAATTGGAGACATCAGCTCCAGGAATGAACCTTAACAATAATTGAAAATCAAATCTCTATTTAAATTAATGATCGAATTGACCCATGTCTCTCGATAAAATTTACACACTGCAAACAGGTGTCAGTCTCAAAGTTTCATCAATGATTCTGCAAGAATTGATTGCCAATCTATTGAATGGGCGTGAATGTACTGAAACTGGCCGGATACGTTGTACTACCGATTTGTATGATTACTTGTCCGTCATTGTTTACAAGGGCGCTAACGGTTTGATAAAACGGCGACAGCAGTGGATCAGTCAACAGAACGAGGCTGATCTAATAGCGGCGCGTCCAATTCCGTTCCAGGAATTTTCCAGTTTTTTCTGGCGCAACCTGGATGAAAATGATCCGGATGGTGATGAATGGATTCGTTTAATTGCAGATGACGGCTTTTATATTCAATTGAGCGTTTTTTTAAACAAGCTGCGTGCAGCAGAGCGTAGAATCCTGCTGGATAAACCTATCTCCGATGACCTGAATCTGGGGTCTGTATAAATTAATGGTTTGAGGTTTAAACACTTAAAAAAACCGTGCACCAAAATCAATTTTGGTGCACGGTTTTTTCGTTCAGAAGTGCTTCCGCATCTCTGAAGTTAAGTTAATTGAATCTATGGAACCGGATTCATTTGTGCCTCTGTCAGACCATTTTTCCAATTGTCTGGCAAATTCTGCACCCAACCGTTATACACATTGGGAATTGGCAGCACACCTTGTCCGCCCATACCCGCTAGACTGACTACTGCATCATCTGTTGTTGCGCTGTTGTCAGCCATGGATATGGTGCCGGCAATGATTGCATCCGAAAAATTGCCGTCGTTATTTGGATCTGGATCGACCACAATCAATCGATTCGAGAACTTGCTGGAAACATAGGCGTAATAACCGCCACCTGCTTTGGCGCCAAAATTAACACCATGGCAACCCGGGTCGCATGGCAGCATGGCGACCACTTGATCGATGCTGGTATCAATCAAGGTAATCGTGCCGCCAGTATTTGCAGTAACGACTACACGCCCGGTCGGGTCAACCGGAGTTTGAATTGGCAATACGCCTGCGGTTATCAACCCATCACCGTCCTTATCTGTCAGAGTAGTTGGCCCCGTCGGACTGACTGGATCATAGTCTGCTATCAAATTAATGGTTTTTATGCGATTGCCATCAAAATCATAGACATCCATAGAGTGCTGCAGCAGATTGGAAGTGTAAACTTTATTAACGCCGATACCGATTGCGATTGGATGTGGGCCGTGGAGTCCATCTGCTCCTGCTGCAGGTCGCGCAAGAATATTGCCGGTACTGCCGTCATAAAAGCCTGTATCCGACGTGTTGATATTTGGTGTGATAATCTTGCCGTCCGGTGTAATCCAATGTCCATGAGGATTCGCCGGGATTTGTCCAGGCAATTGTGTGGGGATACTGGAATCCGGTGTTGTTGTTCCCGCCGGGATGTTAACAACCCTGTTTTCGCCATTGATCGCCACGGTAATATCATCGTTGTTTGGCATGGTCATGACATGTGATGGCGAATCACCGATTCGAATATTTTCGATCATCTGACCATTGGTCTGATCGATAAACGTCAGTTTGTCGTCAAACCATTGTGTCTGGAAAACAATAGATTGATCGCGATTGCTCCACATGTTATGCGGATGATTCATGTTAATCGCGGGCAATGCTATTTTACGCTTGATTGTCCAGTTTGTTGTGTCCAGTACGGTAATAGTCCCGGGCTTGGTTTTGTTAGCTGTTTTTTCAAACTGGGTATTAATCCATACTTCACCGATACCCGGTGTTGCGGGATTAGATAATGGAGCCAGTTCAATATCCTGACCATATCGTGCTTCAAGCACAGCTTTTAGCGGTACGTTATCGACAAGATTGCCGTCCAAATCACCAATCGCTACGGAGACATCGGGATAGTTGACCGTCCATGGTGCGGCCGATGTGTAGTCTTTCCAGTTTTCCTGTGTGGTTGCCACAAAGAAAGTTCTCAGCAGCCGGGTAGCCAAATCACTAATTGTTGGTAGACCATTAATACCCGTTACCAGATCGATTTTGGTGCCCAAATCAAATCCCGTTGTACTGGGATCATCTACGATAACCGCACCAAACATGTACGGATGAATTTTACAGGTAAACACATACAGTCCCGGTGTGTCCAGTTTTACGATACCGCCGCCACGGTATGCTTTGGTCTGATCAAACGGAATAGCGTGTTGCTCACCACTATTGGCGTCGCTAGGCCAGAGCAGGGTTGTTATGGTGTGCACCGCATTGGTATCGGACATAATGAAGTGTGCACTGCTTCCGGGTGACATTATTTCAAGCGAGCGCGTTTTGGTGATTGGCGCAAGTGCGTCAGAACGTGCGCTTCTGAACCAACTGCCAGGTTCATCAGAGATCTCAAAAGTGACGATTCCCGGATCATTGGTTGTACCCAGTAGAATCGCTCCATAGGGTGTTGCACCTGCCATACTGACGCCGGAAGTTGCACTGGGTTCATCCACCCGGAACCGTGCAGCCATACCTGATTCCATATGCGACACCACATGACAGTGCAAATGCCACATGCCTGCGCCCACACCGGTACCGGCCTTGACTGTAAACGCATGACTATCCGCTTTTCCAGTCAAAATTTTAACGTCAATAATACTTGGAATAGCGCCCTGATTGGCGGGTGCAATTTCGTCTAGCCAGCGATGTGCATGCAAATGGAACGTGTGATCATGGCCAATAGACAGCACATGGAAACGCACGACATCGTCCAGTGTCGCGCCCAGTACAGGGTTGGTCCACAGCGGCGTTTGCGTGCCATTGGCGATTTCGGCGCCCCAGAATGTGGAGCCGACCATGAACATGATATATTCCTTGTCCAGATCAGCGGCGTCAGTCGGTATAATGGTGCCGTCGCTGTCTATATAGCTTTGTACTGAACCGTCGGCAGCATTAACTACCAGTGCGCCAAAAAGCCCCAGTAATGCTGAACCTTCGTCGTGATAGGGATAGGTTCCCGCCTGGCTGGCGACAAACGAATAATTCTGTGAACCGCCGCTCGCGGCAGCTTCGGCTGCGCCCATCAGTATCCCCGGTATATTGATTCCTACGGGAGCGTTTGTGTTATTGGTGAGTGAGATATTAACGGTGTCACCCTGCTGCACAAACAGCGATGGGCCGGGAATAACGGCATCCGCCGGATAATTATGGCTTGAACCGTCATGGCTGACCATTTTGTAGCCGAGCTGACCGTTCGGTAATGTTTCTGCAGTGAGATTAATGGTATGCGTGGTCGTTGCCAATGCAATGCTTGAGAAAAACAATGTGGTCATGAACCCAATCAGAACCGCCATTGTTTTTGTATTAAATCCAAAAACAATAGATTTCATTTTAATGTCCTTTTATTGTGATCTGATTTCAGGGTAACGCCTGAAAATTACCTTTCATACCCAGTGATTGACTTGCGAAGGCCTGGTCTTTGTAGACGGAACTATGGTTTGCTTTGATTGCAAAAACATGTTTTTCAAGCGGCCCTATTATTTTCTCCTGGATAATCACATTGGTTCCTGGATCAATCCATCGATAACCGGGGAATTTAAATTGATGCGTGTTGGTTCCCAGTGCTATCAGATGAATACGGACATTGCTGTTCTGCTGTGCAGAAAGTGTTGGGTTATGCCAGAGCGGTGTTTGCTGACCTGTCAGGTTATTGATTTCAGTGCCCCAGAATGCATCATCGCCGATGAACAAGACGTATTCTTTTTCTATGCTGGAAAAAGGAGCGCTGGTGGTTTTATTGCCGTTACCTGCTATCTGAACGGCGGACTGATTGTTAACAATTAGTGCACCAAAAAGACCCCTGTCTTCGGCGCCATTCAGCGTGATCATGTTATGATCGTGATACGCCCATGTGCCAGCGGTTCCGGGCGCTGCAACCCAGTGGTAGGTATAACTCATGGTGGGTGTGGCGCTTTCGTCGGCGACCATATTGATATATTCAATAGTGCCGTCGCTGTGAATGTCGTAGTGCACGCCATGCACATGAACACTGACCTGTTCCAGTGTGGCTGAATTACCCGGATCAAATACATGTTTCAAGGTAAGCGCAACTTCATCACCCTCGTCGATAATAATCGTTGGTCCCGGAATTATGGGCTCTAGGACATATCTGGATGTGACGTCAGTTTCCGTCTCGCCTTCCTTGATGATATGCCCGGCCATGCGATACGCATAAAGGGCATTGCCACCTTGAGCGCCCGCCGGTATTTTCTCGGCCCATAATTCAATTTCATGTATTTTCCCTGTTCCGTTCGCAAAGACCGCCTGGATTCCAAGCAAGAAAATGGAACAGAACAGGATGCAAGCCGACAGTCGCCATCTTTGCCTCGTATTAAGAACGGGTTTAACCGTCCGTGGTACTGGTTGCGGACAATACAAATCCGCTGAAACAAAAGTATTGTGTTTCATAATAGTTAGCCCTCTGTATATTAGTCTTTTTGGTTTTCAAAAAGAAAATGGTGTAAAAAAAGATTTACCCACGAATATTTACTAGCAAGATTTATGCCCAAAAATTTTCTTGACATAAAAGCAGTGGGTTATTAAGAGAAAGAATAAATAAATTTTTTGAACTGTTCATAAATCCGAAAAATAATTTTGTACTGTAAAGAATATCGACGCTTTTTTTGTGTGAAAAGACCTTTCTAAACATAGGGATAAGTGATCTGCAATATTTGTGAAGTCGGTTCAGAAAACTGATTTGAAAAGGTTTTTTTTTAATTGGACGTGCTGAGTTTTCTTGTTTTGGAACAAAAAGGTACTGTAAATTTTCTCGACATTTTGTCAATATATTGAAATTCCAGATCGGTGAATTATGATCATAACACCTAGATTTTATTGTATTAATTTGTGAAATAAGCGAGTGGAATGGAAGCTGAAAACCAAAAAACAAAAGGTTATGGCGTGTTATACGTTGCGAGTCCGCTGTAAAAAAGGACTGAGAATGTTTATTCAGGGTGTTTCAGAAAATTCAGCGTTCAAACAAGATGAGACGAGAAAAAATGTTGACGCTGCATTTGATTGATATGAAGGGGCGATTATTAGTGGTGCCTTCAGTAAAATGATGGCAGCGACATCCCCATCCATAGCAATACCAGAATGATCATGGTAATGCCAACGCCTATGGTGCCAACAATCATGCCGATCAATATGGTGATGCCGTCTTTACTGAGCAAGCCGAGCGACATGATAAGAATTCCCCAGCCCGGCGGGAAATTTGTCAAGGGTATTGGTAGAGAAATCGACAGGGCAAAAACAAATGCAAAAATACCGATGATTCTTTCCCATGTATGTACGCTGATATACGTCAGGCGTGGCTGCAGCCGTTTTTCTATTTTCCTGAGCAAAGGGCTCGCCTTGGCAATCAGTTTTTCCAGGCTGGTGCGTTTGATTTCCTTCTTTTCAATCCAGAGCGGCAGCCAGGGCGCCTGCATTCCAATAATCATTTGTATCGAAAATATAAACAATGGGATGGAAAAAAAGGTGGTATAGCCCGGCGGTACGGGAACAGGAAGACAAAGTGGCAGCGCGGCGATTGCCAATAAGACACCAAAACCACGTTCATGCAGGGAGTTCTTGATTTCTCCTACTGTCAAAATTTCGCTTCGGTAAACAACAACGACATTTTCCAGTAACTCAGAAGTGGAACGTTCCTTGTTGTTACCGTTTTGAGTGGTTTGCTCCTTGTTATTGTCGTTAAAATTAGTGCTCATCGATTGTTTCCTATTTTATACACGTATCTTTCCAGATAAACGGCTTTTGGTAAAGTAACAATAAGCGATTTGCTACCATTATTACTCATAACGGAGCGCGTCCACCGGTTTGAGCGATGCCGCCTTTCGAGCCGGATAAAAACCGAAAAAAATGCCTACAACAGATGCAAACATAAAAGCCAGTAAAATCATACTCGATGTTATGACAACTAACATATCGATAAGCTGGCTGATTATCCATGCGCCGCCGATGCCGAGGACTACGCCAATCAAACCGCCCATAAAGCAGATCATCATGGCCTCCAGCAGAAATTGAATAAGAATAGCGCGGCGATTAGCGCCGATGGCCATGCGTATGCCAATTTCTCGAGTGCGCTCGGTTACGGATACCAGCATAATATTCATGATGCCGATACCGCCTACCAGTAATGAGATGGATGCAATTGCACCGAGTACAATGGACAGGATTTTTGCGGTGCCGGTGGCGACATCGGCGATTGCGGTTAAGTTGCGTACAGTAAAGTCATTCTCCATTCCGTCAGAGATGCGATGACGTTGCCGCAGCAATTGCGTGATTTCAATTTCGGCTTCTTCCATCAAGTCGGATGATTTTGCCTGAACCAGCATATAACGGATGGATCCGGGGAACTGGTTGCCGGTAATCTGGCGCTCGCTGGTGGTAATCGGTATGAAAACATTATCGTCTTGATCGCGCCCGCTCAGGCTTTGTCCTTTGGCGGCCAGGACGCCAACGACCAGGAATGGGCGGTTGGTAATGCGAATGCTTTTGCCAACAGGATTGACTTCGCCAAACAGGTTGTTGGCGGTTACGGCGCCGAGTACGGCAACGCGTGTTGCCGATCTGACGTCAGATTCCTGGAATATTGTGCCGTCCTCTATTTCCCAGTTGCCCACTGTAAAATAGTCCACTGTGGTGCCGGTAATCATCGTGCTCCAGTTTTTTGCACCAAAATTCAGTTGCGCGTTTCCACTGATGACCGGGCCTGTTGCGTTTATAACAGGTAATTCAGCAATTGCTTTTGAATCATTGATGGTTAAGGTTCTTACGCTGCCGCTGCCAAAACTAAAGCCGCCAGAAGATGTTGCGCCCGGTACAATAATAAAGAGATTGCTGCCCATTGTTTCAATGGACTGGTTGATTTTGGTTTGTGCGCCTTGTCCGATGGAGAGCATTAAAACAACCGCGGCTACTCCGATAATCATGCCGAGCATGGTCAACCCGGTGCGCAAACGGTTCATACGCAAAGCACGCAACGCTTCTCCCATAATGGTGGCGAAGTTCATTTTATTTCGGTTGCCTGTGATGAATTAAATACTGTTTCATTACTATGCTGTTTAGGCTGGGTTTACTGAAAAATACCGTGTGCGAATCATGCAATCGGGACCGGTTTGTTCTCAAGTACCTGATTGCCGTCATAGACGATGTTTCCGTCTTGGATGCGTATCAGTCTGTCAGCGTAAGCGGCGATTTCATTTTCGTGAGTGACCAGCACAATGGTGATGCCTTGCTCTTGATTAAGCTGTTCAAAAAGCGTCATAATTTCTTTACTTGTCTGCGTGTCAAGATTGCCTGTGGGTTCGTCGGCTAGTATCAACGGGGGCTGGTTGACAAGTGCGCGGCTGATTGCAACGCGCTGCTGTTGGCCGCCAGATAGCTGGTTTGGGTGGTGCATGGCAAATTTCTCCAGTCCGGTGCGGCGTAGTTGTTCCAGTGCTCTGTTACGGCTTGCAGCACGATTTTCCCCTGCATAGAGCAGTGGTGTCGCAACATTATCGAGGGCAGTCATGCGTTTTAACAGATTAAATCCCTGGAAAACAAAGCCAATGTAACGATTCCTGATGCGTGCAAGCGCATCGTTGGATAGCGTGGCAATGTTCTGGTTTTCCAGCCAGTAATCGCCGCTTGTGGGTGTGTCCAGGCAACCCAGAATGTTCATCAGGGTCGATTTCCCCGAGCCGGAATGGCCCATGATGGCGACAAATTCACCTTTTTCGATGCACAGGTTAATATTGTTCAGAACCGGGTTCTCTATATTTTTTCCTGCGGCATCGATGAGCGTGTAGCTTTTGTTTAGTTGCGTTATTCGGATTAAAGCGGGTGATGTGGAATTTGAGTGGCTTGTTGACATCAGAACATTCTTAATCTGAATTGGGGTTCGGAATCTTTTTTATCGCTTTTTTCCCGAATAATTACGGTGTCTCCCGCCTTGACGTCGCCGGCAACAATTTCAGTATGATTTCCATCGGTGATGCCGGTTGTAACATGGGTTGCGACTGGTTTGTCATCGATTAGGCGATAGACTAAGGACTGACCATTCTGTCGATTATGACGTTGCTCTGCACTTGAATCGGAATCTTTGGGTTGATAACGCAGCGCTGCATTAGAAATTCGCAGCACATTTTGCCGTTGATCGACGACAAAATGGATGTTGGCGGTCATGCCCGGCAGGAGCGAGCCGTCAACGTTGTTAACCATGGCCACGACATTATAGGTGACTACGTTTTCCTGGATGGTCGGGTTGAGACGCACCTGTTTGACAGTGCCGGTAAAAATACTGTTTGGGTATGCGTCAACGGTAAAATTGATCGGCTGGTCTATACGTAACAGACCGATATCTGCTTCTGCAACGCTGATATTGATCTGCATTTCACGTAAGTCTTTTGCAATCTGAAACAGGATGGGCGTCTGAAAATTTGCGGCAACGGTTTGGCCGATATCAACATCACGGGCAATAACCACACCGGAGATTGGTGATTTGATAATACTATAATTCAGATTGGCGCGGTCTCTTTCGACCTGTGCCTGACTGACCGCCAGTTGCGCGCGTGCTGCGTCCAGTTCCTGTTTAACGATATCCAAAGCTTCGAACGAGATGAACCCTTGCTCGTGCAGCTTGTGGTGGCGTTTTAATTTGCTGTCGGTGATGTTGTATTGTGTTTGCGCACTGAGGAGGCTGGCTCTGGATTGTTGCAACTGTGCTTGCAGTAACGCAGGGTCCAGTTCCGCTAAAATCTGACCAATTTCGACCTGATCGTTGAAATCGACATGCAGTTTGGCGACTGTACCTGAAACCTGTGTGCCAACATTGACGAGAACGACCGGCGTCAGTGTGCCGTTAGCGGATATGGTTTGTATAATGTCGCCTTGATCAAGTGTGCGTGCAAGATAAGAATTGGTTTTGGATTCGCCGCTGTCTCGCGTATACCAGTAGATCGAAACCGGAATAATTAGGATAAGTGCTATGACAATTGATGGAGTGTTGCGAATAGACATGGATAAAAGTTGGAACGCATTTGAGAAATTGATGAACAGGCAAAATGATTAATGTTACATGACAGCGTCACTTGTGCGTCAAAATCTGCGTCTTTTTATGAAATGGTTTCATTTTATGAATGATCGGTTTACTCGATGGAATTACACTGAGACAAGCCATGGTGAGACGGGTTCAATGAACTGAATGGTATTGTTCGGTTCTGTTTCATGTTATTTTGATAAATTAAATTGACTGAATACAGCTGTGTTTATAGTAAATTTTCCAATCACTTGTTAAAATTGCGAACTTAACTTTTATAAAAAACTTTACTTTACAATAATACTAGGATTGTTCATGACTATCGAAGATTTTCGTCCCGAAAAAAAATTAACGACATTTTATCCACCCCAGCGTGTTTTAATGGGGCCAGGCCCATCCGATACGCATCATCGCGTTTTAACGGCCATGGCGCGCCCTACACTTGGCCATCTTGATCCGGTTTTTGCGGATATGATGGAAGAAATCAAAGATTTGTTACGCTATGCTTTTTTGACCAAGAACAAGATGACATTTTCAGTCTCCGGGCCCGGTTCTGTGGGTATGGAAATGTGCTTCGTCAATATGATTGAACCGGGTGATAAAGTAATTGTCTGCCGTAATGGTGTGTTTGGTGGGCGGATGATTGAAAACGTCGAGCGTCACGGTGGTGTTGCCGTTGTTGTCGACGACAAGTGGGGCGAGCCGGTCGATCCACAGAAAGTTGAAGATGCATTCAAGCAAAACCCCGATGCCAAAGTTCTGGCGTTTGTTCATGCCGAAACATCAACCGGTGTGCTTTCCGATGCCAAAACGCTGTGCGGCATTGCGCGCAGTAATAATGCCATGACCATAGTCGATACTGTAACGTCATTGGGTGGGTCGCCCATCAGAGTTGATGAATGGGGTATTGATGGTATTTATTCCGGCAGTCAGAAATGTTTGTCCTGTCCGCCAGGATTGTCACCGGTCAGCTTTTCAGAGCGTGCAACTGATTTTGTGAAAAATCGTAAAACCAAAGTTCACAGCTGGTTTATGGATATTAATCTGCTATTGGGTTACTGGGGCACTTCTGCGCGTACTTATCATCACACTGCACCGACCAATTCACTCTATGGGCTGCACGAATCACTCATCATGTTGTATGAAGAAGGCCTGGAGCATTCATGGGCAAGGCATCAACGCAATCATGAAGCGTTTAAGGCGGGTCTGGAAACCATGGGTATTAGTTATGTCGTTGACGAAAAATACCGTTTGCCGCAACTTAATTCGGTTTATATCCCAGAAGGGATCAATGATAAAGCCGTGCGCGACAGATTACTCGGTGAATACAGTCTGGAAATTGGCGCGGGACTTGGAGATTTTGCCGGAAAAGTCTGGCGTTTTGGCTTAATGGGTACGTCAAGCAGGGTTGAGAATGTACTGATGTGTCTAAATGCATTGGAAGCAGTTCTGTCTGATATGGGTATGAACCTGAAACGGGGTGCTGCAGAATCGGCGGCACATCAGAATTACGCTGCAAATCCGATGCCTTAGATCTAGAAAAGGAATTCAGTTTTTTCGGAGTGTGTGTCCGAAAATTCAGTGTGTCTTATTACGTCTTAAACCGTTCTTTTACAGCTTATGTTTTTCACTGGAAAAGAACGGTGCTAGAAAAATGAAATTGGGATAATCCGATCGCTATGTTGCTGGGTTCTCCGTTGTTCATTATTGCTGCTTCACTGTTAGCAATTTTTTTTTCTTACTATTCAATTTTATGGCTCATCAGGCAGAAAACTATTGCGATCCTGGATTATCCTAATTCAAGATCATTGCATTCTGTTCCGGTGCCGCGAATTGGTGGTGTAGGATTGTTATTCGGTGCCTTGTCGGCTTGGTTGGTTTTTTCAGCAATGCTTCCTGTCTTCGTTTGGCTGGGGATATGTGTACTCGCAGGTATATCCATTATGGATGATCTTTGGAAAGTACCCGTTTGGTGCCGGTTACTGATGCATACGCTGGTTGCGTTTGGATTCTGTATTACGATTCAGTTTGATGCGCAAGACTGGCTGTTTGTTTTGATAGGTATGCTGACCGTGATATGGATGTCTAATCTGTTTAACTTTATGGATGGTTCTGATGGGTTGGCTGGTGGCATGGCTTTAATCGGGTTTGGATACTACGGACTGGCGGCTTATCTGTCCGGAGATATCAATTTTGCTCTAGTCAATTTTACGGTTGCAGCAGCGTCATTGGGTTTTTTGTTTCATAATTTTTATCCGGCGCGCATTTTTCTCGGTGATGTCGGTGCTATACCGTTGGGTTATCTGGCAGCGGTTCTGGGGATACTTGGATGGATAAATGATTTGTGGTCTTTATGGCTGCCGTTATTGATTTTTTCGCCGTTTATTGCCGATGCGACGGTAACACTCGTAAAACGGTTTTTGTCCGGTGAAAAGATCTGGCTGGCGCATCGTGAGCATTATTATCAACGAATGGTGCAAAGTGGCTTGGGTCATCAAAATACGGCGCTGCTGAGTTACGGTCTGATGCTGACGGTAGGCGCAAGTGCAGTATGGGCGAATGGCCAGACTATGACTATTCAGCTTGTTGTTGCAATAATTTGGGGGTTTATTTATCTGGGATTAATGCTGATGGCTGATCTGGGTCAGATGCTTTATGCAGACAAACGATAACATGCTTAAAAACAAATACGAAATACGTTCAGTTATTGCATTCTCCCATGACCTGATTGCGGTTATTGTGGCTTGGTTGCTTGCGTTTCTGTTTTATTTTGATTTTAAGATTTCAGTCATACCTTTTACGTTATTTTTTGATCTTTTGCCCTGGATACTGCCGGTTCAGGCAGTTATTTTTTTATGGCTTGGGTTGTACAGGGGGTTGTGGCGTTATGCCAGTCTTCCGGATCTAAAGCGGATTACAGTTGTAGTGTTGCTGAGTGCAACCTTGATTAATATTATTTTCTGGCCACTTGGGTTCCTTGGTGTTGTGCCGCTTTCGGTTAATATTCTTGCGCCAATCTTGTTATTGATGATCATGAGCAGCAGCCGCCTGATTTATCGTGCATGGAAAGAGCGTCGTTTATATAGCCTAGAGAATTATGAAGGTAAATTGGCGCTGATATTGGGTGCTGGGAATACCGCAGTTAATCTTGTCAAAGATCTGGCGAGCAGTCGTGACTGGCACGTGGTGGGCATGTTGGATGATGATCCGAGAAAACTTGGAACACGTTTGCGCGGTGTGCGTGTATTAGGTGTTATTGATAATTTGCCGCATTGGGTGCAGAAATTAAATGTGGGTCATGTCATTATTGCCATGCCTTCCCTTTCTCATCGAATGCATCGCCATATTCTGGAAATGTGCTCGGGTATGGGCGTTAAAGCAATGATTGTTCCTTCTTACCAGGATCTTATCAATGGTAAAACAACCGTGTCACAAATTCGTGAGATCCAACTGGATGATTTATTGGGCAGAGCGCCGGTTGTACTCGATGATGAAGGCTTGCATGGTTTTTTGACGGGCAAGACGATATTGATTACGGGTGTCGGCGGTTCAATTGGTGCGGAATTATGCCGTCAGATTATCGCGTTCCAACCGACGCATCTTGTGTTGCTGGAACTCAATGAATATGCGCTTTATTGTGTACAGGAGGAATTTCTGGCAAATTTTCCTGAGACTTCAATGTCGTTTGTCATCGGGGATATTAAAGACGGTGCACGTTTGGAACAGCTTTTTAAGCAATTTAAGCCAACCGTTGTTTTTCATGCAGCAGCCTATAAACATGTTCCGCTGATGGAAGATGAAAATGCCTGGCAGGCGGTTTTGAATAATGTCATGGGCACGTATATTTTAGCCAGCATGGCGATTCGCTACAAGGTGGAGAAATTTGTACTTGTTTCAACCGACAAGGCGGTTAATCCCGTTAACATCATGGGAGCGAGTAAACGCCTGGCGGAAATGGTTTGTCAGGCAATGCAGCAATCAAACAGCAATCGTGAACAGATTACCTGTTTTGTAATGGTGCGCTTTGGTAATGTGTTGGGCAGTGCAGGCAGTGTTATTCCAAAATTTCGCAAACAAATTGCTGAGGGTGGTCCGATTACGGTCACACATCCCGATATGACCCGTTACTTTATGTCGATTCCGGAGGCTGCGCAACTCGTTTTGCAGGCGGGACTGATGGGCGGATTGAAAGGTGGGGGTGAAATCTTTGTTATGGATATGGGCGACCCCGTGAAAATTACGGAGCTTGCCAGTGATTTGATACGATTGTCGGGCCTGGGTGAAGATGATATTCGTATTGTTTATACGGGGTTGCGTCCAGGAGAGAAATTACACGAAGAATTGTTATTGGCCGATGAAAATACGGTGCCGACACCACACACTAAATTGCGTATCGCGCAGGCTCCCGAAGTTAATGAGCAATGGCTTGTTGCATTGGTGGCGCGTTTTGAAAAAATCAAAACGTTAAATGATGAAGAGGCGCGAAAAGAATTGGCACAGTGGGTGCCGGAATATATACCCAATGGCGAGAGCGTTCATTGATTATTTTTCGTTGATCATGCCTTGTTCCAGTAAATAAACATGATCAATATTTTTTCTGGTTGCTGGCATCGCCTGCATGACCAGGATTGTGGTGCGGTTTTGTATCAGTTTAGTAAGCGCTTTATTGAATGACGTGTGTGCAGATGATTGAAACCATACGTTGTCCATAATCAGGATGGGTGCGTTTTTAAGCAGTGCGCGTGCTATTTCAATTTTCTGCCATTGCTCGTTGGTCATGCTGGCGCCGTTCTCATCAACACGCGTTTGCAGGCCATTGGGCATTTCTCGTATAAATTCTGAAGCCAGGGCGGCTTGAGCGGCCGCAGTGATGCTTGCCTCATGGGCGCATCGGGTAACGCCATAAGCGATATTGCCGGCAACTTTCTCATTCAAGATTACTGAATCATGCGAGACCAAGGCGAACTGGGCAAGCAAGTCAGCCTGTTTGATTTCGGTAAATGGCACATTCTCCAGCAACATTTTTCCCGTTTCCGGTTGATAAAAACCAAGCAGCAAATCAATGAGCCGGGAACAAATCTGTTTGTCTTTGCAAACGATGGCAACCGTCTTTTTCGGAGTGATTTCCAGATTAATCCGGTTGAGTACGGCTTTTTCCGGCTTATGATCAAAAAAACAAACATGTTCAAATGTTAACTTGCCTGCAACTTCGGCAATTGTCTTGTGATTGTGATCTGAATCTGCATTCAGATCGAGTAAAGAGAAAATCCGTTCCAGATGATTTTGCTCATTGTGTAATGTCCGAGAAATTCCCGCCAAACGTCTGACAGGGGTAATCAGTAACAGTGAGGCCATAACAAATGCACCGATTTGATCAAGTGTGAAATGGCCTCGTAAGGATTGTTGGGTCATGAGATAAACGATTGCCACAGCAATAAATAACATGACGAGTTGACACAACAAAGCAATAAATGTTTTGTAGTTGACTTGTTGCGACTCATTATCCTGTAATGATAAGGCTTCTTTTTTTAAACGCTGGTATTCCTGATGCTGGCCGCCATAAAGTCTGATCTGCCGGAAATTTTTCATGGACCGTTGCAGATGATTGGCAAGTTTGTTCAATGTTGGGGTGTCCGATCGAAGATTTGCAGAGTGTTGCCCCTGTATGACTTGTAATATGATTGTTGCAAACGGAATCAACAGAAGAACAAGTAGTGCAAAATCCCGCTCAATCCAGAACAGGCAGAATATCAGACTGATGATAATCAACGAATCACGTACTAGTGTGGTAATTATTCGCATTGCTGACTGGGAAATCTGTTTTATACTGCTCAAAGCTGAATGGGTTGTCTGTTGTTTATCCAGGTATTGATAATGTTGAACAGGCAGGTTAAGCAGCGTATTAAATAAATCGGTGTTCAGTTGCATGCAGAGGTGATTGCCTGCTTTTCTCATCAAATAATGGCCAACAAAATTGGAGAGACCGAAAATAAACAGTAGTATCGCAATGGCCAGCAAGTTTGATTGTATCGTCGCAGAATTTTGCTGAATAAAAGTGGCATGCAGAATGTGTTGAACAAGAATGGGAAAAATTGACAGGGCTACAGCCATGATCAAGAGCGCCCAAAATGCCCAGAAAAAAAATTTCCAGCAGGAAGTCATGTTACCTGCAAGCCGTTTATAGTGATGTATGTGAAGCATATGTCGATATGAGGCTGTTTTGACAGTAGTCTATTGCGTGTTAGGCATAATTTAATTGATCGGCGTATTTTTCAATCATTATTTTAAGTCAGAAGTGCTTACTTGGGTTTTGTGTCTTCTTTAGCGAATAGAGTACAATAATTATTTTTTAAACTGATTATAGAGAAGTCTGTCTTGATAAAAGACAGACCCGTAGCCTTGTCCACATGCATCTAATTGAATTGCTTCAAGTAACTTTGATCAGGACGGGCTGATTTATTAAATGGCGCAACAAGTGACCCTACCAGCAGTAGATTCGGAAAAAGATAATACGCATCATTGTATGTGTCAAAGAAAAGGTATTATCCTGGCGGGCGGATCGGGTACCCGGTTGTATCCCGTAACCCAGGTCATCTCCAAGCAGCTATTGCCTGTTTTTGATAAGCCGATGGTGTACTATCCGCTGAGCGTTTTGATGCTGGCGGGTATTCGTGATCTGCTGATAATATCGACACCGATGGATTTATCGCATTATGAACGGCTGCTGGGTGATGGACATCAGTGGGGACTTGATATTTCTTATGCCGTACAGCCGTCGCCGGGTGGGTTGGCGCAGGCTTTTCTTATCGGTGAATCTTTTATCGACAATAATTGTTCAGCACTCGTTCTGGGCGATAATATTTTTTATGGCCATGACCTAAATCATTTGCTGTCAAGTGCCATGGAGCGTTCTTCAGGTGCGAGCATTTTTGCCTATCATGTGCAGGATCCTGAACGCTATGGTGTGGTTGAGTTTGATGTTGCTGGGCGGGCCGTTAATCTGGAAGAAAAACCCTCGCAACCTAAATCTAATTATGCAGTGACCGGTTTGTATTTTTATGACCGGCAAGTAGTTGATTATGCCAAAAGTATTAAACCCTCACATCGAAATGAACTGGAAATTACCGATATTAACCGGATTTATTTGGAGCAGACGGCGCTTCATGTCGAAATAATGGGGCGTGGTTATACCTGGTTGGATACCGGTACGCATGAATCGCTGCTGGAGGCGAGTCACTTTGTGGCAATGATCGAGCACCGGCAAGGACTCAAGGTTGCTTGTCCGGAGGAAATCGCATTCAGGCAAGGCTGGATTGATGCCGCGCAGCTTGAAGCGTTGGCGGTGCCTTTGGCTAGGAACGGTTATGGGCAATACTTGTTACAGGTATTGAAACACAAAAAATGAATCTTGATCGATGAAAGCGACACAACTGTCAATACCCGACGTTTTCTTATTGCAACCACAGGTTTTTGGCGATACACGCGGGTTTTTTTTTGAGAGTTTCAATCAACGCCAGTTTGACCAGTCAATTGGCGCGCATGTGACATTTGTTCAGGGAAACCATTCGCGATCAGCCAAAAATGTACTGCGTGGACTGCACTACCAGATCAGGCAACCACAGGGAAAACTGGTGCGTGTTGTCGTTGGTGAAGTGTATGATGTGGCTGTTGATTTACGCCGGTCGTCGCCAACGTTCGGTCAATGGATTGGGGAAATTCTCAACGCCGAGAATAAAGCCCAACTCTGGGTGCCGGCAGGCTTTGCGCATGGGTTTATAGTGTTATCGGATTATGCAGAGTTCCTGTATCAGACAACGGATTACTGGGCGCCGCAACATGAACGCAGTATTATCTGGAATGACCCAACGTTGGCCATTGATTGGCCCATTGGCTGCACGCCAATGCTTTCAGACAAGGATGCACAAGGCGAGCTGTTCAAATTAGCCGAGGTCTATGAGGATATGTAACCACCTGACTAACAATTCATGGCAAAACAGAAATCGGTATATGTTTGTACGGAATGTGGCGGCCAGATATTAAAATGGCAGGGACAGTGTCCGCACTGCCAATCCTGGAATACGCTTATTGAAACGGTAGCCGAGAAACAGGTTGCGCGGTTTAGCCCGATATCCGAAACAGGGCAGGTGCAGAACCTGAGTGATGTCGAAGCACAGGAAGAACAACGTTATTCGACTGGCATTGCAGAGCTTAACAGGGTGCTTGGCGGCGGCCTGGTGCGCGGTGGGGTTGTGCTGCTGGGTGGCGATCCGGGAATTGGCAAATCTACTTTATTGCTGCAAGCTTTAGCGCATATGTCGGGGCAGCACCGGGTGCTTTATATCAGTGGTGAAGAGTCGGCGCAACAGGTGGCGCTGCGTGCACGGCGTCTTGCGTTGAATGTACAGGCTGTGCAGCTTTTTGCGGAAATACAGCTGGAAAAAATCCAGACAGTATTGAATGAATATAAACCTAATGTGGCGGTTATCGATTCCATCCAGACGATTTATTCAGATGTGCTGCAATCTGCGCCGGGTTCGGTGGCGCAGGTGCGCGAGTGTGCTGCCCAGTTGACAAGACTGGCTAAAGCCAGCGGCACTTCAGTTATTCTGGTTGGTCATGTCACCAAGGAAGGTGCATTGGCCGGGCCACGTGTATTGGAGCATATGGTCGATACGGTTTTGTATTTTGAAGGCGACATGCATTCGAGTTTCCGTTTGGTCCGGGCTTTCAAGAATCGTTTTGGTGCGGTTAATGAACTCGGTGTATTTGCCATGAGTGACAAAGGATTACGTGAAGTCAAGAATCCTTCGGCTTTGTTCTTGTCGCATCATGACAGTCAGGTGGCCGGTTCCTGTATTATGGTGACGCAGGAAGGTACACGTCCGTTACTCGTTGAAATTCAGGCGTTGGTGGATGAAGCGCGTGCGCCGCATCCAAGACGGCTGTGCGTCGGTCTGGAACAAAATCGGTTGGCTATGTTGCTGGCCGTCTTGCATCGTCATGCCGGTATTCCCTGTTTCGATCAGGATGTTTTTGTGAATGCAGTCGGCGGGGTGAAAATCACCGAACCCGGCGCGGATCTCGCAATCCTGCTCGCGGTTGTTTCATCCCTTAAAAACAAGCCGCTGGCGGAGAAAATGGTGGTGATCGGCGAAGTGGGTCTGGCCGGTGAAGTGCGTCCTGTGCAACGTGGGCAGGAACGCTTGAAAGAAGCGGCCAAGCTCGGTTTTACCCGTGCGATTATTCCGTTGGCTAACCAGCCCAGACAGCCTGTTTCAGGTATGGATATTACTGCCGTCGGTAGAATCGCTGATGCGGTGGCGCATATGTATGGATAACGGTTGAACTGTTAATGATGCCAGCAAAAACCACTGATCAGAAAGTGCGCACGCGATTAACAGCGTTGTTGCTGTTTTCTGTGGTCGTTTTGCTGCTGGCCGCGGCCATGCCGCCCATTTCCCAGCCGCAAACCTATCATCAGTTTGCGGATCAACGCACCCTGTTTGGTATTCCGAATTTTATGAACGTGGCTTCCAATCTGGCGATTGTGTTGAGCGGGCTTGCTGGACTGGTGTTTCTCTGGCACTCATACCAGTTGTCAAATCAGCGCCAGACACAGCAGAAATTTGTTACATCAGCAGAATACTGGCCATACCTCGTTTTATTTACGAGTGTCATTATGACTGCGCCGGGTTCTGCCTACTATCACTGGGCGCCTGACAATATCAGCCTGCTCTGGGATCGATTGCCCATTGCGGTAGGTGTGACGGCTTTGCTTGCAGCCGCGCTTTCAGAACGTATTCATCCAAAATTAGGCGTGCGTGCGTTACCGATACTTGTCCTGATGGGGGCCGGTAGCGTGATTTACTGGTATATGGGTGAACAGCGCGGCATTGGTAATCTGAATTATTATATTGTGATTCAATTCTATTCGTTGCTGCTGGTTGTGCTGCTCAGCCTGCTCCTGCCTTCCCGTTACACGCATGGACACGATATTTACAAGATAATTGGACTCTACGCATTAGCAAAACTGGCTGAAACACTGGATCAGCAGATTTTTGATGCCGGTCAGGTAATCAGCGGACATACTGTAAAACACCTACTTGCTGCTTTGGCAATCTGGTGGATCGTAAAGATGTTGCAAAAAAGATCATTAGCTGTTCATAAGGAAATATCCGGATAAATTCCTCTTGATCGGTGCTGATTTAACTATTCAGGCATTGGATGGTTCGAACGGGTAGTGCAAAGTAACGCCGGTATGAATAAAATCACGCATATCGCGTGACCAGGATGAGGCCAAAGCTCAATACGGTCGCGGCAATCTGTTTAAACAAATTTTGTCATGCAATATGGAGCGGATCATTTATGGTTCCTATTGTATGGCCTATCAATTTATGGCAATTATAACGTCTATACGAAAGGACGGGGAAATATCAGGGTGGTGTGCCAGGAAGAACTGCACGGTTTGCAATTGATGCGCCTCCTGGCGTCGGCACATCCTGCTGCACTATGGAATGGCTATTGAGGCACCGACAGACGAGAGAGACGGAAACAGATAGGCCGTTTATAAAGGTAACGGGACGGCATTAATTCTTTATTCATAATTTCCAGGATGTTACATGGAATGAAAGCCAATCATATTGCCCTCAGTATCATAGGCAAGAGCAATAAACCCGTGTTCACCAATCGAGAATTTTTCTTTGAAAATACTACCGCCATTCTGGGCAGCACGGGCGGCTTGCACTGCGCAGTCCTCACACGCAAAATAAATTAACGTTCCACCACACCCAGAAGATTTTCCGATCATTTTTACCAGCATTCCGCATGCTCCATAAGTGGTTTGAGCAGTACTTTTGTCTGAGGGGAAGCTCCACATCTCCATATCTACGCTCTCAGGAGTAGGAGCAGGCATTTTTTCCAGTTTAACTGCAAGTACTGTTTCATAGAACGCTTTGGCGCGTTCCATATCCTGGACATAAATTTCAAACCAGACGACGGGGTTGCTTTGATTACTTTTCATGGGATTTCTCCTTTGAGTTTGGTTACAACAAAACCCGATGCCATGCTCACACGTAGAGAAACTTGCGCACAGGCTAGGGTCTTGCATTATTACATATCAATCGGTAACTTCACCAAATCGATGTAATATGCGATGATCAATCAGTCCGTGAATCATCAAGAAAGGAAGTTTGGCATGCACATGTTTGCAGAAAAACCAAAGGTCGCTCAGCAAAATGCGCCGGGGAAACCCAAGATCCCCCGTCGAACACATAGTGAGCAAAGCGACAATGTGCGCGCCATCCTTCACACGCAGCGTATGGTCGACAGCCAAGCCGAACAGGGAACAATTGCTGTGAATTCAACACGTGGACTGCAGTCAGATGTGGAAGATGACGAAATCATACGCGGCCCCACAACCGAAGAGATTGTCGGCGATGTCGCGCGGCCTATTGGCACGGTTTTGGGAAATGTTATTACTTCTGCCGCTGGCATGTTGACGGGAATCAGCATCTCCACAAAAACCAATAAGGGGCCGACCTGGAACAACCACGGCGCTTTTGTGTGGCATGTCGGTTTCAATACCACCGGCCGAAGTGGCTGGATTATTCAGGATGTCGTCAATACCTGGCGCGCAAAAGATGCGCGGGGTAACGCTGTTGCCAGTCCGCTTACACCGCATTTTCTGGAAGCCTGGACTGTGGATAGCGCAGGCAAAGTGACGCCAAACATTGGTAAAGACAATGATTACTGGGATAACCCGAATCTTAATACCAGCTACGGTGCAGTCGAGGGACATTTGGCGACCCGGGCGAAGCTTTATTTCACCAAGACCAACCCTGCGACACAGGGTTTTATTAGAAACAATCCGGCAACCAACGCTTCCGGCCTGTTGTCTTCAACTCAAACACCCACAGGCCTTGGAATTGTCCGATTATATCGTTACGCACAAAGCACCTGGGATTCAACAGGAACTGTGCCAATCCACTTTGGATCAGCAGGGCCGTGAAGAATCTTGCGGGATGTTCAGGTCGATAATCAAGAAATCATGTGAATG
Source organism: Nitrosomonas sp. (assembly GCA_031316255.1). Lineage (NCBI taxonomy): Bacteria > Pseudomonadati > Pseudomonadota > Betaproteobacteria > Nitrosomonadales > Nitrosomonadaceae > Nitrosomonas > Nitrosomonas sp. Next base: position 1,054,209 of record JALDQW010000001.1, on the reverse strand, counting down.
AAACGGCGTTTACGCTCAACATAAGCCGATCAATATCATAAATGATCATTTACACATCACGCAAAAATTATGCACAAAATTTATCCAGGAAAATTAACTGATTGTATTATTTTCATGGTATTGCTTTCCTGCTTGTTTCCAGGTCTGTCCTTTTCCAGGGATAAGCCCACACAGAAAGCAGTAACAATGGAATCATCCGTCAAAGCAGCAATCGAGCAATGCGAAAATGACAGTTTTAAAGTTAGTGTGGAGTGCCGAGAGATTGAGTATAATAAATTTTGTACCAAGCATAATATTTAAGCGAATGAATTTTTGGCAATTATAGAAACCGTTCCAAAAGGCGGCTGGGTCATCTGCTCTGAAATTCCAGACGTTAATGGGGAAGATGAAGCCGTTGAAGGAGAAAAAAACAATTCAAATGACTACTATATAGAACTGATTTTGTATAATCGGAGAGACAACATCATGCGCGGGTAATCTGACGAAATTCTACAGGAGGAAGCTGTATTAGAATGAAGCGCAGAGATCTGGAGCAGTAGAATTGTAGCTTGTTTTTATATCATGCTAACTTGCTCATCTATCGAGCAATTCAGCAGCTTCATATAAATTTTAAAAATCACTAACTTAATGAACCATTTTTTGCATCAACAGAATAAACAAAATCATTACGGCCAAAAAATATAAAATAAACATGAATAATAAAGTAATAAGTGGTTTGCGATGAAAATATAAGCTTGAAAAAATGCACTTCTTAGAAAGGCAAGTGCTGGAACTGTCAATATGAGGGCTATAACCGCACGTGGAGAACACATGATAAACGGGCAGATCAATGTTGTTGATACATATGGGTTAGCCATTCACAGGACTACTATTTACGTAACAGAGATATCTCATGACAGCACGCCAGATGACCGGGCATCAATACTATTTGGCGATGGCAAAAACAAAAACGGTGGAATTGGCGGCAGCGGCATCCTATTTTAGATGGCGGATGCAGTCATCGAATATGCTGGTCGCCACTCGCTTACGCTTATACAGGGATAGCTTGAGTTTTGTTACATTATAAGACTTGCGAAATCAATCCGTTTATCTTGAGCTTCAATAAAGCTGGAAAACATTTGCCAGATGAAAGTAGAATTATTCAAGGGCACCTCTAAAAATTAAGAGTTTTAAACAAAACGAGGCGAGAACAAAAAATATTGACGCAGCATATGATTGATATGTAAGGAGATATTTTTTGTGAACAACAAAGTATTGTGACAAAATATGGATTTTTAGAGATGCCCTCAATATATTCATTTTCGCTCTCATGGCGGTAGATATCAGTACGAAACAACATCGAAAACGAATGGAATATTCTGGTGCCGTTCGAGAAAATCACTGAAAGAATGATATTAAAATCAAAGCTGGCAACATAGGTTCCCTGGATATCGCCATGTTGAGTTGTAAACACAGTATTTACCGCATCGGCTTCTCACCTCAAATAAACCCGAAACCAAGTTTTCCAGGGTTTTTCACAAACGCCCCCTTTAATCAACCGAACGCAAATATTATCGTATGATACGCAAATGGTTGGCGGAATTTGATAGTGGGTTGACGGCCGTTTCAAAGCATAAAACTTGGTCTAAATAAATATGCTTGTTATCCGTAAATAACAACATATTACTTTTATAAACCCAACTGAATCAATGAGTCTTTCAATCAACACGAATATTGGCGCATTAAACAGCACTCGCCATTTATCAGTGACAGAGACGCACTTAAGCCGCTCTTTGGAGCGGCTATCGTCTGGGTTGCGTATAAATAGCGCCCGCGATGATGCAGCCGGTCTTGCCATATCCGAGCGCATGACCAGTCAGATTCGTGGATTAAATCAGGCTACGCGAAACGCCAACGATGGTGTTTCGATGTTGCAGACTGCAGATGGCGCACTGGGTTCGATATCGGGTTCCTTACAGCGTATCAGGGAGCTTTCAATTCAGGCTGCAAATGCTACCAATAGCCTTAGTGACAAAAAAGCACTCCAGGAAGAAGCCAACCAACTGATTCAAGAAATAGAGCGCGTTTCTTCGACAACCGCTTTCAATAACGAAAATATTTTCGACTTCACGAGTGGCAGCGTCCTCGGAGATTCCGACCAGCTTGCGGTGATTTATGGCCTACAAAATGGCTGGCTGGAACAAGCCGAAAGCCTAATTCAGCAATATTACGGTATTTCAGCTGATGGCGCCGATATCGACATTGAATTGACTACTTTCACGGATGGTGCAGGTGGCGTTGCAGCGCAGGTTGTGGGTCTAATACCCGGCAGTTTTATCGGAAAAGCTACCGATGTTAAACTGCAAATCGATATGAGCGACTTTACACCGCCAAATTTGCCAAACGGAGGTACAGCGCCATTCTACAACGATAGAATAATAGCCCATGAAATGGTACATGCGGTAATGTACCGCAGCATGAACGTCGCTTCAATGTTTAACCCTGCAGTGGACCAGAAATGGTTTCTTGAAGGCGCAGCTGAATTCATCCATGGGGCAGACGAACGCCTACAGTCTTCAATTAACAGTATCGGCATAGGTGGCGTCATGGCGCAAGCAGGAAATTTTGGGACGGCAGGCGGAGCCTGGGGTGGAAGTTCAGACGAATATTCTGCTGCTTATGCGGCTGTCGGTTACATGCATCAACAAATTAAGGCAAATGGCGGATCGGGCATCAAAGATGTCATGACCTATCTCAATCAGAATCAAAGTGCCACGCTGAATGATGCGATTAATGCAGCTTCCGGTGGAATATGGGCCAATGCAGATGCCTTTAATGCCGATTTTGTCGCTAATGGCGCCGCATATATTGCCGGATTAAACCTAACTGATGACGATACGGGCGCAATTGGTGGCGCGAATGTGGACGGTGGTTCTGTCAAAACGGCAGAAAGCGTCATTGCGAATAACAGCTCCAGAGGCGGAACGAATCCGCTTAGCGGATTTAACGAAGTATGGGAAAATATTGCCCTAAACGTAGCGGGAAACCAGAAATCTTTACAGGTAGGTGCTTATAAAAACGAGACGCTGGACGTTTCATTTGGCGCCGTTAACACTGCAGCAATGAGTATCGGTGATGTAGATCTCGTCAATAATGCCGGATTTGCGACTTTTAAAATGGATTTGGCATTAGATCATGTAAACAAAGAGAGGGCCAAAATCGGCGCACAGCTCAATCGGCTGGAATCAACCATCAATAACAATCTAATCAGCGCAGAATCCATGACAGCGAGCCGTTCTCGAATTCAGGACGCTGATTTTGCATCAGAAACCGCAACGATGACCAAAACTCAAATTCTTCAACAGGCAGCAACTGCCATTCTAGTCCAAGCCAACTCAAATCCTCAAATGTTACTGTCCCTACTCAGGTAAATCGATCCATTTTAAAAGCTACAAACGGCATCAAAGAAATCACCCATCAAGTTTCCAATGGGTTATTCAAAACACACTCAATTATTGAATGTGACACAGCCAATGACGGCACCCGGCATGTCTTTGTAAAAAGCAGCTAATTCAACTTTCATCCCAGATTTCCCAATAGAGCTTTTTTAAGGTGTAAAAATAGGGGTAAATTTCACGGGCCAGGTAAAATTGGCGCTATGGCTGTTTCCAAAGCGTAGCCAAAGATCGGCTATCACGCGTGCATTCGCACAAAAGCCATTAACGGATGGTGAGAATTACGTTCCGGCTGCGCGGATTGTAACCGCGTGCCGCACCTTCCTGTTGTCCATAACGCGTCATCACTGTCGAATCCAAATCGAGCGTTCAATGATCTATATTAAGGTTGCCAAAAAATCAGCGATACAAACGGCTAAATATCCGCATCGTCGTTGCCTCATCAACCTTCCGGAACAGCCGCATGATCGCTTTAAAGTTCGCCATACGTTTGAAACCAAACCCTTACATATATGCTGCCGGTGAATGAATAAATACGCTCAACAATCTGTTTAATAAGGAATATATGTTAATGGCATGGATTTGCTTAAATATCAATTAGTTTCATGTTTTTTTATTGTTGCCGTATATAGAGTAATTAAATTGAGTGAGAAAGAATATGAACAATAAAGTTAAAACAGCCATCGCATTGTTATGCTTTGGGTTTGTCGGCGCATTATCTGCAGATCCTGTTACATGGGATACGTATGCAGGTGCGGGTATATGTACCAGTGGGGTTGGAAACAACTGTAAATTTACGGATTCCAGCCATACGCTCACGGCTTATGCCTATTCGACAACCGACAACAGCGGTACAACTGAATTCGAAAAAGCCACATTAACCGTCTGGAGTGGCGGACTGGGCGTTAAAAACCCGGATCAAAGTAATGAAAATTCAAGCCCTAACCATGCATTAGATGACAATGGCAGGGATGAATTGATTGTGTTTGAAAATGGCGATCCAGGGAATTACTTTACCGGTTTTAAAATAGGCTGGCGGTATAGTGATTCTGATATCAGCGCATGGGTGGGATCGCTTTCAACCAATTATGACTTTACAGGCACAAGGTTTTCTGATCTGGCAGGAATGGGTTTTACAAAAGTTGACTTCAGCAATGTGCCCACGAACACACAGCGTTCTTTGGGATCGCTTGCCGGGAATTATCTGATTCTCGCACCAAGCGCAGATTCTAATTCGGAATATGTCAAGATCAGCCAAGTCAGCGGAGAGATACCGAACAAAGTATCTGAACCAGGCATTATGGCATTGTTCGCAGTCACCTTGATGGGTCTCTGGGCAAATAGAAGACGAAATGCTTCTTAAAGTAAACCGTCATTGTTGATTATGTGTTTATTTGGTATGGTGATAACCGTCGATAAATCAGACGATCAGAAAAAAAGCCGAGATTGATATCTCGGCTTTTTTTGTCCTAAAAAAACCTCGGTTGATTGTGTTTAGAATGCGTAGTTTTTACCTTTGGCAAGGTAAAATGAGACTTCATAGCAGGCTATCATCACGAATACCAAGGCTGCAAGAATTAAAAAACAGCATGTTATAAACATCATAGTGTCGTCTGTCTACTATTCGGATGAAGACATTATCTGGCTACTCAAGAAATTCATTCAAGTATTTGATATTAATCATATATTAATGATTTTGGTTGTTTGAATCGACCAGAAAACGCTAAAATGAACTCCTGTTTCTGGTCGTTAATGGTGTTATCTTTGCTCACAACCAGCAATATATCGATATTTTGGAACAAAAGTGATGTGATACTGGCAATACCGCAACACATGTGATAATTTCTGGAGGCTGTTCAGTTGTCTTTTCCTTTTTGATTTGCGGAAACAACGCAATCGGGAAATACTGCTGAACAGATCTTTATGCAAAGCATTTATCGATCTCGCCCACAGGCGTGGCTACCTGGACTCTAGTTAAGTTATTTGTTCATCATGAAATACGATAATATCGATTATGTTTTCGAGTATTTAATCCAGGAGGTATGGATTGGATAAGCCGTTGCTGCATATAGGTCTGGTTGGACCGCTACCGCCACCGTATGGCGGTATGGCCAATCAAACCAGGCAATTGGCGGCGCTTTTACAGCATGAAAACATACAGGTTGAACTGGTTCAGGTGAATGCGCCTTATCGTTCCGACTGGATTGGAAGAATTAGAGGACTTAGAGCAGTCTTCAGATTGATACCCTATCTTTTGCAGCTTTGGCATGCCGCAGGCAAAGTGCAGTTGTTTCATGTCATGGCAAATTCCGGATGGTCGTGGCATTTATTCGCGGCGCCTGCGATCTGGATTGCGCGGCTGCGAAAAATTCCTGTTGTTGTGAATTACCGGGGCGGAGAAGCCGAAGCTTTTTTTCAGAAATCGTTTTTCTGGGTGAAACCCAGCTTGGACAAAGTCAGTGCGATTACCGTGCCATCCAGTTTTCTCAAAACGGTTTTTGGCCAAATAGGTTATCCCACAACAATCGTACCCAATATCATTGATTTGAGCCGGTTTACCGTCAAGTCGACAGAAAACAAAATAAACCAGAAAGGTTTTCCACATATTGTGGCCACTCGCAACCTTGAAGCGATTTATGACAATGCTACAGCGATACACGCTTTTCAGAATGTTAAACGCGCTTATCCTGAAGCGCTGCTGACCATTGCCGGAGCCGGGCCTCAGCGGGACATGCTGGAAAATCTGGTGAATGAACTGAATTTGCAGGAAGCAGTTGAATTTACCGGACGGATCGATAACAATGCCGTAGCAAAGCTTTATCAACGTGCGGATGTGATGGTTAACGCAAGCCTTGTCGACAACATGCCGATCTCGATACTGGAAGCATTAGCCAGCGGCGTACCTGTTGTCAGCACTGATGCGGGCGGCATTCCGTACCTTGTTGAACATGGCAAAACAGCGTTGCTGGTTGCGAAAAAAGATCCGGCCGCAATGGCTGAAGCCATAATGCAAGTTCTGCGCAATACCGAATTAGCGGATAATTTGCGTAAAAATGGTTTGGCGTCTCTGGAAAAATATACCTGGAATTCTGTCAAAAAGCACCTGCTCATGGTTTATCATCAGGTGCTGGAAAACAATCAATCGTAAGAGATAATGATGCTGAAAAAGCCGCCCGCCAAATCAAAATCACCACAAAAACCTAAAAGCCTGTATACAACCTGGGCATCGGGGTTTTTCTTTCCACTACACGAAAAACTGAAAAAACATAACAGTGTTGCTTTGCTCAGGCAAATGGAACAGTCGCAATGGTGGGACAAGCAACGGCTACAGGATTTTCAGCTGGTTCGATTACGTGATCTGCTTGCATATGCTCGTGCACATGTGCCTTATTACCGTCAGTTATTTGAAAAAAAGGGATTGAATGCGGATGATGTGAAGTCACTAACCGACCTTCAGCAATTTCCGCTTTTAACCAAGCCGATTATCAGAACCAATACCGATGCACTGAAGTCGGATATCGCACAGCATCTCGCGCGTTACAATACCGGCGGATCCAGCGGGGAGCCGCTGGTTTTTTTTATCGGCAAAAAGCGCAAAAGTCACGATATTGCCGCAAAGTGGCGCGCAACACGGTGGTGGGGCGTGGATATCGGCGATTCTGAAATTGTTATCTGGGGTTCACCGATAGAACTTGGCGCACAGGACTATTTGCGCAATTTGCGCGACCGGATACTGCGCACGAAACTGTTGCCCGCTTTTGAAATGTCAAAACAAAAGCTCGATGGATTTCTCGCAGAAATTCGCGCCGCACGCCCAAAAATGTTGTTCGGTTACCCTTCCGCGTTATCGCATATCGCGCGATATGCCAGTGAAAACGGTATTGGCATGGACGATCTGGGCATACAGGTGGCGTTTGTGACTTCGGAAAGACTATATGACGATCAGCGTCAACAAATCAGCGAAGTATTTAATTGTCCCGTAGCCAACGGTTATGGCGGTCGCGACGCTGGTTTTATCGCGCATGAATGTCCGGAAGGCGGCATGCACATTACCGCTGAAGATATTATTGTTGAGATTATTGATGCGCAGGGCAATCCATTGCCACCTGGTGAATCCGGTGAAATCGTTGTCACCCATCTGGCGACGCATGATTTTCCGTTTATCCGTTACCGTACCGGCGATATGGCCATTTTGCACGACCAGTCTTGCAGTTGCGGACGTGGTTTGCCATTGATCCGTGAAATTCAGGGGCGCAGCACCGATTTTGTCGTGGCCCAGGACGGCACCGTCATGCACGGCCTTGCACTGATTTATATTTTGCGTGACCTGCCGCAAATTGAAGCCTTTAAAATCGTTCAGGAAAGTCTGGATAAAACCCGTATTTTTCTGGTGAGCAAAACAGCTCTGGAGCCATCGCTGTTGCAGCATATCGAAGAGGCTTTCAAATCCAGACTGGGCAAAACGGTGAATATCATCCTCGAACAGGTTTCGCAGATTCACGCAGAACAATCGGGAAAATTTCGTTATGTTGTCAGTAAAGTTATAAGTACAGGAGTGTAATTTTTTATAACCAGCTTCAATATCTCGAACAGGTTCTTAGAACAGGAGAAAATGAAAGATATGTCCGATACAGATTTCCCGGCTTCAATTGCAACGCCAGCAAAAACAATTAATGATGTGATCAATCAACTCACCGTCATTGTTGAATGGTCCAAACAAAATAACTCGCGCATGGGCTACTTTGCCGCGCTTTACCGCAAAGTGACGATTCAGGTCAAGAAAGGCATAGAGGATGGTTTTTTTGACGACGGCCAGCGCATGGAACGCCTCGATGTCATTTTCGCCAATCGTTATATTCATGCGTGTTACCAAAACCAGACTGATCAAACGCCGACACAATCCTGGGTGTGCGCGTTCGACGCTACCGAACGCTGGTGGCCGATCGTGCTGCAACATTTGCTCATGGGCATGAACGCACATATCAACCTCGACCTCGGCATCGCTGCCGCTGAAACCGTACCGCCTGAAGAATTGCCGAATCTCAAAGGCGATTTCGACAAAATCAACGCCGTGCTGGCCAGTCTCGTTGGCAGCATACAGAATGAACTTGCCGAGATCTGGCCGATCCTCGGCATCATGAATCGCTACCTCGGCAGCGTGGAAAAAACCATTATTAACTTCAGCATGGAAAAAGCCCGCGATGGGGCATGGTCATTCGCCGAAGAACTATCGCCGTTGACCGGCGAGTCCCGTAGCAAGGCGATTGCGGATAAGGATGAAATGTTCGCTGCATTTTCCAATGTCATTATGCATCCGGGATTTACCCTGTCGGCAGTACTTAAAATTGTGCGTCTGGGTGAACGGGGGACGGTACGGGAGCGGATTGGAATATTGGAATAAACCAATTTGTTTAAACGCGATTGTTGGACGAAATGTCTAAGGAAATAGAATGAGCGATAATGAAATCCCTCCAGAATTCTGGGAAAGAGCAGACGAAATTATTTCGCTTGCAAATGTACAGGTAAAGGGTTCAACAGTAGGCAAAGTAAGCGCTTCTCTGCTATACGCCGCGGCGAGATTTAACGCATTCAGTGTGGCTTCTTCAGCACTTGATGCTGATGAAATGAAAAAAGATAAAAAAGAAGCAATAAATTACTTCGTTGAACAGTATAAAGAAATGCTGATTGAGAATCTTGATAATTACATCGAGAATTTCGATGAATTCACGAAAAACGTAAACAAATAATAAACACTTAACAAGATATTGGAAACCTAAATCTTGTATCCTATGGTTGTTATGAATCGTTTTACTCATTGTTACCGTCTGATTACCAAAGAGTTTGTTTTTTAGACATCATCAACAAACATTCCATTCCATAACTTGATCATGTATTTACTGCATACAGCCCAAAATTATAGGTGTGAGCGTATAATAACTTAAGATGTCCTAAAACCAGAAAGTGGTGGTTTGATTCTTGCCACTAAACTAGGAGACGAAAAGATGAAAATAAGCTATATATTGTTGGCTACAATTTTAGGTGTGGCGCTCACCGCGTGTAATGAGCCAAAACGGACACCTGACGGGCATTTGATGGAGCGGCCAAAAATGTCGGCTTATGGTCCGGATGATGTGACGCGGCATAATACGGCAGCCAACGCCGATGATGGAACTGTTGAAGAATGATTTAAAAATCAGAAGAGGCGAGACATTCGATTGCTTCTCAAGACGCTATTTCGTTCGTGAGGCAGCAAAGTTCTTTATCTCAGATACTTAAACAGTCAATGGCGTTCTACGCCAAGTCATTTTTATAGGAGTCCCGGTTGGACTAAGTTACTCCGGTGGTGCGCTGCCGTTTGGCAAGGCAGGCCGAATCGATATTGCAATGAAAACATTGTCGCGTAAAACACCCCCGTACGCGAAGCTAATAAACTGCTTCCTAATATTTGACCCATATCACCCATATGAAACCGGTTGAAAAATTCATGAATAACCATGTCGGCTGGCAATTTGATAACAGTTATGTTTGCCTGCCCGAATCGTTTTATGAGCGGCTTCGGCCCGAGCCGGTGCGTGCGCCACGTGTTGTGATTCTGAACCACATGCTCGCCGAATCGATGGGACTCAATTTACGCACCCTGTCCGAAAATGATGCAGCCTTATTGTTTTCAGGGAATGTATTGCCCCAAACAGCACAGCCTATTGCACAGGCCTACGCGGGGCATCAGTTCGGCAGTTTTACCATGCTTGGCGATGGGCGGGCAATTTTAATCGGAGAGCATACAACACCGGCAGGTAATCGGTTTGATATCCAGTTTAAAGGTTCCGGGCGCACACCCTTTTCACGCCAGGGCGACGGACGCGCCGCGCTTGCCCCGATGCTGCGCGAATATATCATCAGCGAAGCAATCAATGCGTTAGGCATACCGTCTACACGCAGTCTAGCCGTGGTGACTACTGGCGAAACAGTAATGCGCGAAACGCCGCTGCCTGGGGCAATTCTGACGCGTGTGGCGGCAAGCCATATTCGAGTAGGCACGTTCGAGTATGTCGTGAGAAAGGCGGGCGTGGAAGGCGTGAAAACGCTGGCCGACTACACTATAAACCGCCATTTTCCGCAGCTTGCCAGATCAGATAACCCTTATCTTGCGCTGTTAAATTGCGTAATATCGCGCCAGGCATTACTGGTGGCACAGTGGTTGCAGGTGGGTTTTATTCATGGCGTAATGAATACGGATAATATGGTAATCAGTGGCGAAACAATTGACTACGGTCCATGCGCGTTTATGGATGCGTTCGACCCGAAAACCGTATTCAGTTCAATCGACCATCACGGCCGTTACTGTTACAGCAACCAGTCGCATATCGCACAGTGGAATCTTGCACGTTTCGCTGAAACACTGTTGCCGCTGTTGCACACGGAGCAGAAAGCGGCATTAGCGCTGGCGGAAGAATCTATTCGTGCTTTTCCCGATATTTTCCAGAATCACTGGCTGGCCGGAATGCGAAAAAAGCTTGGATTGTTCACCGACGAGGCGGAGGACATGCAGCTTATTGAGGCGTTGCTGACCCTAATGCATATGCACCGGGCAGACTATACCAATACTTTTCGCGCGCTGGCATCAGATGATCTGCCGAAGCTGGATCTGTATATGGATGCCGCGTTTATCCAATGGCGCGCGCAATGGCAGGCACGGTTATCACGTCAGTCTCAATCGCTTAAATCGTCATTTGATATGATGTGCGCGAATAATCCAGCGGTGATACCACGTAACCACCGTGTTGAAGAAGCATTGAGCGCAGCTTCGGAGCAAGGCGATTACACGGTGATGCAGCGGTTGCTGGCGGCAATAGCCAGTCCATACGTTGATGCACCGGAATACGCGGATTACCGTATCCCGCCGTCACCCCAGGAACGTGTGTATCGGACTTTTTGTGGCACTTAGGTAAAGGACAGGGCCAGAGAATGGATCAGAAATAAGGTAAGCTACTGATTTTGGCAGGATAAAAAAGATGCTGGAATGCGATTCGATTGTTTTGCGCGCTTCAGTCCGTTATGTGTGCCTGACCGTTTTGTTTCTACTGCCGATAGCAATCATAATTTTCTAGTATATCAAGCAGAGTAGATGTTATGAGCAATCAGAATGACAAACGGAAAAACGTGAAAAATATTTCTTTTCTTAATAAGAACAGGTATTACATGAAAATTTTAGTTTTTTCTGTCTTATTAATGCTGTTGAGTGGCTGCGCCAACCTGGCTTATTATGCGCAGGCTGTCGATGGGCATATGGACGTTATGCGTCGTTCCCAATCGATTAATGCGTTGGTTGCCGACCCTGAAGTAGATCCGGATTTGAGGCATACGCTTAACCAAGTCAGAATATTACGCAAATTTGCCAGTCAGGAGTTGAAGCTACCTGACAATCGAAGTTACACAACATATGCCGATCTTGAACGGCCTTATGCCGTCTGGAATGTGGTTGCCGCGCCGGAATTTTCAGTCAGACTCAAAGAGTGGTGCTTCATAAAGGCCGGTTGTGTGAGTTATCGCGGTTTTTTCTCGAAAACGAGTGCTGAACATTACGCCAACAAGCTCAGGGCCGAAGGTTATGACGTGCATGTCGGCGGCGTGCCTGCTTATTCAACCCTGGGGTGGTTCAATGATCCGGTGCTGAACACATTTATCAATTCTGAACTGGAACTTGCACGCCTGATTTTCCATGAGCTTGCGCACCAGGTTGTTTATGTGCCTGGCGATACCGTTTTCAATGAGTCGTTCGCCACACTGGTGGAGCAAGAAGGAATCAGACGCTGGCTAGTGCATACCGGTGCGTCGGATGAATATGAGGAATATCGTTCGCGGCGGGAAAGACAAACGATTTTCAACATGCTCGTGCTAAACCATCGCACGCGCCTGGAAACACTGTTTAGCACTGATTTCAGCGATGCAAAGAAACGTGCGGGAAAAGCGCAGATTTTTGATGACTTGCGTGCGCAATTTACATTGCTGAAAAACAGCCGGATGGAATTTGGCGGTTACGAGCGCTGGTTTTCAAAACCCCTCAACAATGCCCGGCTGGCGACGGTCTCTGTTTATACACAATGGTTGCCGGCATTTCAGGCGCTGCTTTCTTTACAGGATGGAGATATGGCGCGTTTCTTTGATGCTGTCAGGAAAATCAGCATGTTGACCAAAGAAGCTCGCGATCATGAACTGCAAATGGCTATTCAAGAAAATCAGGCACGTAATCTTGCCGGAATGTATTAATTCCTTTGCCACATTCAATTTACATTGCACAGTTGATCTACTATCCAATTGCAATTTCTGTAATAATTCCATCTTTTAATACGGTCACTGATTTTCTTGTATCGATTTAATATTTTTCTCAGTCTGTGGCAGAACCGCCCGCTCGTTGTACAAATGATCAAACGTGAGGTGATGAGCCGCTACAAAGGTTCTTTTCTGGGCCTGCTCTGGTCACTCGTCAATCCGATCCTCATGCTTGCAATATACACTTTTGTATTCGGTGTTGTGTTCAAGGCGCGTCTGGACCAGAATAATTCCCTTTACGACGACAAAGCGGCTTTTGCGCTGGTGTTGTTTGCCGGATTGATTGTTTACAATCTGTTCAATGAATGCATTGGACGCGCACCCAGGTTAATTCTTACCCATGTCAACTACGTCAAAAAAATTATTTTCCCACTGGAAATTCTGCCGTGGGTCACCCTGGGCGCCGCGCTTTTTCAAGCCTGCATCAGTTATCTGGTATTGCTGACTTTTTTACTGGTTCTCGGCCATACATTACACTGGACACTTATATTTATGCCGATTGTGATATTGCCGCTGCTGCTGTTTATCATGGGCTTTTCCTGGTTACTCGCGTCTATCGGTGTATTTGTTCGGGATATCGGACAGTTTATCGGCCTGCTTTTGACCATGATGTTATTTCTGAGTCCCATTTTTTACCCTGCATCCGCACTACCGGAATCTGTCCGCGATTACCTGTTTCTTAACCCGCTCACTTTTATCATAGAGCAGACGCGCGGTATCATTCTGGCAGGCAGCCTGCCAAGCTGGAGCGGACTGATAATTTATTATTTGATTGCAGTATTGGTTGCCTGGATTGGGCTGATATGGTTTCAGAAAACACGCAAAGGGTTCGCGGATGTCCTCTAAACCGGCCTGCCCCGAACCTGTTATCCGGGCCAACAAGCTGTCCAAATGCTATCAGCTTTACAATCAACCCAAAGACCGTTTGAAACAGTTTCTCTGGCGCGGTAAACGCAAATTTTACCGGGAACTGTGGGCGCTGCAGGATATTGATTTCAGCGTATCAGAGGGCGAAGTCGTCGGCATTGTTGGTAATAACGGATCCGGAAAATCAACCCTGCTTCAGATGGTCAGCGGCACACTCACGCCAACCAGCGGCGAAATTCTGGTCAACGGCAGAATCGCTGCCTTGCTGGAGCTTGGCGCAGGATTCAATCCGGAATTCACGGGACGGGAAAATGTACTGATGAACGCAGCAATTATGGGTCTCAGTCAGGAAGAAATCTCCGAGCGTTTTGAGTCGATTGTCGATTTCTCCGGAATACGGGACTTCATTGACCAACCCGTCAAAACCTATTCGAGCGGCATGTATGTTCGCCTGGCATTTTCTGTGGCCATCAATGTTGACCCGGATATCCTGGTTATCGATGAAGCATTATCGGTCGGCGACGGGGCATTTGCCCGAAAATCCTTTGACCGGATTATGCAGTTTAGGAACGCAGGCAAAACCATATTATTCTGCTCGCACTCGATTTATCAGGTCACCGCACTCTGCGACCGCGCGATCTGGCTGGACAAGGGGAAAATCGCCATGATCGGCCCAAGCAGCGATGTAACAAACCAGTACGGACAAACATTATTAGATGCGGACAGTCACATCAAGAAAAACGAACAATCCCTAACCGAATCGACACAACATTTTGCAAATAACGGTTCGGCGCGAATTACAGACGTACAAGCCAATGTAGATGGCAAAAGCGGCTCGCGTTTAAGCGCTACAAGCCAGAAAAGCACGTTGACGATTGCCGTACAATTTGAATTCGATCCGGAATTGCCCACACCAAGCGTGGCCATTACTTTTTCCACTGTAGACGGACTTGGCATCAGCAGCACTTCTTCGTATCATGACAATATCGATTTGGCGCACTATTTCAGTCGAAACAAAAAAATTGAAGTGGTTTTTCCATCAATCCCGCTGCTAAAAGGCGACTACACATTAAGCGTTTATCTGGGTTGTGAGAATGCCATCCATTGTTATGACTCCGCCTTGAATATCGTCGAATTAAAAATTGAACAGGAAGGCACCGAACAAGGTTTTGTAATGTTGCCGCATTACTGGAAATAATGATTATTTGCTACCTTCTCGAATCGACCAATCTGGCTGGCGGCGTACGGGTTGTTTTTGATCAGGCGCGATTATTATCCAACAAGGGACACCGCGTCATTATTCGCGCCAAATTCGGCAGTCATCACTGGTATCATCATCCGATAGTTGTCGACTACGTTGATGACCTGTCATCCCCTTTCCAGGCAAACTCCGCCATACCGGACATCGTAATCGCGACGTTTTGGACTACAGTTCAAGCCGCTACTCAATTGCAATGCCGCAAGGCATTCCATTTTTGTCAGGGTTATGAAGGCGACCTACCCGAATACGCCGATATCCGTCAACAGATTGAACAGGCCTACCGCCTTCCCATCGCCAAACTCACCGTAGGGGACTGGCTTACCAGGCGCTTGCAGCAGATTTACGGCAGCCATGATTTCCCAGTGCACACGATTGGCCAAATTGTCGACATGGCGCTCTTTTCGCCGCCAAAATTCATGTTTAACCGCTTGTTACGAAAACTGTCGCGCCGCCCGGTTAAAATTTTATTGATGGGATTATTTGAAAGCAGCGTTAAAGGCATCCCCGATGCGTTAAATGCCATCGAAACGATCAGAAAACAAAACGTTAAGCTACACGTCACCCATGTTTCAAGCCACCCGCTATCTGAAAGGGAAAAAAAGATTACGCCAATTGACAATTATTTAATCCAGTTACCGCCACCAGCAATCGCACAACTATACCGCACACACGATCTGATGATTGCCCCATCGCTTGCCGCCGAAGGATTTGGACTTCCATTTGCTGAAGCATTAGCAAGCGGGTTGCCCTGTGTGGCGACGGCAATTCCTTCGCACACAAGTTTTGACCCCGTGCATGATTATGCCGTATTTGTCCCGCCATCAAATCCATCCGTCATGGCGCAAGCCATCCAAAAACTGCTCAACAATCCGCAAAAACAAGCATTTCTTCGTCAACGCGGACCGCAACTCATGCAAAAACTATTTTCTCAAAACAAGACTATCGAGCGACTTGAGTCACTATGCCTGGAATCGCTCAATCATTAAAACAGGAACTTCCCTTGTGGCGCTATTTTTTTTGGGACATTCCATGCTGGGCCGCCGGTTGGCGCTCGCAACACAGATGGCAGCGCATACAATCCGCACTTCAAAAAGACGCGTTTACGCTTAAAAACAGTCTGCAAAGATTTTATGCCGATAAAGCAAATACGGTTGATATTGAGAATGCTGTCAATAAGGCGCTTCTGATTCGGGTAATCAGAAACAGCGAAGCTTATTCATGTCTGGGGATGAGTAAAAACAAGGTACAAAAAGACTTTACCGTCACAGGCATAGAACATTTACACCGCGCAAAAGAACAGAATCGCCCTGTGATTTTACTGACAGCACATATGGGCAGTTTTTATTCGCTGCCGATTTTACTGGCGCCGTACGGTTTTCGCTTGAATACAGTCGCACGCACTGTGGACAATTCATACTTTAATCCATTGCCGCAACAGCTTTTTGAGCGCCTAAATTACCGCCTGACCGGAGCCAGAATGCCGGGGCGTTATGTTTACACAAATTATTCAAACAAAATGGATAGATATATCGTTACCGCCTGTAAGGAAAATGACACTTTACTGGTTTTGCCGGATATCCCCCGCAAATTCTTGCCGTCCAACCGGTGTTCTGTGCAGTTTCTTGGCAAAAAATCTTCGTTGCCCGGACGAATTATTGATTTAGGCTTAAAATATAATGCAGTTTTTTTAACAGTATGGAGTACGTTTGAACTTGAACCCAATTTTTCGTTTATGCGCCACCTGTATGTCGATCCGCCGATTACCGCCACCGATAAAAAAGAAATACTACAATACTACGCCGACAGGCTATCCAATATCGTTTATCAACAACCCTGGCAGTGGCTTGGGTCGATGATCATCAGTCAATATAACGAGGAAACCGGATAATGAAAAAACTATATATCCATATTGGGCTTCCTAAAACAGCCACATCAAGCATTCAAAGCTTCTTATTCAAGCAGAACGATACTTTCTTGAAAAAACATGGGTATCATTATATTAACACCGGTCTTGGCATCGATTTGAAATGTCATCATAATTTAATCTGGACACTCGGGTTACACCAAGGCCCTGATTTTGTTCCAAAAGACATTCAAAAACACAAGGACGAAACCCTGCAGAAACTCGCCGCTGAGAACGCACAACACAGCGACAAACACCTGATTATCAGCAGCGAGCTTTTGACCTTTCTCGACGATTTCAAAAAACTTGCACCGATTCTGGAAATCTTCAAAAACAGGGACATCAAATTTATCGTTAACCTGCGTCGACAGGATACTTTTCTCGAATCGCTGTATCAGCAAATCGTCAAGGATGGTCTCGATGAAACATTCAAAACATGGTTTTCCAAAACAAGAAATGCCGCAGACTACAACCAGTTGATCAAAAATATTTTACAAGTCACGGAAAAAGAAAAAATCGCTATCGGCACCTTCAATAATAGCCATAAAAGGGAATTCAATCCGATCAAGGCGTTTTTACCATTAATAGATATTTACGATGAGACAATTACCATAGAAAATATTTATACTAACAAACGTTTGCCAACCACCTGCATAAAAATAATACAGCTTTCGAATAGCCTGAATCTGAAAATAAACCATAGACTCGTTGATTTTTTTCTAAAACACAAAAACATAATGCGTCTTTTGGACAACAACGGGAAGTATCTCGACAATGAACAAAGAGCAGTCATCCGGGAAGAATACAAGGCTTCCAATAAAGCGCTAACCCAGCAGATTGAAATGCCTCTTGATGTCAAAAATGAAATCCTATCCTGGTAAACCGACAGGCCGCCGACCATGAAACATCAACCTGTAAATAAAAAATTCTTCGGGCAGATCTGTTCAACCAAACTGAACGGCATCGCTTGGCGTCATTACAAACAAGGTTGCGAAACAGTAATAATTTTCCCGATATAATTTCTGATTGTTCATCCAGGCATTATTTGACCAACAATCCCGTTATCTAGAGTACCACTATATTATACAAAACCATGCAGATCGATTATTCAGTATCGGTGATCGAAAACACAGCACAGATATGGCCTGGATCAATAATCATCAGTCAATATAAAAAAGAAACCACATGAACGAGCCGCTCACAATATTTACAACTGTCACGCCATCCTATTCCAGTTCATCTGAACTTCGGTTGTCGCTGGAGATGCTGCAAAGAGCCTTTCCTCAAGCAACATGGATAACGTACACGCCTGATACATCGCTGTCGATAAAAGAACTGATCGCACAAAATTTACCCGCAACAGGATATGTTTTATTTATCAAAGAACCTGCTATGCTTGTCAGCGAGTGTATGTATCCTATTTTAAAAAAACATCTTGCCGATGATCCTGACATTCTTGTCGCAATGCCCGTTGATCCGCCCCACGCCAGCACGCTACTTGCGCGCAACTACCATACATTACGCGGTTTTGAGCGATTCAGCCATAAACTCAGTCTGCAAGACAAAGCGCCCATTCAATACGATGGACGGAAATCCTGGGTGTTTCTAATTTCGGCGCAATCGCTGAATACATTCGATTTACCTGATGATCCTTTTCAGCTGCTTGATCAGTTGCCGGCTGAACAGGTGGCGATCATACCTCAGGCATATGCACATCCTTTTTATAATTATTACAACGAAACACGTTCTGATATTCTGCCTTTTGTACCGCAAAACATTCAGTCGCTGCTTGATATCGGCTGCTCTCGGGGCGGTTTCGCCGCAACAGTCAAACAAACACTACATTGCCGCGCTACAGGCATCGAGATAAACTGCAATGAAGCAGCGGTTGCCATGGAAAAACTTGATGCCGTATGGGTGGGTGATGTTTTGTCGATGAGTATTCCCGAACGGTTTGACTGCATCAGTTGCCTTGATGTTCTGGAACATATACCCGAGCCTGAAGCGCTATTATTCAAGATTAAACAGTGGCTCACACCGGATGGCAGCATACTCCTGGCCGTTCCCAATGTTGGTTTCTGGGCAATCGTGGAAGACCTGCTTGCCGGCCGCTGGGATTATGTGCCAACAGGCATAATGTGCAATACCCATTTGCGTTTTTACACGCAGCATTCCCTGCAGACATTGTTGAAAGCCTGCGGTTTGACTCCTGTTTCATGGAAGAAGCGCTATATCCCGATACCAGAACAACTAGAAACGGGTTTCAAACATTATCAGAACACAGGCTTTGATATCGACTATGAAAATTTATCCACTAACACTTTTATCGTTTTAGCGAAACCTGAAAAATAAACACACAGCCATTCCCTGAGTTGACTCCAAAGTTTATCTCTGATAGCTTCCTGAGTCTTCTAAAGAAGGCTTTCTTGCCTCCAAAGATATTATTACAAAATAATGAAATGGCATTGCCGTTGGGCCACCAAACAAGATCAAGGCGCATTACTGGAACTGTTCACTTCCGCATTTGGCCAACCCATGCCAACCGGGCTCTGGCAGTGGAAATATGCCTGGCAAGAAAAACCGGGTATTCTGGCGCATGTTGATGATGCCATCATCGCATATTATGGCGGCATCCCGCGCACCTTCAGCCTGAATGGCCATGCAGTCTCAGCCACACAAATTTGCGATGTCATGGTTGCCCCAAAAATGCGCGGTATTCTGACACGCAGAGGCCCATTTATGCATACTGCGGATACTTTTTTAACTGAACAGGCAGGGCCGGAAAAACCTTATCGTTTCGCTTTTGGCTTTCCTTCTCACCGGCATGCAAAGCTGGGTGAGAAATCAGGCTGGTATAAACGCTCCGAAACTTTTCTGGAAGTAAGTTGGGCTACTGAAACTTATCGACCTCGTTTTCCCTTTTGGATAAAAACCAAATCACTGACTGTTGAAGATAAAGCATCAGTCGATGTGCAGTGGCAAAGAATGCTGACTTCATTACCGGATTACCTCATACCGCAAAAGGATGCCAACTTTTTTGAATGGCGCTATCTTAACCATCCAAACTATATTTATTCTTCCTATATCGTTTTCAGGCGCTTAGGTAACACAATACTTGGCATGATCACAGTGCGCGACCATGGTTCTGACCAGGGCATGGAACTCATGGATTTGCTCGGGCCGCCACACCTGTTACCCACACTTTTTGAAACAGCGTTGGGAATCGCCAAGCGCGCTGACCGGAAGAAGCTTTTTAGCTGGATGACAGCAAGTATTCTTGCTCGCTTACCCAACCCAACAACAACGAATGAAATTTGCGGTATCTATGTTACACCCGACTATCAGCAAATTATCGATCAACAACACTTATCCTGGTGGTTCATGAGTGGAGATACCGATTTCAGGTAGTCCGGACATAACCTGCAGCAAGAACGGTTAACAAAATTTTTATGATCTCTGCCATACTGGTGAATTATCATGCCGCCCAGCATATTCTGGATGCAGCAACGTCCATCCTGACTCAACAGGATATCAAAAGACCCGAGATAATTGTCATTGATAATAGCACAAGCTATTCTGAAAAAGCGTTGTTGAAATCCCGTTTGCCGCATGACACCACATACATTTACAATTCTGAAAATTCCGGTTTTGCAAAAGCCTGCAACCAGGCATTTAGTCATTCCAGCGGTGAGTTTATTCTTCTGCTCAATCCTGACGCACGCTTATTACCGGGAGCATTATCGGCACTTGTAACCTGTTTAAAAAAACACCCGGATGCAGCTGCTGTCGGACCGCAAGTATACTGGGATGAAGACTGCCGCTTTCTGATGCCGCCCAGCACATACCCATCGATATGGAATTTTTATAAAGAAACCATTTCACAACTGCATCCCAGACTGAACAGTTACAAATCATTCGATTTCCGTAAAACGGCGCTACAGGTCTGGACATGCGCCAGGCCTCTCATTGTTGAAGCGCTTTCCGGGGGACATGTTCTCATTCGCCGTGAGGCAATTCAAAAATGTGGCGGCCTGTTTGACGAACGCTTTTTTATGTACTGGGAAGACACTGATCTCATGCATCGTTTAAAAAAAAGCGGTTTCCGTTTATATATGGAGCCAAGGGCAAGCTGCCTGCATTTTTACGAACATTCCCGTGCTAAAGAAAAACTCATCACCCAAGGTTGGTCTGTTTATCAGCAAAAATATTTCCAAAAAAATTCCTTCTTTCAGTTTGCAAACTGGCTCAAGAAACGGCTCTCACCCGTCAGAACACCCGATATTAAGCAAATTACCGTTAGCAATGAGAAACTTATTTTTCCCGTTCCGAAGGCGCTGAGGAATGCTTGGTTACTGGAATTAGGTACAACACCACAACTGATCCCTGCGATTGGCCATTTTGGCAGTGGCCCAGAAGCTGAAGTGGAAACGGCTTTATTTAAAAGACTGCAAGAAAAAAATTACTTTGCGCGTTTATCCACGCCGGACCCGAAGCCGAATTTGATATATTATTGGCAGTGGCAGGGCTATTCACCAAAGATTGATAATGGGCACCTCTAAAAATCCATACTTCGTTGTTCACAAAAAATGTTTCCTTACATATCAATCATATGCTGCGTCAACATTTTTTGTTCTCGACTTGTCTTGTTTAAAATTATGAATTTTTGGTAGTACCCTAATAACAAAACACACATTTTCAGCAAAATCATTGGAAAACATACTCGTTCCCTACCAAGCTGTCAAAAAAATTGACGGCAACTGCGTGCTGGTTTTCGCACCCCATCCCGATGATGAAGTATTCGGTTGTGGCGGCGCCATTATGCGGCACGTCGAACAACGGATACCTGTTCATGTCATTATCGTCACCAACGGCGCTTTTGGCATCGGTGAAGAAAACAAACAGGATCATATCTACCAACGCGAACAAGAAAGCATATCCGCTGCAGCCGTACTGGGCTATGGCAAACCCATATTCTGGCAATATCCTGACCGAGAGCTCGGTTATGGCGAAAAGCTGATTGCTGAGATTACACATGCAATCCATGAAACCAAAGCTGATCTTGTATATGCCCCTTCGGTTTACGAAATACATCCGGATCACCGCGCACTGGCCATGTCAACCGTTGAAGCGGTCCGCCGATTGGATCAGCCAATCCAGTTGGCGCTTTATGAAATCGGCCACCCGATACGACCCAACCTGCTGCTCGATATCAGCGATCTGGCGGCGCGTAAGATGGCAGCGATGGGTTGTTTCACATCACAAAACAAAATACAGCGTTACGACCTGGATATCGCCGCACTCAACCGCTATCGAACCTATACGCTGCCCGCCGAAATTACCGCAGCGGAAGCTTATCTGCTGACGAACACAACAGAATTGGCCAATGATCCATTAAAACTTTACCAGTCCGAACATAAGCGTCAGCAAAAAGAAAAAATGGTTTTAGACGCGAAAGATCTGCCCCTGGTCAGTGTCATTATACGCAGCGTGGATCGATCCACCTTATCCGATGCCTTGGATTCTGTCGCACTGCAAACATACCCCAATATCGAAGTTGTCCTGGTTAATGCGAAAGGTCAAGAGCACCAAGCAGTTGGTGATTGGTGCGGTCATTTTCCGGTAAATATGATCAGTACCGATGAACAACTCAGCCGCAGCAGTGCAGCAAACACTGGAATGCAAGCCGCAGCAGGTATATATGCGATTTTCCTGGACGACGATGACTTTTTTTATCCGGAACATATTGCAAATCTAGTTGCTGCTCTGCAAGCGCATACCAGTTATCGTTGTGCCTATGCCGGGATACGCGTCGAGTATTATGTTAACGAACAGTTTGAAACGTCGACCATATTTAATGAACCTTTTGATCAACGCCGACTTTGGGGACGAAATTTTATACCCATACACGCCATGATGTTCGAGCGTGCCCTCGTCACTGAAGGGTGCTGTTTCGACACGAACCTCGATTTCTTTGAAGACTGGGATTTCTGGCTTCAACTGTCGCAGCACACCTCTATATTACACGTAAACAAGATCGGCGCAGTTTACAAAAATTTTGGTCGCTCGGGTTTAGGACTCGATCAGGATAAAAGCTCTGTAAGAGCATTGAGGGGGAAATTCTTCAACAAATGGAAACATAACTTCAGTGGGGAACAACTGGACGATTTGATTGAATTCCGGGAAGAAGTCATAACGGATCTGCGCGGCAAACAGGCCGGCCTACGCGACCAGTTGGCGCATCTACGCGACCAGTTGACTCATCTGTGCGATCAGTTAACTTCCAGCAAAAATCAGGTCGCCACACTATTGCAACAGCAAAACCGGTTGATGCACGAAGCGCACGCGGCGAGTACACGAGAAAAAGCCCTGAAAAAAACAATCCAGGAGCTCATGCATTCAACTTCTTGGAAAATCACTGCACCTTTGCGCTTTATTTCCCGAATTATTCAAGGCCGCCACTCAGAGGCTTTCGTTGCACTGCGCCACCGTATTGCACCACTGCTAAGGGCTGTATACTGGCGAATTCCCGCCAGGTGGCGGGACAAACTTTTAATACTGGCTTATCGCATCGCCGGTCCATTCTTCTCGGGCATGAACCATTATGAGTCCTGGCGGTCAATTTCGAAATATTCCACCAATGACTTTCCCGCCAATGACGCAAGTTATCTGGCTAGTATGGTAGACATATCCAGATTTTCTCCACTTTCTGATGACAAACCCGGGCGCATCGCCATTCACGCACACATTTTTTATCCTGATCTGGCTATCGAGTTTGCGCAGTTTTTGCGTAAAATGCCGTTTACTTACGATCTTTTTGTCTCCGTACCCGACGAGCAAGCTAGCAATCAATGCAAACAACGATTTACAGAGCTGCCACAACTCGATCAGCTGACCGTCACGATCGTTCCAAACAGGGGGCGCGATCTGGCGCCAATGTTTTGTACCTTTGGCAACGCTCTGAAAGAATATGATTTTATCGCCCATATTCATAGCAAAAAGTCACTGTACAACAAAGGCGGCACTCATGGTTGGCGGGAATATTTATTAGAAAATCTGTTGGGTAGTGAGCAACAAATACGCAAGATTTTTACGCTTCTTACCGATGAGAGCAGAATTGGCCTTGTTTATCCACAAAACTTCGCCAGGCTACCTTACTATGCGCACACATGGCTATCCAATCTGACCAATGGACGCGCGTGGTGTAATAAACTCGGGATAAATCCATTTCCGCACGGCTATTTCGACTATCCCGCCGGTTCTATGTTCTGGGCCAGGGCAGAGGCATTAAGACCACTGTTCGAAGCACAAATCAGGCTTGAAGACTTTCCTGAAGAAACCGGGCAAACGGATGCAACGCTTGCACATTGCCTGGAAAGATTGCTGGTGCTGGTAACCAGAAAAACGGGATTTAACGCTACGATTCTTCACGACGCTCAATCAAACAGCTGGTCCCGCTGGCGATTTGAACAATATCTGGCTCGAAAACCGGAAAAATTTCAGACGATATTGTCTGATTCCTCCATACAGATTGTTGTTTTTGATATTTTTGACACACTCATCACTCGACCGTTACTCTATCCTGAAAAAATAAAATTGATTATCGCGCAACAGGCGAGTGAGGAAACAGGGAAAACCTATCTCGATTTACGTGCGACAGCGGAATCCCATGCACGACAAAAAGCCGGACGCGATATCAGCCTGGATGAAATTTTTGCAGAGCTGGCTGCCTTATCCAACCTATCCTCCGAGGATATCGCCAAACTGCGCCGTCTCGAGGAAACCATTGAAATGGCAGCTGCCACACCAAGGCCTGAAACAATCGCTTTGTTGAATATGGCGCACTCCCTGGGCAAACGTATAGTACTGGCCAGTGACATGTATTTACCCAAGCCGACAATCGAAACCATGCTTAAAAAAAATGGCATAACCAACTGGCATCAGTTATTTGTTTCATCCGATCTGGGTTTGCGCAAAGACACCGGAGACTTGTATCGCCATTTATTATCGACAGAACATGTAACGCCAGATCAAATTATGGTGATTGGGGACAACGAACACTCCGATGTGCAGATACCCGATAACATGAAAATGAAATTGCTTCATATTTTACGGCCTGTCGAATTGGCGCGCGCCATTCCGCGCCTGGGACCGTTAATTGAAAATTCCGTTTATCAGGATGACTTGAATATACAGCTTGCGCTCGGCGCCATCGTTCAAGAAAACTTTCAACCCCTGACATTCCCCAACTTCGATCCGTCAGACTTGGTTCCGGCTTCACCGAGAGCGGTCGGATTCAGCATTGCAGGACCCTTGATTCTATCCTTTGTTCAGTGGCTGACAAAAAAAGCAGCCGCTGACGGTATTCAACGTTTATTTTTCCTGTCACGCGAAGGTCATATTCTAAAATCAGTTTACGATCGATGGGTATCCAGTGATCCGCAAAAGATACCGTCAGACTATCTCATTCTTTCACGTCGTGCAGTCGTTGTGCCAATGATTTCAAATATTGATGACATTTTTGAAATCGCACGCACAAGATTTTTTCCAAATCAACTGACCATGTTTGTTCAAGAACGTTACGGAATTACCTTGTCGGCAAAAGAATGTGATGAACTTGTCCATCGCAAACTATTACCAAAAAACAAATTGGTAGAAGTTAACAATCAAAATATCGATCATCTGATTCCACTCCTTCAAGCACTTGAAAACAAAATTCTTGCGCAAGCCCAAGCCGAACACTCCGGATTAATGACCTATCTGCACTCAATGGGATTTGAAACTCACGATAAATCAGCAATTGTTGACATTGGCTATGCGGCAACAATTCAAGGCCGTCTGAATAAGCTATTGAACAAACCCGTACATGGTTACTATATGGTTACAGAGGATCGCGCGCAGAAGGTTTCTGCAGAAAACGCGGTTATTACTCAGGGTTGTTTCGGTCATTTTGTCAATGCGCTCAATGATCCTCCACTGATTTTCAAAAAAAGCTTTTCTATGGAAAAATTACTCAGTTCCGATGATGCACAAATAATTCGCTATCATCTCGAAAACGATGGCAGCATTCTTCCTGAATTTCGTCAGCTAACCGAAGCAGAACGGCAGACAATGGCAATGCGCGCTGAAATTCACCGTGGCATAATGGACTTTGTTGATCGTAGTATTACGATCAGAGACAAGTTAGTGAGCGATTTCGTTGTTCCTCCGGAACTGGCAAAAGACCTGTTTGAAAAATTTGTTGAACAACCGTCTGAATCAGAACTGGATATTTTGAGCAAATTAACACTGGATGATTATTACTGTGGCCGCGGCTTGGTGAATTAAGCTACTATATTAAAGTATGTTGTAATTATACAAATTGATGGAAAATCCTTTAATAACAATTGTCGTTATCAACTACAACTCCGGCGATATGCTGTCTAAAGCTATGGCAGCGCTGGCAACACAAACTTGCTCCAATTTTGAAGTCGTTGTTATTGATAATCACAGCACAGACGAATCCTGGCAAGCTGCTGAAGAGACAACCTTTTCATGCCGTCTGGTCCGATTAGACCGAAATATCGGCTTTGCGGCAGCAAATAATCTGGCAATAACAAACCATGTTCAAGGCGATTGGATTTTTTTGCTGAATCCTGACGCTTATCCTGAACCCGATTGTCTGGAAAAAATTACCGCATATATTATCGAGATGCCTGAAGTCGATTGCTTTGCATGCACCCTGATCAATGCAAATCAACCGGCACTGCTCGATGGCATAGGTGACATCTATCATGTATCCGGATTACACTGGCGCCACGGTCACGGTTCAAATCGCGCAATTATTCCGGCGGCACCTATGGAAGTATTTTCTGCATGTGCGGCCGCAGCCGTTTATCGTACTTCAACATTCCGTCAGTTGGGCGGTTTTGACGAAAGCTATTTTGCTTATTCTGAAGACGTTGATCTGGGTTTCAGGTTACGCCTTGCAGGCGGTGTCTGCATTTTGTTGCCTGACGCCAGAGTGCATCATGTCGGTTCCGGGATTACAGGACGTTCAAGCGATTTTTCAATTTATTATGGACACCGCAATTTGACCTGGACTTTTATCAAAAATATCCCTTCATTTTTATTGTTTTTTTTGTTGCCCATTCATTTGGTTATGACAGTATATGTAGGCTTCATGTTTGCGATTGCCGGCCGCTTTAGACCATATGCACAAGCCAAATGGGATGCCTTCAGGCAGTTAGGCCCGCGTTTAACAAAACGTAAAAAAATCCAGCATTGTCGCGTTTGTTCCTGTTTAGATCTTCTTCGCATCATGTGCTGGTATCCCCGCAGCCGCTTTTATAGATGAATATTCAAAAGACCGGACAGCACCATCACAGCACACCTGAACTACCTGTATCAATTGTGATCGTCAACTATAATGCAGGTGCATTATTGGCAACATGTGTTGCTGGCGCACTCAAGACATCAAAAGAAATTATTATTGTCGATAATGCGTCGACCGATTCTAGTGTTGCGGATTTAACTTCGCAATTTCGTGGGGAAACACGTTTAAGACTGATTCGGAATGACACGAATCTGGGTTTTTCTGCCGGTTGCAACATTGGTCTGGAAGCAGCGACTATGCCCTATATTTTGTTTCTCAATCCGGATTGCCTGCTTGAGAAACAGTCGTTGCAGCGCATGCTGCAGGTTCTTGAATCAAACCCTCGGTTCGGCATGGTCGGCGGCTACTTAATCAACCCTGACGGCACCGAACAAGGTGGTGGAAGGCGGGCCATCCCAACTCCTTGGCGCGCGTTTGTTCGCGCCACCGGTTTATATCACCTGAGTAAGTTTTGGCCAGAATTATTTTTTGACTTCCATCTGCACCGGCAGCCTTTACCCCAGGAACCCGTCGAAGCAGAAGCGATTTCCGGCGCCCTGATGCTTGTTCGTCGCAGTGCCATCGATCATGTCGGCAACTGGGACGAAGGTTATTTCCTGCACTGCGAAGATCTCGATTGGTGCATGCGCTTCAGGCAAAAAGGCTGGAAAATTATTTTTGTCCCGGATGCGCCCGTCATTCATTATAAGGGAAGCTGCAGTCGGTCGCGTCCTTTCTTTGTCGTCTGGCATAAGCACAAAGGCATGCTACGTTTCTACCGGAAATTTTTCCGTCACAAATATCCAAGTTTTTTTTCCGTTGCAGTCAGTTGTGGAATATGGCTACGTTTGAGCGCAGCATTACTATTTTGCTCGACGCGATATCTCTTTAAATTGTTAAAATTCAAGAATGGATAAGAGACATATCGGGCTATTAGGGGCTACCAGTCTGGTTGGGGAATGTATCTTGAATCAGTTGGTTTCAGACCACTGGCAAATCGTTGCTTTTTCGCGCCAAGTTAAACAACGAGATCACCCACAAATAAACTGGGTACAGTTAAATTCCACAAGCACATGCCAGGCTCAAAAGAAAAACAAAATTGCCTTGTGGATTTGTACAGCGCCCATTTGGATATTACCGGAACATTTTTCGCTTTTATTAGCCTGTGGTGTGCAAAGAATTGTCATGTTATCCTCAACCAGCCG
Organism: Nitrosomonas sp.; assembly: GCA_031316255.1. NCBI lineage: Bacteria > Pseudomonadati > Pseudomonadota > Betaproteobacteria > Nitrosomonadales > Nitrosomonadaceae > Nitrosomonas > Nitrosomonas sp. The sequence goes on along the minus strand of JALDQW010000001.1, from coordinate 1,025,858 downwards.
TTTTAGCAAAACCGCTTCAGTCGATCCGGACGAACAGGTCATTGCACAACAATTGATCCAAGCAGAAAAAACCATTGAAATCTGGGCTACCGAACATCATATTGAATGGATTATTCTACGGCCAACATTAATTTACGGTCTGGGGCGGGATAAGAATATTTCGGAAATCGCCTGGTTTATTCTGCGTTTCGGTTTTTTTCCGTTATTCGGTACAGCCCAGGGACTCAGGCAACCCATTCATGCAAAGGATGTATCAACAGCGTGTATACTTGCGCTGAACACTTTAAATTTAAAAAATTGCACCTATAATCTAACGGGTGGCGAAACACTTACATATTGCGAAATGATCAAACGCATTTTCTCAGCACTGAACAAAGATCCTCGTTTAATCAGAATACCGTTTTGGCTGTTCCGGTTAACAATAACTATATTAAGATGGTTTCCACGCTACCGAAATTGGTCTGTCGCGATGGCGAAACGCATGAATCAGGACTTGGTATTTGACTGTTTAAAAACACAGCGGGATCTTCATTTTTCTCCGCGCCAGTTCACTTTGTCCAAAGAAGATTTGCCATCTATCAAGCAGCGTTTTTAATTTTAATGATATCTCCTTTTTCGCATCGTTTCTGAATGCTTACACACGATCTTAAGAATGAAACCAAAATTTAAAGTTCCACAGAATGAAATCATGGAAGTTCTTGGCAGTTTCAAGAAAACTTTCAACTCTATCGGTGTGTTCAGCGCAGTGATTAATGGTTTGATGCTCATGCCGGCGATTTACATGCTGCAGCTTTATGACAGCGTATTAACCAGCCGCAATGAAATGACTTTGTTAATGCTGACATTGATTGTCATCGGCGCATATATCTTTTTGGGTGCACTGGAATATGTCCGCAGTTTTGTTATGATTCGTGTCGGCGCAAAACTCGATACGCAATTAAATAAACGCGTCTATACGGCTGCTTTTGAACAAAGCCTGAAACAGGGAGAAGGAAATGCCGGCCAGGCCTTAAAGGATCTGACCAATATACGCCAATTCATGACAGGAAATGCCTTATTTGCGTTTTTCGATGCACCCTGGTTTCCAATCTATATTTTTGTTATTTTCATGTTCCACCCCTGGCTGGGCGTCTTTGCGTTGTGCGGAACTACAGTTCTCATTTTGTTGGCTTATATCAATGAAAAAATATCCCGCAAGCCACTCGATGAAGCGAACACCATGGCTGTGGTTTCAACCAATATGGCCTCCAATAACCTGCGTAACGCCGAAGTGATTGAGGCCATGGGGATGTTACCCAACCTGCAAGCACGTTGGGATAAGCTGCACAGCCGCTTCCTCAATCTCCAGGCAGATGCCAGCGAAAAAGCCGGCGTGGTTACGGCAATATCCAAATCGACCACTGTTGCACTGCAATCACTGATGCTGGGCCTGGGCGCATTGCTCGTTCTGGAAAACCAGATTTCCCCGGGCATGATGATTGCCGCGTCAATTCTAATGGGAAGAGCGATTGCACCGGTTCAGTTATTGATCAACGTATGGAAGCAATTTGGCAGCACGCGCAGTGCATACGACCGATTAATTAAATTGCTGGAGCTCAATCCCGCTCGTGAACCCGGCATGGCACTACCCAAGCCGACCGGCGTTATTACTGTTGAGAATGTCACTGCCGCACCCCCCGCTTCGCGTGTTCCTGTGATCAAAGGTCTGAGCCTGTCCGTTTCTGCCGGAGAAGTATTGGGCATTATCGGTCCAAGCGGTTCCGGAAAATCCACACTGGCCAGGCTTCTGGTCGGCGTCTGGCCTGCCGCGGCCGGCAAGGTTCGACTTGATGGCGCCGATGTTTACCTGTGGAACAAGGATGAACTGGGACCCAACATCGGCTACCTGCCGCAGGATATCGAATTATTCGGTGGGACGGTTTCAGAAAATATTGCCCGCTTCGGTGAAGTCGACCCCGAAAAAGTCATACTTGCCGCCAAACGTGCCGGGGTTCATCAAATGATTTTGAATATGCCGGAAGGATATGATACCAAACTCGGCGATGGTGGCGCCGGATTATCCGGCGGTCAAAAACAAAGACTCGGTCTGGCGCGCGCTATGTATGACGACCCTGCTTTAATCGTTCTGGACGAACCCAATTCCAATCTTGACGACATTGGCGAACAGGCTTTACTGACCGCCCTGCTGGATTTACGTAAACGTGGCAAGACAATTATTTTGATCACACATCGAAGCAGTATCATCAGTGTGACCAACAAGCTATTGTTTTTACATGAAGGCATCGCGAAATTATTTGGCCCAACCCAACAAGTACTTGAGGAACTGAAGAAGCAGCAACAAAAACAACACCAGGGACAGCAATCTCAACCAATAAAGGAACCACCTGCCACACAAGTGCAACAGAAACCTATCCAAACTGTCAATATTGGTGATCCAAACATTTGAAAAGCTATACAACACGGTGAGTAAGTATCAGAATGATACGAGTATTCAACAGGAAAAATTATGACGGTGCAGGCAGAAAACAACGCGATCAAATCTGAATTTAACCCGGCGGAGCAGTCTGTTCAGGTAAAAACCGATGAAACAGCACACTCCAGAATTGGCTGGTGGATAGTGTTGGTTGGTGTAGGCGGTTTTATCTTATGGGCGTTTTTTGCGCCCCTGGACAAAGGTGTGCCACTCACTGGTACAGTTACGGTCGACACCAATCGCAAAGCCGTTCAACATCGTACGGGCGGCATTATTGATCAGATTTATGTCAAGGAAGGAGATCATGTTGAAGCGGGCCAGGTTCTGGTGCGCATGAACGATGTTCAGGTCAAGGCTCAAGCGGAGATTACACGCACCCAGCTCATTACTGCACGTACGGTTGAAGCCCGTCTGATCGCCGAACGCGATGAGAAAAGCACCATCGAATACCCGGATAATCTAATGGCAGAATACAATGATCTGCGCATAAATAATAACATTATCACCCAGAACCAGTTATTTAAATCGCGCCGGCTTGCCATGCAACATGAGATAGCTGCACTGGATGAAAATATTGCGGGCCTAACGGTGCAACTAAAAGGACTTGAAGCTTCCAGGAACAGTAAAAAGCAACAGCTCGGCCTTTTACAAGAACAGCTCGACAGTATGCGCGACCTGGCAAAGGACGGTTTTGTGCCACGCAACCGGGTACTTGAGCTTGAACGCATCCATGCGCAGCTGAACGGAGAAATCTCTGCTGAAACAGGTGAAATAGGCCGTACTCAGCGCCAGATTGCAGAGTTAAAACAACGCCGGATACAACGTTTTCAAGAACATCAGAAAGAAGTACGCCAGCAATTGTCCGATACTCAGCGTGAAGCGGACGCGCTCAGCAGTCAGCTCATCGGTCAGGAATTCGAGCTGGACAATGTTCTGGTCAAGGCGCCTGTAGAAGGCATTGTTGTCGGCATGAATGTTTTTACACAGGGCGGCGTTATTCCACCGGGTTTTCTGTTAATGGACATTGTTCCCAGCGATGACCCTTTAATGATTACAGGACGCGTACCGGTACACTTAATCGATAAAGTACATCCAGGTCTTCATGTTGATCTGATTTTTTCAGCTTTTAACCAAAACAAAACACCTAATATACCCGGTGAGGTTGTGCGGGTGTCTGCGGACAGGTTGACGGATGAGCGCACCGAAGAGCCCTATTATCAGTTAAGAGTCAAAGTCACTCCGGAAGGTATGAAACTGCTTACCCATCATCAGGTGCGCGCAGGGATGCCTGTTGATATATTTGTCAAAACAGGGGAACGTTCCTTGATGAATTATCTGTTTAAACCCATTCTTGACCGTCTCCATGCATCTATGAGTGAAGAATAAATGGCATTTACAAACATTTGTCACAAAGCGATATATATTTTCTTACTCACAGGACTGGCTGGTTCTCCCCAGGCATTAAGCCTGCTCGATGCCTATGAAGCGGCGCTGGAAAATGATCCGGTTTTCCGCTCGGCTTTGCATGAGAACGAAGCCGGACTTCAAGTTGAAGCGATCAACCGTGCGGGATTATTGCCGAATTTATCCATTACGCACACAGATAGTAAGAGCATAGGCACAAACGATCAAAGAACACCGACTCCCGGCATATCAAATAATCTAAATTTTCACACACAAGTCAGTGCATTAACATTGCGTCAGCCTATCATGAACATGGAAGCCGTTGCCAGTTACCGTCAGGGACAAGCGCAGGCCTACTCAAGTCAGTCCCGGTTTGCCGGACAAAGCCAGCAATTGATTGTAAGACTGGTTGAAGCTTATTTTGGAACACTGCTTGCACAACATCAATTAAGACTGACGCAATCGCAACTGGACTCACTGACAGAACTAAAACGCATCAATGAGCAAATGTTATTAAAGGGAGAAGGCACGACAACAGATGTTCTGGAAACACAATCGCGGCATGCGCTGGCAATGGCGCAATTGATTGAAGCACAGGATGAACTTTTTGTCGCGCAATTACGTCTGGAATCAATCATTGGCAGGGAAGCAACACAATTACACGCACTGTCTGATGTCTTTCGCATCGATACTGTCTATTTGCCTGATTTTGATGACTGGCGCGCACTTGCTCTTGATCGCAATGCAGAACTTGTCACACAACGGCATATCGTTCAATCAGGCCAGGAAGAAGTGCGTAAGAGCTACGCAGGACACACACCGCGCGTCGACTTTGTCGCCAGCCTCAGTAGAAATAAAGCCGCCTCGTTTTTTACGGCGGACCGGGAGGTTCAGCTTGCGACCGTCGGGATCGAAGTCAATGTGCCGCTGTACGCCGGCGGGCGGGTGAATGCCATCACGAGTCAGGCCAAAGCCAACCATGCACGCGCAAAAGCCGATCTGGATGCCATGATGGATAACGTGCTGGTTGAACTGCGCCGACAATACCAACTGGTTTCAAGCAGTGTCCGGCGTGTTGAATCTTTGGAGCTGGCTGTAAAATCAGCAAAAATGCTGATCCTCGCTACTGAGAAAAGCATACAGGGCGGAATTCGCATCAATCTCGATTTGCTGGATGCCCAGCAACAGCTTTTTAATAGCCAGCTTAATCTGGCCGAAGCCAAGTACAATTTTCTGCTTGCGTACCTGCGGTTAAATTTAACGGCAGGTACGCTTGTTTTGGAAGATTTGCGCAAAATTGCGTCTTATTTCAAGCCGGTTGATTTTGAATTGAAGTAATCAATGCGTATCTACTGGCAATGCATTTTTCAATGCATTCTGGTAGGCAATTTTTGCGGTGCCAGCTATCGCAAGCCTGGCCTTTAGTTGCGCAATTTCACTTTCAACAACACGCAAATTGGTTATTTGCGCCTTGGCTTCCTCGCTCAGAGATGACAACGCATATTCCGTACCATCAATTACAATCTTTTGTTCTTTCTCAGTCATTTCTACCCCTGAAATTAATTAATCATAAATTCGTATTTGACAGTCTACTGTAAAAAACGAAGATCTTACAGTCTGCTTGCCAGATCAAGCAAATAAAGCTCATAAGCAATTAATACACTATAGCCTGACAAAATCGCATAATTTATATGCCCGACTCTTACCCGGTAGAAAACTCTTACATTATGGTGAATAATCAACATGATCAATGCCAATGATGTCAGGGCCATTTTAAACGTAATGAATTTTTCGACGCTATCATCAATCAGAACGGCCATAAACCAGTTAAGTTCTTCCCCACCGTGAGCAAGAATCCTTAATGTAAACAATGCGTCACAAATGCTCAAAAAAAGAATCCCCACGACACAGGCCATTAAATGATCCGCATAACGATCCACATAGGCAGCACCCCATCTTGCTCCGCTCCGGCGACGCTCATTCATCCGTCTGCCTTGTTTAAGTCCTAAATGATAGGCGCAGAAAAATGGAACAGCTCCGCGGCGGTCCTGAGTGCGCAAATCATGTGTTATTACCGTACTCACAATAAACCCCTTCTATGAATCCAAATTTTCAAAATATATGTCCTTTAGATATAACAATTTCTCGTACACGCACATTTTTTCTGCTGATTGGTTCTCAATTTCAAAACATTATTGCATAGCAAGTACAATCAACACACTGTTTTTCATGCCCATGCTAGCGGAACTTTGCAATCAGAAAAACTGAACAAGCGTACAACCGGTATTTATTTACTGTAAAATCCTCACAAATTCCCTAAAAGTCTTTAGCCACGGTCAAATCAAATGAATTCTAAAAATATATCCAGTAATTCTGCAATATTCACAATATTTTACCTAACGATACTGCTTGTGCCGCTTATATTGACCGCCTGTGGCTTCAAGCTACGCGGACAAATTTCCTCCTTACCCTTTAAAACATTGTATATCGCAGCGCCACCCGGTCATACCATCGGATCCGATTTAAGACGCGCTGTTGATGCAACAACCACAACAAAAATTGTCGACAGTATTGATGAAGCAGAAGCCGTTTTACAGGTACTTAATGCGAGTACTGAAAGAAGAATCCTGTCGCTTTCGGGCGGTGGGCGTGTGCGGGAATTTGAGTTGATCTTCAAAATGACCACCCGTCTGGTTGATAACAAGGGCATTCAAATAGCGCCGGAAAATACAATTACCCTGATGCGGATCCTGCCGTTTCTCGATGCACAGATTCTGGCAAAAGAAGCCGAAGAGCAAATGCTGTATCAAGACATGCAGGCGGATGCCGTGCAACAAATAATCTGGCGGCTGTCGACTATCCGTAATTCGCAAGTCAATCCGGACACTGAATCAGCCAACTGATTGCCGAAATGCGCATAAAGGCAGAGCAACTGTCCCAGCAACTGCAGAAACAATTTGCGCCACTCTATACAATCTTTGGCAATGAACCGCTGCTTGTTATCGAAGCCGCTGATTTAATCCGCAGCCATGCACGTCAACAAGGTTTTAGTGAACACGAAATTTTTACCGTCGATCATCACTTTCATTGGACGGATATCCTAAATGCTGGCAGCAATCAGTCATTGTTTGGCGATCGAAAAATCATTGATATCCGTATCCCGTCTGGAAAGCCTGGTCGGGAAGGCGGCAAAACGATTACGCACTTTTGCCAGAAACTGCCACAGGATATTGTCACTTTAATCACGTTGCCCAGACTGGACAAACAAAGCCAGTCCGGACAATGGTTCAAGGCGGTTGAGAATGCAGGCATTACGGTTCAGATCCATCCTGTCGAACGTAATCAGTTGCCTGCATGGATTAAACAGCGCCTCGATATGCAACAACAAACGGTTAACCGTGACACCCTGTGTTTCATCGCAGACAAAGTTGAAGGTAACTTGCTGGCCGCACATCAGGAAATACAAAAGCTTGCCCTGTTGTTCCCGCAAGGCCATCTGGAATTCGACCAAGTTAAAAACGCTGTACTGAATGTAGCCCGATATGATATCTATCAATTAACCGATGCTATAGAGACCGCTAATCCGGCACGCTTCACGCATATTCTGATGGGGCTGCAGGGTGAAGGCACGGCCCCGCCTTTAATTCTTGCAGCACTGGCCGAATTCGTCCGCCAGCTGATTGATCTGCGCAAAGGACTGGATCAAGGACTACCGCCCGGCCAACTGCTCAAATCGGCACGCATTTGGGGAAACAGGCAAAATACAATCATGGCAACAGCCAAACGTATTCCAGTTTGCCGGTTGCAACAGTGTCTAATCCACGCTGCGAAAATTGATCGCGTCAACAAGGGCATGGCCACGGGGGGCGGCAATCCCTGGAATGAATTACTGCAATTGGGTTTGAATATGATTTTAACAACCCATTCTTACGCCAAACAAATTTAAGGTAGTTTCTGGAGGCGCCGGAAACAGATCGGTCATTCTGCTTTTATCCATGCTTAGCTCAAAAATTGGTTTTATAATTCAGACTATATTTAAATCATCATGAGAAAACTTTCAGAGATAAAACAGAACCAATCTCAAGCGCCGTCAATTTTCGGCAATGGCGGAAAACGGGATAGTTCCTTATCCTCTCAGACTTTATTTTGACCCAAGGACATTTAATGGTTGACCGAATTGAATTTATTAAATCTTTTATCGCACTAATAACGGTAACAATGCTGCTTGCTTCGCACACCGTTATTGCCAGCCAATCAACATCTACGCCTGCTTGCGATGAACAATCCGGGAAAAAGCAGCACTGCCTGTTTGAATTGCCCCAGGAAACGATTGAAAAACTCAAAATCGACGCCGGTTTTGGCTGGGGGATTTTTAGTGGCAGCATTTATAACGGTAACGATAAATACATTATCACGCAACTGGAGGTCAGCATGACGCCGATTCATGATCATCACCATATGGAAATGATGGGCGGCATGCATCATGATATGCCGCATGAGACCCGTATTCATCACATCAACATGAACCTGAAACCGTTAACCAAGGGCGCAATATCCATGGCGCTGGACAATGACGTTGTGCATGTGCACGACTTCGAATGGAAAGTACTCAAGGCATTCGGTCATAAAATTCAATAAATGCAACCAATCTGTCAACCGAACAACATTACCCCGGGATCATGCAGCAATCGATAAAAAACATTCGCGCTATACTGATCTATGCCACGATTGTTTTTCTGATTTCGTTCATCTATTTCATTTATGCTTTCTCAGTTCATCCGATACCGGAAGAACGCGAAACATTTCTCAGTGAAATCGGAGAGACCTTCGGGAAAATCGGTTTGGGTTTATTGTCGTTTATCTATTTTCGGACTTTGATGAAACTTGTTCTGGGTCAGGGTAAACTTGCGCAGCGTTTGCTGCCGGATTATCAATCGCCAATTCATTCTTCAGCGCTGAACCGGTTACTCACCTGGATGAACCGCACACATGTTTATTTCGGCATCGCCGCCGTTGCTGTTATCCTGCTGCATATTTCACTGATGGGTTTTTCCCGGTACAGTCACATCCTGTTCTTCCCGGCGCTGCTTGCACTGGTCATCTGGCAGGGTCTATTTGGTCTTTTTCTGACCTGGCGCTATTCTCCGGCGGAAATAAAAAAATTCTCACATGTCGTACATGCCCAGTTTGTTACTGGTATTGCCATCGGTATTTTTGCATTTTTCGGACATATGCTGATCGATAATTGATCAGTAACTTGGCGGTTTCTGTAAGATGGTATCGTGCACTGAGGTCAGCATACTCGGATAATCCTTGCTAAAATGCAATCCTCGGCTTTCATGCCTGAGCATTGCGCTGCGCACAATCAATTCGGCAGTATCTACCAGATTACGCAATTCGAGCAAATCGCTGGTTACACGAAAATGGGTATAATATTCATTGATCTCCTCGCGCAACAGTTCAATCCTGCGCTGTGCACGTTGTAAACGTTTGGTGGTTCTGACAATACCGACATAACTCCACATGCATCGCCGCAGTTCGTCCCAGTTATGCGAAATGACAATCTCCTCATCGGCATCGGTAACGCGGCTTTCATCCCAGTCGGGAATTTTTGGAAGTGTAACAGGCGTCTGATTGTTGATATCCCGGGCAGCGATCCTGGCAACGACCAGACATTCAAGCAGCGAATTGCTGGCTAGTCTGTTAGCACCATGCAACCCGGTATGGGCAGTTTCTCCAACAGCATATAAATTTTTCAGATCCGTTCTCCCGACATGATCTGTCAGAATACCGCCACAGGTGTAGTGCGCAGCAGGTACGACAGGGATGGGCTCTTTTGTCAGGTCGATTCCGAGTTTCGAGCAGCGTTCATAAATAGTAGGGAAATGTGCTTGTAGAAAATTGGCAGGTTTATGAGAAATATCGAGATAAACGCAATCCAGACCTCGTTTTTTCATTTCAAAATCAATTGCTCGCGCAACAATATCGCGTGGCGCCAATTCGGCACGTTGATCATGTCCGGCCATAAAGCACTCGTCATTGGGCAATTTCAACAACCCCCCTTCGCCACGCACAGCTTCACTGATTAGAAACGATTTGGCATGCGGATGATAAAGACAGGTGGGATGAAATTGAATAAATTCCATATTAGCAATACGGCAGCCAGCACGCCATCCCATCGCAATACCATCACCCGTTGCTGTATCAGGGTTGGTTGTATATAAATAAACCTTGCTCGCGCCGCCTGTCGCAAGAACAGTATTCTGCGCTGTAAACGTACAGACCCGGTCTCTCGTTTTGTTCAACACATATGCGCCAAGGCAACGCCGATTATTTATTTCTGGATTACCGTAAACTTTATCACTGGCAATCAAATCGACAGCAATATGGTGTTCCAGAATTTGAATATTTGGAGAACTGCCAACTTTTTCGGCCAGGGCCTGTTGAACCGCCTTACCCGTCGCATCGCCGCTATGAATAATCCGCCGGATGCTATGCCCGCCTTCTTGAGTCAGATGGTAGCCTGTGCCATTATTATGATCACGGGTAAATTCAACCCCTTGCTCGATGAGCCAGTTTACGCTTTCTCGTGCATGTTCCGCGATAAAACGAACAGTGGCTTCATTGCATAGACCTGCGCCGGCGACCAATGTATCCTGTATATGTTTTTCAGGCGTATCCTCATCCGACAACGACGCGGCAATACCCCCCTGCGCCCATCCGCTTGCGCTGTCATTGATTGTTTGTTTGGTGATAATACATACCCGCTGAGTTTGCGACAGATTCAACGCAAGCGTATAACCCGCAAGGCCACTACCGATGATTAGCGTATCAAAATGTTGGGTATGCATTCGCTTGGATTACTCATTTTAGGCTTTTTTTAGTTTTTGTGCGTACTATCATAACAGACTGCATAACCCAAAAGGAATTTACCAACACCCCCACAAATTCATCAATTGTGACACTCTATTTTATTGGCAAGCGATTAATTTAATCGAACCACGTTGATGGATACCTGTAATATCAGTCGAGTTTTCATCACTTTCAAGCGTAAGCGCGTGCCATGTGCCATCGAAATTTGATGCGTTCAGTTTCGCTGCAAATGTTTCAGCCCAGACCTCTACACCTTCCTCGTGGTCAGTGCTAACAATAGTCAGTTTGATGTTTTTACCCGTTAAAATAGCATTGCCATGTGAAGCTGACACACCATTTTCGCCATAATCGACCGATCCGTAAAGTGCAAAATGCCCGCCTTCCTTTTTATAAATACCAAACTTGTATTTCCAGTAAGGATCTCCAGACTGATTGAATACTTGCCAGCAAAATTCTCCAAGATATTTATCGGCAAACGTTTTAGAAGAAATCAGGAGTAGTAACAGGCAGATCAGGAGCAATAAACTGTGTTTATGCATGATTTCTTTTCCTTTTTTCAAGAAAATACTTTTTTAAAATAACTAAATTTTTCAGCTTAATAATTTCTATCACGGATCGAATTGCGTCCGAATAAAGATAAACCAAAAACATATTCATTCGCGATTCAATACGGTAAAATCGCGCCCAGCAGTAATTCTGAAAGATATTGTTTGTATGATATGAACCAGAATTCCCTGCTTTAAAAATAAAAGTACAGATAGCAACATTATAGACTGTTGCTGATGTCAACATGTTCAACTTTATAGACTGTAAATCAAAAGGAAATTTTATGACAGCAAATATTCCTGGTTATACCTATGGCACCGCCGAAGTGGCAAAATCTCCTTTGTCGGTGGATGATTTCGCCAATCTAAAACAAGCCACCTTATTTGGCGATGAAGATGTTCGTTATCTCAAAATGTCGCATGATATCCTAAAAGACCAAGTTGAACAGATTCTGGATGTATGGTACGGCTTTGTTGGCTCCACACCATTTCTGTTGCACTATTTTACGAAAAAGTCCGACAACCAACCCAATATGGACTATCTGGGTGCAGTGCGTAAACGTTTCGGTCAATGGATACTGGATACCGCAAACGCAGACTATGATCAAAACTGGCTGGATTATCAATATGAAATCGGTCTGCGCCACCACAGCACTAAAAAAAATAAAACAGATAGCGTAGATTCACAACCGATTATTAACTTGCGTTATGTACTGGCGTTGCAGGTACCGATTACCACAACACTGCGCCCGTTTCTGGAAAAAGGGGGCCACTCCAGTGAAGAGGTAGACAAAATGCAGGACGCCTGGCGTAAGTCAGTGCTCATGCAAGTCATTTTATGGTCCCAACCCTATATTCAGGAAGGACAATTTTAGTTTACAAAAAGTAAGAGCAGCGGGAACGCTGCTCTTTTTCATAACGCTTCAAGTTTATTTAACACCGATCCTTCTTGGCCTGCCCCGGTGGACAATGATAACCCGCGCCATTTCCGTGCGGATATCGGGAATCGTAGCGCGGATAGGGGCGCGGTGCATTAGAGTAAGGTTCTCTATAAGGAGCTCTATATACTTCTCTATGCGGTACAGCATGACGGCCGCCATGATCCGTAGCAACATGCGCACCCACTGTTGCACCCAGTGCACCACCGATATACGCACCGTCCCAGCCGCCCAGCTCGTTTCCAATTGCCGCACCTACAGCGCCACCGATTCCCGCCCCGATTGCCGCATCCAAAGCGTCATTGCCTGCATGAACACCGAATGACATCAGTATAAGCATTGACAACAAAATTCCTGTTTTCATATTCATGATAATCCTATTCAAAAGACATTAGTTTTTTAATCGTAATCTATACTTTGAGCTTTAGTTTTGGAATGAAGAAACCAATCGTTGCAACGTATGAATGCACTACTGCATGCATCAACTGCAATATGTTTCATCATTTCTGAGAAGAAAACCCATTTTCAAGATTTTGATAAAAGACATTTCTTAAAAATTGATCCAAATTATTTTCAAGTTGCTTCAATTTAACAACTTCTGTATGGGTACGTATGTAAAGCTCTTGTTTATCCAATTTTTCATATCGGCTTACTTCCATACCGCCAATTCGGTAACGGCTTCGACGTTGTCTTTCCGTGCTGTCCCTAAGGTCGAATTCTTCAATATTGGAATGGGGAAAACGTTTTTCCTCCGACATGCGATCATAGATAAAAGTCGAATAAGTAAATTTATCGCTGTAGAAAGAAAACTGATATTTTGTAAATGCATAATCAATTGAAAACTTGATAATGAAACCACCGACAATCACAAAAATTATGCCCAGAATAAAAGCCACAAGCATCGACCCGGACACATTAACGTCCCATCCAAGCTTTTCATGCAAACCGATACTGATCAGGGTTGAATTACTGGTGACAAATCAAGTATGAGTCTTTCTTAGGATTTGTTTGTGAATTTTTCCACATCTTTACAATTTAATTGGTTGTAGCCTATGACTTAGTCAGTTTTAGTCAAACCGAGCAAATAGCCCCAAAAAGAAGTATAGCTATTGGATCGCTGTAATAAATCCGGATAACAGGAATGATATTAATCGGATTATGCTCTATCAGCTAACAAGACTGGTAAATTTTGATTCAAAATCATTGTCATAGGAGCTATATCATGCTTGTGATTGCCGTACAGCAAACATCTAATGCGTTTTCATATACGGTACGCAGTAATGACAGATGCGATGAAAATTGTTTTGCGCAAGCGTCAGCTGTTGTTTGCTGTCCAACAGAAATGATCGGGCGCTTAACTCCTGAGGAAATCACCGGACCCAGAATACTATGCAGCAATTTTCATTTATTGCTGAGCAGCAGCGGGAATAAGATGGAAGGTATAGTAGTTTCTTTAGTACTAGTAAGCTTAGTAATGTCCTTGTTTTTTTCCACCCCTTCCAGGGCAGATTATGTAGGAGTGCATATCGTTGGAAAAGAGTACATTGAAGAGGGGGTAGATATCGGCAATACAGTATCGTTTTACCCGAAAAGTGTGGCGGACATCACTGAGCATCTGATAGAAATAAATAATAGGTCCCACGCTGTTTTTTCTGTTCAAGCTTTTTTCTGGCAGGATGAAAAGGGATTTGTATATGAGGATACAAGGTTTTTGCTTGAAGCAATAGCTAAGAGCGGGCATACAATGGATGTAATTGTTTTTTTTGATGAACCGCTGTGGGTCATTAGAAGAGCGTGTTGGGCAGGAAATCAGTTAGCATGTAAAGATGTAGCTCAGGGCTTCCCAGAGACTTTAAGAAATCTGACACAGATAGCAACAGAAATACAAAGCTATGGTATCAAGGTGGCACATACCGAAGCACACACAGAGGTTTATTACCAGTACGCTGAGCAAGGTAAGCTAGGAATGGTTTATACAGCGGATTTTATTGGTTCGATATGCTATGGACCGGTAGATGGTTGTGGGGGGCAGTTTGGCGTGCCCAGACTGCCACAAGTAAATTATATTAAATTTGTTGTTGAGCAAATGCACTTGAACAATAGTGACGCAAAATTAGCATTAGTTCCAGGTGTTGCCATAGGAATGGGGGGCTTAGCCGATTGGAATGAAGCAGTAACCCAAATTCTAGGTTATCGAGATTTCTACTTACAGCACAATTTTGACATTGGTGCGTTTATAGGGTTTGGTTGGAATAGTTTTGGCGATTTAACAGGCGCTCGAGATGGGTTATATCCAAGTGAAATTATGATACTGTTCAATGATCTCCATACCCAATAACCCCAGTTGATCGCTGAAACAAAACCTACTCCCCCGTCCTTCAAGAGTCAGCCGGATAACCCTATTATGAGCTTCCGGTGCGTTTCTTGGTTGATGCTCTTCGCGTATTTGTGTGTGCGCGTTTTGGCGTATGTTGCAATGGGAGAGTAGCAGCGGGACGTACCGAAAGGGATTCCGCTACTCTTCCAAACAACATCCAAATTTTTTCTAAATGGCGTCTTCAGATTAACCCGCGCATGATGTCATCTTGCCGATCCTCTAGAATCAGTTCTTCTTTTAAATTGTTTTTTGTTTCTTCAACGGACTCACCTTGCCCATTAGCGCCGGGAATTTCGGGACAGATAGCCTAATAACCGCCTTCCGGAGCGATTTCGATAATTGCTGTAAATTCTGCCTTCATCATGAAAATTCCTTTACTTAACTATCATTATCAAGTACAAAATTTATTATACTCAAACTCCCGGTATTTAAAATAAATACTTGGTGCGTATTAGTCCTCAACATCCAATCAAGTGTTGTTACAACTGCGTCGCTTATTTTCCCCACCAAAACCCCCATCTCCCGATTTGTACCAAAAACAATGCCTTTTTGCACATTAGCCTTGTCAATCATTGACTGATATAATGCTGCCCCTGTTGAGTGTCTGTAACTGTATATTTTGAGGAATTTTTTTATGTCCCGCCCTATCCGTAATATCGCGATTATTGCCCACGTAGATCATGGCAAAACCACGCTGGTTGACAAGTTGTTGCACCAGGCGGGGACTTTTGCCGCGCATCAGCAGGTTTCGGAGCGCATCATGGATTCAAACGATATCGAACGTGAGCGCGGCATCACAATTTTGTCCAAGAACTGCGCGATTGATTACGAAGGCGTTCATATCAATATCGTCGATACGCCGGGGCATGCGGATTTTGGTGGGGAAGTCGAGCGGGTTTTGTCGATGGTCGATGGCGTATTGCTGCTGGTCGATGCGGTGGAAGGGCCGATGCCGCAGACGCGGTTTGTCACCAAAAAAGCGCTGGCGTTGGGATTGAATCCGATTGTGGTGGTGAACAAGGTCGACCGGCCGGGCGCGCGCCCGGATTGGGTCATTGACCAGACATTCGATCTGTTCGACAAACTTGGCGCGAGTGATGCGCAGCTCGATTTTCCAGTGGTGTATGCATCGGCGTTGAATGGCTATGCTTCTCTGGATTACACGCAACCGGGCGAGAATATGCGTCCATTGTTCGAGGCCATTATCGAGCATGTCAAGGCGCCTGAAGGCAACCCCGATGAACCGTTGCAGTTACAGATCAGCACGCTGGATTATTCGAGTTTTGTCGGGCGCATCGGCATCGGCCGTATCCGGCGTGGGCGGTTGAAACCCGGTCAGGAAGTTATGGTGATGACGGGTGATAAGGTGGCTCGAAAAAAAGTGAATCAGGTGCTGTGTTTCCGTGGCCTTGAACGCGAACAGGTGGCTGAGGCGCTGGCTGGCGATATTGTGTCGATCAACGGAATTGAAGAGCTCAGTATCGGCACAACAGTTGCAGACGTTGATAATCCTGAAGCCTTGCCGATCAGTATGGTTGACGAACCGACCATATCGATGACATTTCAGGTCAATACCTCGCCGTTTGCTGGACAGGAAGGCAAGTTTGTCACCAGCCGTCAGTTGCGCGAACGGCTGGAAAAGGAGTTGCTGACCAATGTCGCCATGCGTATGGAAGAAACCGGCGACACCGATGCGTTTCTGGTTTCAGGCCGCGGCGAACTGCATCTGACGATTCTGCTGGAAAATATGCGCCGGGAAGGTTATGAACTTGCAGTATCGCGCCCGAGGGTGGTGGTGCGCGAGATTGACGGCGTCAAATGCGAGCCGTTTGAAATGCTCACGGTTGATGTGGAGGAATCCAGTCAGGGCGGCGTGATGGAAGCGCTGGGTGAACGGCGCGGCGAGTTGCAGGATATGGTTTCTGATGGCAAAGGGCGCGTGCGTCTGGATTATCGTATTCCGGCGCGTGGCCTGATCGGCTTCCAGTCGGAATTCATGACCATGACGCGCGGCACCGGCCTGATCAGCCACGTGTTTGATGAGTTTGCGCCAATACGCTCGGACATTCCGCCGCGCAGAAACGGCGTACTGATTTCGGGCGAGCATGGTGAAGCGGTGGCGTATGCGTTGTGGAAACTGCAGGAACGCGGACGCATGTTTGTCAGTCCGGGAGACCGACTTTATGAAGGCATGGTGATCGGCATACACAGCCGCGATAACGATCTGGTGGTTAACCCGATCAAGGGCAAGCAGTTGACCAATTTCCGTGCGTCGGGTACCGATGAAGCCGTAGTGCTGACCCCGCCGATACAGTTGACGCTGGAATCGGCGATCGAATTTATCGCCGATGATGAACTGGTTGAAATTACGCCGAAAACCATCCGTATCCGCAAAAAACTGCTGCTCGAGCATGAGCGCAAACGTGCTTCGCGTGCGGCTGCTTGAAGATCCAATAAGGAACCAATGCTGGCAGGATGAGCACTAATCAGGTGTGTAAAAAATTGTTGGATTTGAAATACGTAGCAGATAAGCCCTTGTCAATCCACGTCTTTGATCTTGACAAGCCAACGTCTCAAGGGCAAAATGCTGCCTCTTGTCTTTCCGTGTGGCGAATTAGCTCAGTGGTTAGAGCAGCGGAATCATAATCCGTTGGTCCGGGGTTCAAATCCCTGATTCGCCACCATCTTTACGTTTGTCTGGTGTTGTTTTTTATTTGAATAGCCTTGAGTTGAATGTTCTGAATAGAATGAACAAAAAGCGGGTGCTTCAGTGCATAACCATGATCATATTGGCGTGTATGGTTAGTCATGGCTACGCGCAGATGATCAGGAATTTTCCGATAGACAGCAAGTTTGGCAAACTTAAATCTTATTCGTATCCTGAATTTAAAATCGACAAAAAAACAATGGTGATGGGCGTCGGTGGTCAAATCAGGGATACCAATAATCTGCTGGTCATGCCGACAATGCTGACACAAAAAGGTCACATCCGCTACCAGGTTGATAATATGGGATTTTTGCATCGTATCTGGTTTCTGACACCGGAAGAAATACAGCTGGCCAAAGAGGAAGAAAAGCAGCTTAAAAAACAGAGTCCACAAAAAAAATTCTCAATTCCATTCTTTCAGTGAGTAACAAGCTTTATATTAAAACGTTTGGCTGCCAGATGAACGAATATGATTCGGCCAAAATGGCCGACGTATTGCATGCTGCGCATGGCATGGAACAGACCGATGATCCGGCGCAAGCGGATGTTATCCTGTTTAATACCTGTTCTGTGCGTGAAAAAGCACAGGAAAAAGTGTTTCATGATCTCGGGCGCGTCAAACATCTGAAGGCGTCAAATCCAAATCTATTAATTGGCGTGGGGGGTTGTGTCGCCAGCCAGGAAGGCAAGGCGATTGTGAGCAGAGCACCGTTTGTCGATATCGTTTTTGGCCCGCAAACTCTGCACCGATTGCCACAACTGATTGAAAAACGCAAAACGACCGGGAAATCGCAGGTCGATATCACATTTCCGGAAATTGAAAAATTCGATCACTTGCCGCCCGCGCGCACAGAAGGGGCAACCGCTTTTGTGTCCATTATGGAGGGGTGCAGCAAATACTGCAGCTTTTGTGTGGTGCCTTATACGCGTGGCGAGGAAGTCTCCAGACCATTGGTCGATGTATTAACCGACATTGCGGTGCTCGCCGATCAGGGGGTCAAAGAAATTACCTTGCTCGGGCAGAATGTCAATGCGTATCTCGGTGTCATGGATGATGGTGAAATTGCAGATTTTGCGTTGCTGATCGAATGCATTCACGATATACCGGGTATTGAACGCATCCGTTATACCACGTCGCACCCGAAAGAATTCACTGCGCGATTGATCGCAGCTTATGGTGATTTACCCAAGCTTGTCAGCCACTTGCATTTGCCGGTGCAATCGGGGTCAGACCGTGTTCTGGCTGCGATGAAACGCGGTTACAGCGTGCTGGAATATAAATCGATTATTCGCCGGTTAAAAGCCATACGTCCGGAAATTTCCCTGTCGTCCGATTTTATCGTCGGCTTTCCGGGAGAGACAGAAGCTGATTTCGAGGCGACCATGAAGCTCGTGGAAGAAGTGAATTTCGACGATTCCTTCAGCTTCATTTACAGCGCCCGCCCCGGCACGCCGGCGGCCGATCTGCCTGATGATACGCCGCATGCTGTCAAGCTTGAAAGACTGCAACGCCTGCAAGCGCAAATTAATCAGCAATCACGCAAAATCAGTCAGCATATGATTGGCAGTCGGCAGCGTATTCTGGTAGAAGGCATTTCCAGGAAAAATGCGGATGAGATTTTTGGCCGTACCGATAATAATCGTGTCGTCAATTTCGCCGGGGATAAGGGTTTGATCGGCCGTTTTATTAATGTGCAGATTACCGATGCACTGCCACACTCACTGCGCGGTGAAATAACCGATGTATAAAAACATGTATTTTGCTTGCAAAGTTTGCCTCCTGCTGACAAAATCAAGTTATCTAAACAGCAACATTCAACATTGAAACCCAAACCAATAGAGATTTCATTTACACCTGCAGATAATCAACGACTGGCAAATTTGTGCGGTGCACTTGATGAAAACCTGAAACAGGTTGAAACAGCACTCGATGTTACCATATCCCGACGCGGTGAACATTTCAGTGTGCATGGCGAATTTAATCAGACACAGCTTGCCGCGCAGGTCTTAAGACGATTCTATAACCAGTCGCGCCATCATTTGAGTCTGGAACAGATTCAACTCGGACTCATTGAGGCCAAAGTTCCAAAAAAACCGCTTGAACAAACCGATGAAGAAGTGTTTGCAACGGAAGATGCTTCTCCGTTGCTGATGACGCGTCGCGCCAATTTGTACGGCCGTACACAACGCCAGACACAGTATCTGCACCAAATCCAGAATCACGACATTACATTTGCCATCGGTCCGGCAGGCACCGGAAAAACCTATCTGGCTGTTGCCAGCGCAGTTGATGCCTTGGAGCGGGAACTGGTGACGCGTCTGATACTGGTAAGACCTGCGGTAGAGGCTGGCGAACGGCTGGGTTTTCTGCCGGGCGATCTGACACAGAAAGTGGATCCTTATCTGCGTCCGCTCTACGATGCGCTGTACGATTTAATGGGATTCGATAAAACCAGTAAACAGTTCGACCGTCAGGTCATAGAAATCGCGCCACTGGCATTTATGCGTGGCCGAACGCTGAATCAGTCATTTATTATTCTGGATGAGGCGCAGAATACCACGCCGGAACAAATGAAAATGTTTCTGACACGTATTGGGTTCGGTTCAAAGGCCGTGGTTACAGGCGATATTACCCAGATTGATTTGCCGAAGCATCAAAAAAGCGGCCTGACCGAAGTCAAGCAGGTGCTAAAAAACATACGGGGTATTGCGTTTACCCATTTTGGCTCTGAAGATGTGGTCAGGCATCCGCTGGTTCAGCGCATTGTAGATGCCTATGAAAAACATGACCAACAGGAACAGGATGCTGAATAGCTTTCTGTGCAGATTGTTTTAATCCTGAACAGGATATGGTGAAATCTTTCAAACTCGCTGTGCAATATGCAACCAATGATTCGGATATGGCGGAATTGCCAGTGCGTCCGCAATTCAGACGCTGGGTTAGATCGGCGCTGGGGGAGGATGCGCAGGATGCCGAAATTGTGATTCGCATCGTGGATACGGCTGAAGGACGCGCCTTGAATCAGAGTTATCGCGGTAAAGATTATGCGACCAATGTGTTGACCTTTGTCTACGATGACACCGATCCATTGTCCGGCGACATTGTGTTATGCGCAGACGTGGTAAAAAAAGAAGCGCAGCAGCAGCATAAACCGCTGATGGCGCATTATGCACATCTGACCGTTCATGGCGTTTTGCACCTGCAGGGCTACGATCATATCGAAAATGATGATGCGCTGATTATGGAAAAAATGGAAACCAGCATTCTGGCCCGCTTTGGTATTCAAGACCCCTATGCAGAGTCATCTGCGGTAGCGCCATCAGAATAATGCATTTTATCCTTTTTTATATGTACTTTATCAATCAAATTAAACCAGTATATGGACGATCCCTCGCCTAAAACGGGTTGGCTTGAGCGTGTCAGTAACATGCTCTCGCGCGAACCGGAAGATCGAAAGCAACTCATCACGTTACTGCACTCGGCTTTTGAACGGAATCTGCTTGATTCGGATGCGCTCAGCATGATTGAAGGCGTCATGCAGGTATCTGAAATGCAGGCGCGCGATATCATGATCCCGCGTTCTCAAATGGATGTGATCGATATCAGCGAAACACCGGATAAATTTATCCCATTTGTCATAGAAACCGCGCATTCGCGCTTTCCGGTAACAGAAGGATGCGAAGACAATGTCATTGGTATTTTGCTGGCGAAAGATCTGTTGCGTTATTATGCAGGAGAAGAAGAATTTAATATCCGGTCTATGTTGCGTCCCGCTGTTTTTATCCCTGAATCCAAACAACTCAATGTGCTGTTGAAGGATTTTCGTAAGAACCGCAATCACATTGCGATCGTCGTGAATGAATATGGCGACGTGGCCGGGATTGTCACCATTGAAGATGTACTCGAGCAAATAGTGGGTGAAATAGAAGACGAGTATGATTTCGATGAAGATGAAGATAATATTGTGCTGGAAAAAGAGGACCATTATCGAATAAAGGCGATCACGGAAATTGATAATTTCAATGAAGTTGCTGGCGCCAATTTTAACGATGATGACTATGACACCGTCGGCGGACTGGTGCTGAACAAGTTTGGCAGACTACCAACTCGAAATGAATCGGTCGTTATTGATGATTTTAAATTTACGGTATTAAGTGCGGATAGCCGCAGATTATATATGCTGAAAGCCGAGAAAATAGTCAGCGAACCAGAGGAATGAAGTAAGGCGCATCAATTTGGCGATGTGCGTACGACTGTAAGCGTTGCCGATTTTGTGTAAAAATAGGACTAATGCCTAAAATAACCGTACGCACATTTGAATCCAAAGCTTTTGATGCATTGCACCGTTGTGGATTGCCACCCGTTCTGGCCCGCATCTATGCAGCGCGCGGCATTGAAAATCCTGAGCAGCTTGAGACGGGGCTGGCTCGTCTTATTCCCTTTGATCACATCAAGCATATTAATTCCATGGCCAGTCTGCTGGCCGACGCAATCGAAGCCGGGAAACGCTTGCTCATAGTCGCTGATTACGATTCCGACGGCGCAACAGCGTGCGCAGTTGGCCTGCGGGTGTTGCGCAAAATGGGCGCGGTTGTTGATTATCTGGTGCCCAATCGTTTCGAATATGGATATGGCCTGACGCCAGAGATCGTTCAACTGGCCTATACAACAAAGCAGCCCGATGTGCTGATTACGGTGGATAATGGCATTGCCAGTATCGATGGTGTACAAGCAGCAAAAGCGTTGGGCATGGACGTATTGATTACCGATCATCATTTGCCCGGCGATGAGTTGCCTGACGCGACGGCGATTATCAATCCTAATCAGCCGGGTTGCACGTTTCCAAGTAAATGTATTGCCGGTGTCGGTGTGGTTTTTTACTTGATGCTGGCCCTGCGCGCAACGCTTCGTCAACGGGGTGCTTTTCTGGATAAAAAAGAACCGAATCTTGCCAGTTATCTGGATCTGGTTGCACTCGGCACGGTGGCGGATGTTGTCCGGCTTGATGACAATAACCGCATTCTGGTACAGCAAGGCTTGAGCCGCATTCAAAAAGGAGTGGCCTGTGCGGGGATCAATGCACTGCTTAAGGTCGCCCGCCGAAATCCGAAACAAACGTCTACCTACGATTTGGGCTTTATATTGGGGCCGCGGTTGAATGCTGCCGGGCGCCTGGATGACATGTCACTGGGGATTGAATGCCTGATTACAGATGATGCGGCCTATGCTGAAGAGATTGCCCGGAAACTGGATGCACTCAATGTTCAGCGCCGTGAGATCGAGTCGGATATGCAGGACAGCGCGTTATCCAAGCTGGAAAATACACTGAGTGCGGAAAATGACCGAATCCGGTCCGCTTTCAGTATTTGTTTGTTTGATCATGAATGGCATCAGGGCGTCATTGGCATTCTGGCATCGCGTATCAAGGATAAATATCATCGTCCGGTTATTATTTTTGCACCGGGTAATGACGGTGAAATGAAAGGCTCGGGACGCTCCATCAAGGGTTTTCATTTACGCGATGCGCTGGATCTGGTTTCCAAACGTTATCCGGGATTGATTCAGAAATTTGGCGGCCATGCCGCTGCCGCCGGCTTGACGATCCATGCGGATGGTTTTGAGAAATTTTGTGACGCATTTGAGGAAACCGTACAATCATTGCTGACCGAGGCGGACTTGACGCGCGTGATTGAGACAGACGGCGATCTGGAGGACTCTGAGATCAATATGGAACTGGCGGGCCACCTGACCGGGCAAGTCTGGGGACAGGGGTTTCCTCAGCCGGCTTTTAATGCGACATTTTATGTTGAGAACCAACGTATCGTGGGTGACAAGCATCTGAAATTGAAATTGAAAAAAATGGATCCGGACTGTGCTGGAACCAAGGTGTCTTCCAGTATGAGCTATGACGCTATACTGTTTTTTCATAATGAGCCATTACCCGATATGATCAATGCGGTTTATCGATTGCAGATTAACGAATTTAATGGCAGAACAACACTGCAGTTATTGCTTGAGCATTGGTCTCAAGCAGAAAAACAGTTGGACAGTGATTCGATAGCATCATGAATATCGAATTTTTTCAGGACAGTGCGCTTTTTCATTTGCCGCATTTTGCGACGAGTCTGGCAATTGGTTTACTCATTGGTTTGGAACGTGAGCGTAGCCCGAACTCTCGCGCAGGATTGAGGACATTTGCGCTGGTTGCCCTGTTTGGGACGCTGGCCGCGATGTTGTCGGAAAAAACAAACGCGGCTGGGTTTCTGGTGGGCGGGTTGCTGATTGTCGGCTTAATGACTATTGCCGCGTATATGCGGCACCGGGACGAAAGTGCTGTCGATCCCGGCACGACTACGGTTGCTGCAATTATTATCTGTTATGGCCTGGGCGCAATTGTCTGGTATGGCGATACCAAATTGGCGGTTATGCTGGGCATTATTACGACGATACTCCTGTATTTTAAAACTGAACTGCATGGTATTACCCAGAATCTGGGACGGCGCGATTTGGTTTCAATTTTACAGTTTGCAGTACTCACTTTTATTATCTTGCCCATATTGCCGGATGAGAATTTTGGACCTTATCAGGCCATTAATCCTTATCAAATCTGGTTAATGGTCGTGCTGATTTCGGGTATCAGTCTGGCTGGGTACGTAGCGTTGCGTTGGGTGGGAAAACGTCAGGGGGCTTCGCTGTTGGGTTTGTTGGGCGGCCTGGTTTCCAGTACGGCAACGACGCTCGTCTATACAAGACTGAGCAAGGACAATCAATATTTTATGCAACTGGCGATTGTTGTTATTTTGATTGCCAATCTGACCGTGCTGATTCGTCTTGCAATTATCAGTTCAGTCGTTGTGCCCGGTATCCTGCCGCAATTGCTGCCGGTACTGGGCAGCGGTCTGTTGTTTGGGCTCGGTGCGACAGTTTACTGGTGGCGTCAATTCAATCAACACAGTGATATTCCTGTCCCTGAGATTAACAATCCGGCAGAGATTCGTATCGCTGCGGGATTTGGTTTGCTTTATGCCGTTGTGCTTTTTTTTGCAGCCTGGTTGTCCGATATTGCCGGGAGCAGCGGGCTGTATGTCGTCGCTATGGTATCGGGCCTGACGGATGTTGATGCCATTACCCTGTCGAGCTTGCATCTGTTCAAACTTGGAAAGCTCGAAGCGGCTGAGGCTATCACCGCGATTTCACTGGGTATAATGTCCAATATCGCTTTCAAACTCGGTCTCATTTATTTTGTCGGCAGCGCGTTAATCGCACGGCGGTGCGCTATCGGTATGATTGCTACAATGACCGGGATTGGTTTTGCGTTGTTTGTTTTTGTCTCGTGACACATCATTCAACTTCAGCCCGTTTGCGGTTGAGTACGCGAAATTAAAGCGGGTATTCCGTTTTTCTCCAGTATGGCTTTTTCCAGAGCCTCATAATTTATTTCAAAATCAACGGACAGTCTTGCTTGGCTGTTTTTTTGTGCCAGAAAATTGTTAATGGCATCTATGACGTTTTGCTTGTAATCAGCGTATTTCGCTTCGTCTTCTTCCAGCGGCGGATGAAGTTCAATATATAATTGATTGAGTACCCAGCCTAATTTGATGGGTTGGTTGACGATATTAACCTGGGTTCCCAACGGAACCTTGTCGAATAAATTTTCTATATCTTCCGGGTACAGACGAATACACCCCGATGAAACGCGCATACCAACGCCGAATGGCTTAACTGTTCCATGGATAAGATAGGACCCCTTGCCGATACTCAGCCGCATAGCATGGCGGCCTAACGGATTATCCGGGCCTGGCGGTACGATATCGGGCAGCGGTGGTTCGCCAGAGGCAATTCTGTGTTTTTTGATTGATTCCGGTGGTGTCCAGGTCGGATCTTTCTTTTTTTCAATAATTCTTGAAATGCCTAATGGCGTATCCCAGTCCATTCTACCGATGCCCATTGGAAATGTCATCACTACCGGTTTCTCGCCTTTTTTGGGTTCGGGAAAGTAATATAGCCGCATTTCAGCAAGATTCAATACCAGACCCTTGCGCTCGGCCTGCGGGAAAATATAGCGGCTGGGCAGCACGACTTCTGAACCGTCATCCGGCATCCAGCGATCGACATTGGGGTTGGCCAGCACAATTTCAGTCTGCCCAATGTCATACTGGCGCGCAATATCCAGCAGCGTATCTGCCCGGCCAGCCTGTGTCGTGCGTATTTGGCCAAAAATATCAATTTCCGCAGGCGGCAGTATCCAGGTTTCAGCACGAGTCGATGAAAAAACAAACCCGTTGGAAATGACGAAAAATAATAGAATAAACCTATGCATAAGCCATCTCTTGCCCATTGATTGAAGAATTGTTACAGGCTGAATAATAACTGATATTTATTGTTTGAAACAGGTAAATGCGAATGATTTGAAGTAATACGATTGATAAATCTGCAAATGCAGAATCGTCAAATTTATCTAGAACGAGTGGTTGTGATTGAGTGAACGCCTTGCTGTACTGGATTCTGATGACTTGTTCATTGTTAAAAAACGGCGACGCCATTTTTCACACCAAGATTCCAGGGACGGCTGTATACATGAACCTGTTTGGTGGGCTGTTTTTTGTGATTGAGTAGCCGTCCATTGATGTGCGTCCATCCGAGAATACCCTCGCTCAAATTATAAGCATCAAAGCCCTCTTGCCGCAGTGACCGGGTATAGAATCCACTGCGATAACCAATCGTACAATAGACAATAATCCTTTGATTTTGGTAAACAGAGCGGTTGCGCTCGAATGATTCTTGATCAATGGCGCCATCAATTATGGAAACATTCCGCTCTTCTGGTGTGCGTACATCGACAATGATGTAACCGGAATCATTGTTATTCCTGGATAATTGATGCAATGATGTACCGGAAAACTCAGGGATATCTTCAAATTCGAGTTTTACCAGTGCATAGGCTGTTTTGGTGAAAATTTTGGGTGAAACAATGCAGGCCATCACAAAAATGACCAGTCCAAGTAACGCTATAGCTAGAAATGCTTTTATTGTCTGCATGGAATGATCATAACAAATACGCAGCGAAAAAAACAATAGGGATGCGTTAGACCGGATGTTACATCGGGCAGGCAAGCACTTTCGTACGATGTGGATTTTTGGAAAACACGATTACCCGCAGTCCTGAGTGAATTTGTTCAAGAAGGAATTTGGGATTGTTGAAGAATGAATCAGAGCAGATGAAGAACGGGGTGCGACAGAAAGTTGGGTCTATATAAAAATATAGACCCAATATGAAAATTAATTACTGACAGGCATTTCTGCATCAGCAACAATCTTGTTGATATCAGCACATTTAACGACAACAACCTTGCCGTTATGTACTTTAGTTCTGCTTTTTACTGTAGCATTAGCATCCAGGTCTTTGCAATTCATCCAGTTCAAAACATTCTCGGCGCTAACAGGTGTTAGTGAAGACTCCAGGTTTCCGCTGGCCATTGTCGCGGTAGATCCAAAAATAAACATTGAAGCGAAAGCAGCGATTGCAATTTTTTTCATTTTAATTCCTCTCTCTTTGATTTAGTGTTTAAAATCATTTTAATCTTGCCAGAACTCCACCCAGGCAATAATCATGATTAAGTATATAACAGGTTTCCGGATTCAAGCCAATGTCTTCTTAAACTGCGAAGAATCATAATTGTTGCAAGAATCCAGAAAAACGAGTCAATTAGTCAACGAAGCATCCAACTTAATCATGGTCGCAACATTTAAAGTCCATGACGAAATGACTTGTCTAAAATATTACACTACCATATTACTTACTTATTTGACATTTGCAATATTAACATTCCACTTTATTGCAGTCTAGGCATAGCCTTTTACAAAATTTATTACGTCAAATTATTACGTCAAAAACTACAGGGCAATCATGAATCTGAAGTGTAAGATTATCAGATAGGGTCATTTAGAGCATGTGTTTTTCTGCCACAGCCAGCTTTGCAGTGTCTGCCGGATTGATTTCTGCCGGTATGTATTGTGTATACAAAGTGCGCTTGGTTGACCGTATTTATTGGCCTTTTGCGCTTTATCCGCTGTTTTTTGGGATACAGCAGGCTGCTGAAGGATGGCTTTGGTTGGTGCTGGAGACCGGGAACATCGAATCGATGTGATTACCTGCATTGAGTTTTGTATTTTTTTCACATTTTTTCTGGCTATTCTGGATACCTTATTCATGTTATGCCATAGAAACCTCAAACGCCAAAAAACGGCTTTTTTTCATCATGGCGGTGACGGGGGGGCTGTTTGGCCTGGCTATGGTTATTCCCGTAGTGTTATTTGCTGACTGGATGACAGTATCGTTGATACATCAATCGATATCGTACGAACTGAAACTGTTGTTCGATGATTTTGTGCCGCGTCTGACAGTGCGCGGAGCGTATGTATTAATCATACTGATCCCGTTATTGCTGTCGTCGCAAAAATACGTGCGTTATTTTGGAGTCATTATCGCCCTGTCGGTATTGGGGACTGTTTTATTGTATGCAAAGACATTTATTTCGATATGGTGTTTTTTTGCAGCGGTGTTTTCTTTTTATTTGCTGTATATGATTATCGGTTTGAAAAGGCAAAAAGCGATACACTACTAGACTCAGAAAAAGAAAAATTAACTTGAGCCTATCTAAAATTATGATTTGGAAACCGAATGTAACTGTCGCTGCAGTTGTCGAACAAAAGGGAAATTTTTTACTAGTGGAAGAAAAAATTTCTCCGGATACCATTACAGTATTCAATCAGCCGGCTGGACATCTGGAAGCGGGCGAGTCGTTAGTTCAGGCCGTTATTAGAGAAACGCTGGAAGAAACCGGTTATACCTTTACACCGGAATGGCTGTTAGGCATTTATCAATGGCACTTCTCTGAAAATGATACAACCTATTTGCGTTTTGCTTTTTCGGGAAGTGTCTCTGATTTCGACCCGGATTATGTGCGTGAAGCCTGCATTGTGAATGCAAGCTGGTATGACTTGCCGCAGATTGAGGCGCTGACCATGCGCCATCGTAGCCCTCTCGTTAAGCAATGTATTCAGGATTTCTTGGAAGACAAACGCTATCCATTGGAAATATTGACGCACTATAATTAACGTTATGGGAAAAAAGCATGTAATTGTCGGTATGTCGGGTGGCGTTGACTCATCCGTGGCGGCCTATCTGCTCAAGCAGCAGGGCTACGCTGTGACCGGCTTGTTTATGAAGAATTGGGAAGATGATGACACTGAAGAGTACTGCTCTTCTCGCCAGGACTTTCTGGATGCGGTTTCGGTCGCTGATATCCTCGATATTCCAATTGAAGCGGTCAATTTTTCAGCGGAATACAAGGACCGTGTTTTTTCCAATTTTCTGAGGGAATATCAAGCTGGGAGGACACCGAACCCGGATGTGTTGTGTAACGCCGAAATCAAATTCAAGGCATTTCTGGATCATGCGCATAAACTAGGTGCAGATTATATTGCGACTGGGCATTATGCGCAGGTGAATGAATTTAATGGTAAATTCCAATTGCTCAAAGGCGAGGACGGTACCAAGGATCAAAGCTATTTTCTGTACCGTCTGAATCAGGAACAGCTTGCCAATACCCTGTTTCCGATAGGACATCTCTATAAGCGTGAGGTAAGAAAAATTGCGAAAGACCTCAATTTACCCAACTTTGCCAAGAAAGACAGTACCGGTATCTGTTTTATCGGCGAGCGTCCGTTCCGCGAATTTTTAAACCGCTATCTGCCGCATGAACCGGGTGATATTCAGACGCCAGAAGGCAAAGTGGTCGGTAAACATGTCGGATTGATGTATTACACCATCGGGCAACGGCAGGGACTGGGCATTGGCGGGACACGGGAAGGGGGCGATGAACCGTGGTTTGTCTGCGGTAAAAATCTTGCAGAGAATGTTCTGATTGTAGTGCAGGGACATGACCATCTCCGCCTGTTGCAGCCTTCACTTAACGCTGCTGATTTAACCTGGGTCGGCGGTGAAAAACCGCACTGCAACTGGGTGTATGCGGCAAAGACACGCTACCGCCAGAAGGATGCGCCATGCACGATTGCAAATTTTAACAATGGAGAATGCCAGGTTGATTTCGCGCAGGTTCAGTGGGCTGTGACGCCAGGACAATCGGTCGTCATCTACGAGAGCAGGGTTTGCCTGGGTGGAGGGATTATCGTTGAATGACAATTTTCTTTCTGAATAAATTTATTTTGAACGCTAGGCCGGAGCGGAATGATGCCTGCCATAAACTATACATTGAGGTATCAAATGATAAAAAAAATTATTGCGTTATTATTTTTGCTGATCTGTTCATGTGCTGTCCATGCAGAAGAAAATGACTTAATCAAAGCGATTGAAGGCAGCGCGCGTTCATGGCTTGCATTGGCCGATGACGGTCAATATGTCGAAAGCTGGAGGATGGCGTCTCCACATCTTCGCCACAACAAGACTGAAGCAGACTGGATAAAAACCATTAAAGCCATCCGTGAACCGTTGGGGTTAATGGAAGCGCGGTATATCGCGACTGCCGGTTATACCGATGGCGCATCAGGGTTACCCAAGGGTGAATATGTCGTGGTTCAGTTTTATGCAACGTTCAAAATAAAAGGACTGGCATTGGAAACGATAACACTGTCCAAAGAAAAGGATGAAGTATGGCGGGTTGCTGATTATAAAATCAAGTGAATTCGAAGTTCTGATCCATTTTTACGTGTGGTGTGACATGTTGTTGCATTGTCGCTAAGGCATAGGGGTGTCTAAAAATATAGTGTTGTTTTTCAGGTAATCGAAAGAAGGAGAGTTAGCGTGAAGCGTTACATCAAGTCACTGGTTTCGTCATTATGTCTGTTTGGTTTGGTGGCCAGTTTCAATCCGGCTCATGCCGCGACGACCAATGAAATTGAAACTGTGTTCAACTGGGCGGAAAATAATTTTCCTGGACTGTTTCCCAGTCATCAGGCGACTCAAACGATTGATCCCTGGTTGTTCAGATTTTATCGAGCCACGGGAATATACGTGGGTGTCAAGAACGATGAAGTTTTTGTGCTTGGCGGCCCCTGGGGACGGGAGAGTCCGACATTTGTTGAAAAAATGCCAAATGTACTGGCGCTCATACAACGTACTAACGGCAACGGAAACGTGCCCGCATGCAGTAATACGACGCAATTGCTCGAGGACATGGTTATCACCCAGAGTGGCAATGTCGTCAGTATTACAACGAATGGCCAATGCATTGATGTGCCCGCTCCTGAAAACGCCAATTTCTGCGTGCCGCCTGCGCCAATTCAGCCGACCGGTATTTCCGTATTAAGCACCGCCAATATTACGTCATTCCAGACGACCGGCATAACAATAGGTTTCCCGGGTATTCCAAATCCTTTAGATTCTTTTGCTCAAAATATATCCACGTGTATCGCAAATACTCAGGCGGATGCAATCAACCTTATCGTGAACAGCGATATCTGCTTTGATGTGACCAACCAGTTTTCATCCCAGCCCAGTGGATTCGGTATTACTGTCAATCCGCCAATTACTATTGCAACCATATCTACAAGTTCCAGTCAGCAAGTTTCCGATTGTTTTGCGACAAATGCGTCGAGCATCGTCGATGTATTACCGGAGAGATCTGGCTCAATGTGAATGGCAGTTTCGTGCCGAGTGACGATCTTGGCTCAAGTTTCTGATTTTTTTATTCTGTTTGATGCGCTGCCCGCAGGCTGTGTGTCTTCTTGTTTCAGTCTAGTTTGAGGATGTTATGCAATTTTCCCCGATTACCGCAGTGTCGCCACTTGATGGCAGATATCAACAAAAGGTCGCTGCGTTGCAGTTTTTTTTTAGTGAATTTGCGCTGATACGTTTTCGCGTACAAGTGGAAGTTGCCTGGCTTAAAGCGCTCAGTAATGAGCCGGGAATTGTCGAGGTTCAGCCATTCACCGATGAAACCAATGACCAACTCGATACACTTGTGGCAAATTTTTCGGTATCCGATGCGGAAGCTGTCAAGGCGATTGAAGCGACAACCAATCATGACGTCAAAGCGGTTGAATACTGGTTAAAACAAACACTTGCAGATAATCGTGAAATTGCCAATGCATCCGAATTTATTCATTTTGCATGTACATCCGAAGATATTAACAATCTTTCGCATGGCTTGATGCTTAAACAAAGCCTCGAGCAGGTCATGTTGCCCGCATTCGATCAAATCATTGCCATATTGACCAAACTGGCGCATCAATTGGCGGAAATGCCCATGCTTGCCCGTACGCACGGACAAGCGGCGACTCCAACCACGTTGGGCAAGGAGATTGCCAATGTCGTCTATCGTTTGCAGCGCGGTAGAAAGCAGCTTCTGGATGTATCCATACTGGGCAAAATCAATGGCGCGGTCGGTAATTACAATGCGCATTTGTCTGCATACCCGGATCTGGACTGGGAGCATATTGCGCAATCATTCGTTGAATCGCTGGGGCTGACATTTAATCCTTACACGACGCAGATTGAGCCGCACGATACTATCGCGGAACTGTTTGACGCGTATGCGCGTATCAATACCATTTTGCTGGATTTGAACCGGGATGTTTGGGGATATGTTTCACTGGGTTACTTCAAGCAAAAAACAAAGGCAGGCGAGGTGGGTTCATCAACGATGCCGCACAAAGTGAACCCCATTGATTTTGAAAACTCTGAAGGCAACCTGGGAATTGCCAATGCGATACTTCGGCATTTAAGCGAAAAATTACCTGTTTCACGCTGGCAGCGCGATCTGACGGATTCGACAGTGCTGCGCAATATGGGTGTAGCGATGGGACACACGCTACTTGCGTATGACTCCTGCGCCAAAGGTCTCGCCAAACTGGAAGCCAATCCAGATCAACTGGCGCATGATCTGGATAATACCTGGGAAGTATTGGCCGAACCGATTCAAACAGTCATGCGCCGTTTTGCCGTGCCGAATCCCTATGAACAATTAAAAGCGTTGACGCGTGGCAAAAGCGGTATAACCCGGGAGGTGCTCCATCAATTTATCCGTGGTCTGGATATTCCGGAAGCTGAAAAAAACAGGCTGCTGGCCATGACGCCGCAAAATTATACGGGTATGGCCAGCGTGCTTGCACACAGAATAAAAAATTAACGAATGTTGATATCCCGCACTACTTTGACATCAATCCTTTTCTTGGCATCGTAAAAATATTTCTGAAAAAGCTTGAAATCCTGAAAATCGTCCTTATAACCCCCTGATAATCTATTAGGAGGAACGATGCAAAATTCACAGAATCCGCAAGATACACAACCCGGTGAATCTGAAGAATTGCTGGAAACTAAAAAGGATGGAGCGTTTGAGGCTGTCGATGAAATAATTCAGACTGGCGAACAAGGAGAAATAGCGCCAGCGCCGCAGGCTGACCCGGATCAATTGCTGAAGGCGGCAGAATTGAAGGCGGCTGAACATCATGATGCCTGGATACGTGCAAAAGCAGAGACTGAAAATATTCGCAAGCGCGCGCAGACCGATGTCGCCAACGCGCATAAGTATGCCGTTGAAAGTTTTTCTGCTGAGTTACTGGTTGTCATGGATAGTCTGGAAGCAGCATTGGCCGTCGAAAATGCCAGCGTCGAAAATTTCAAGAACGGCATGGAACTCACACAAAAGCAATTAACCACAGTATTTGACAAATTTAATATCAAAGTCATCGATCCCGAGGGTGAAAAATTTGATCCGCATCAGCATCAGGCAATGTGTACCGTAGATTCCGAATTAGCGCCCAATACCGTCGTGCAGGTTATGCAAAAAGGCTACAAATTGCATGACAGGGTTATCCGGCCTGCGCTTGTGATGGTTTCCAAAGCAAAAGATGCCTGATTGGCGCTTGAAATTTGATAATGTATCTCCATTTATCTAATTAATTCATAGACTGTTTTTTTATTTATAAGGATCTTAACATGGCAAAAATTATCGGTATCGACTTGGGTACGACCAATTCGTGTGTGGCGATTATGGAGAACGGCAAACCCAAGGTGGTTGAAAATTCAGAAGGCGCCCGCACGACGCCGTCAATCGTTGCCTATACGGAAGACAACGAAATTCTGGTCGGTGCATCTGCGAAACGCCAAGCGGTGACTAACCCGAGTAATACCTTGTTTGCGGTAAAGCGGCTGATTGGCCGTCGTTTTGACGAGGACATGGTACAAAAAGATATCAAGATGGTGCCGTACAAGATTATCAAGGCAAGCAACAGCGATGCATGGGTCGAAGTGCGCGACAAAAAAATTGCGCCGCCGGAAGTTTCTGCGCAAGTGCTCAAGAAAATGAAGAAAACGGCTGAGGATTATCTTGGCGAACCTGTAACCGAAGCTGTCATTACCGTTCCGGCCTATTTTAATGATTCCCAGCGTCAGGCAACCAAGGACGCAGGCAGAATTGCCGGTCTGGAAGTCAAACGGATCATCAATGAACCCACGGCTGCTGCACTGGCATTTGGGCTGGACAAGAAGGAAGGCGACCGCAAAATCGCCGTGTACGATCTCGGTGGCGGTACTTTTGATATCTCTATTATCGAAATTGCAGAAGTCGAAGGTGAGCACCAGTTCGAAGTGCTGGCAACCAATGGCGACACTTTTCTGGGTGGTGAGGATTTTGATTCGCGCGTTATTGAATACCTGGTCGATGAATTCAAGAAGGAAAACGGCATTGACCTCAAGCAGGATATGCTGGCGTTGCAGCGTTTGAAAGATGCGGCGGAAAAAACCAAAATAGAGCTTTCTTCCAGTCAGCAGACCGAGGTGAATCTGCCTTATATCACAGCAGATGCGAGCGGACCCAAGCATATGGCGGTCAAAATTACGCGTGCAAAACTGGAGAGTCTGGTTGAAGAACTGATAGAGCGTACAGTAGAACCATGCCGTATCGCGATGAAGGATGCCGGAGTTTCCGCTTCTGAAATTGACGATGTGATTCTGGTTGGCGGGCAATCCCGTATGCCTAAAGTTCAGGAGAAAGTAAAAGAAATCTTTGGCAAGGAGCCGCGTAAAGATGTGAATCCTGACGAAGCAGTTGCGGTGGGTGCTGCTATTCAGGGCGGTGTGCTGCAGGGCGATGTTAAGGACGTGTTGTTACTAGACGTGACGCCATTATCGCTGGGTATTGAAACACTTGGCGGCGTGATGACCAAATTGATTCAAAAAAATACAACTATTCCGACCAAGGCGCAACAGGTGTTCTCGACTGCGGAAGACAATCAGACTGCTGTCACGATTCATGTGTTGCAGGGTGAACGTGAAATGTCTTCAGGTAATAAAAGCCTGGGTCAATTCAATTTGACCGATATTCCGCCAGCACCGCGCGGCATGCCGCAAATTGAAGTCGCTTTTGATATTGATGCCAACGGTATTTTGCATGTGTCAGCGAAAGACAAGGCAACAGGCAAGGAAAACAAAATCAAAATACAGGCGAGTTCCGGCTTGTCGGATGAAGAGGTCGAACGCATGGTCAAAGATGCGGAAGCGCATGCGGAAGAAGACCACAAAATCCTGGAACTGGTTTCCAGTCGCAACCAGTGCGACGCGATCATCCATTCGGTGAAAAAATCACTGAAGGAACATGGCGATCAACTGGATGAAGATGAGAAATCCAAGATTGAAGCGGCATTGCAGGATGCGGAAGCAGCCTTGAAGTCGGATAATAAAGATGAAATCGATGCTAAAACCCAGGCGTTGACCGAAGCGTCGCATAAACTGGCCGAAAAAATGTATCAAGGTCATGACCAGCAATCGCAAGCGCAGCCGGGTGCAGCAGATGCTTCATCTTCGGATAGCCGCGAAAAATCAGTTGAAGGCGAAGTGGTTGACGCCGAGTTTGAGGAAGTTAAAGACAAAAAATAAATTTTGTAGATCTGGCGTACTTGGCGCAGAGGCGGCAAAAGAGATTAATAGACCTCTTTTTCGTGCTCTGCGCTTTGTTGTTTGCTTGAAAATCAATGAACTAGGAAAAGCGGAAGTATCGATACACACTGAAAATGGTGACAGGAACTAAATATGGCCAAGCGCGATTATTATGAAGTACTCGGTGTCAATCGGGATGCCGATGACAGCACAATTAAAAAAGCCTATCGTAAATTGGCGATGAAGCATCATCCCGACCGGAATGCGGGAAATCCAAAATCAGAGGAATTGTTCAAGGAAGCCAAGGAAGCCTACGAAGTATTATCCGATGCCAACAAACGCGCAGCATACGATCAATTCGGCCATGCCGGAGTGGATACGAGTGCGGCAGGCGGCGGAGCAGGTGGAGCACAGGGATTTGCCGACGCATTTGGGGATATATTTGGCGATATCTTTGGCGGGCGTGGGGGGCGCTCGAACGTACACCGGGGTTCAGATCTGCGCTATAGCCTCGAGGTTACGCTTGAACAGGCGGCGAATGGTACTGAAACCAAGATTCGTATTCCTACAATGGATGCCTGTGAGACGTGTCACGGAGATGGCAGCAAGCCAGGCAGCAAGCCCCAAACCTGTCCAACCTGTCATGGCCATGGTCAGGTCAGGATGCAGCAGGGTTTTTTCTCGATTCAGCAAACCTGTCCGAAATGTCATGGCAATGGCAAAATAATCACCGACCCATGCGGCACATGCCACGGCACCGGGCGCGTAAAACGGCATAAGACATTGAATGTGAAAATTCCGGCCGGCGTCGATGATGGAGATCGTATTCGTATTGCAGGCGAGGGTGAGGCCGGGACAAACGGTGGTTCCCCAGGTGATCTTTATGTCGTCATCCATCTTGCGTCACACTCTGTTTTCCATCGCGACGGTGATCATCTGCATTGCGAGATACCGATCAGTTTTACAACGGCTGCGTTGGGCGGTGAGATCGAAGTGCCTACACTCGAAGGGCATGCCAAAATAAAAGTACCCGCCGAAACGCAGACTGGCAAGATTTTTCGCTTGCGGGGCAAGGGCATTAAAGGCGTGCGCAGCCATGGCAAGGGGGATTTGCTTTGTCATGTCATTGTAGAAACGCCGGTGAAACTGACTGCGCGCCAAAAAGAATTGCTTGAAGAACTGGAAACGATCAGTCTGAAAGATGGCCCCCGCCATAGTCCGCGCGCCAAATCGTGGATGGATAAGGCGCGTGATTTCTTTTCAGACTGAGAATCTGCTCAAGATCTCACTGAAGCGCGCATTACGGCGTTAAAATAGAACTCAAAATGCTCACATACTTTATGTATGCTCCGCTTTTGAGTTCTATTTTGCCTTGTACTGCATCACTTGATTGAGATCTTGAATAGGTTCTGTGGGACTTCTGAGGGACATCGAGTAGATGATTAAATCTGTCGCCGGAATCAGACTGAAGCAGAACAAACCCTGATAAGCATAATGTCACGATTACACAACCTGTTTTGCTATAGCCTCCTGGTGTTACTGGGTATGAACGCCCCACTGGGTCACAGTGTGACGCCGGATGATGACCTTGGACTGACTGTCAGTCAATCAGGCGCCGGTTTTTTGGACTCCGATTCTGGCGATGTGCATATCGGGCTTACCCCGGAACAATACGAGGCGGGACTGAGGCATCTGGAAAAGGATCTGGAAGCACGCTACGCCAGGGCGCATGCCAATGACCGGCAGCACCTGGCAGCCCAGTTGCATGTTATTCAAAGTCATTTACAGGGCGTCAAACAAAGCTACCAGAAACATATCGAGGATCTAACAACGCGCATCGTGCAGCTGGAGTCTATCCGGGGCCAGGTTGCAGATGACCTGTTGAACCGGACCCAACAAGCATTGGCTGACGGCGATAACCCGCAAGTCGAGCAGTTGTTGCAACAACTGGAAACCCAGTCGGACAACGTGAATACCGTTACCGCAGAAATAAATTATCAGCGCTGTCAGATCGCCAAGGACGAGATCCGCTATCGTCAGGCATCCACGTTGTGCCGTTCCGCCGCGCAATTGGCGCCTGACAGGACGGACTATCTTTCAGATCTGGCGGGACTGGCGTACACGCTGGGCGAATACGACAAGGCGGTCGGTTATTATGAGCAGGCACTGGCCAATTCCATCAAAACAGTTGGTGAAGATCATCCCGATGTGGCGATTAGCCGAAATAATCTGGGCACGGTCTGGGATGCGATGGGTGACTATAAAAAAGCCATTGGTTATTACGAGCAGGCGCTGGCCAGCGACATCAAAACTTTTGGGGAAAATCACCCCGATGTGGCGATTGACCGCAATAATCTGGGAATGGCCTGGTATGCGCTGGGCGACTATAAAAAAGCCGTTGTCTATCTGGAGCAGGCGCTTGCCAGCGACATCAAAACGTACGGAGAAAATAACCTCCAGGTGGCGGCGTACCACAATAATTTAGCCGGCGCCTGGTATGCGCTGGGCGACTATACAAAATCCCATGAATACCTGGATCAGGCATTAAAGATTTTTGAGAATGTTTTGGGAGAAAACCATCCGGATACACGCGGCGTGCGGGCAAATTACCAGCAATTGCAGTCGGAAATACAGGGTCGGGAAAAGGAATCCGGTGCATTGGAGTAATGGAGAAAGAGGGAACTGGATAACCCGTTCGATTACTGCAAGGATCGAGCTGCCTTTGTTTAAAAAATGTAAATTTCAGATCGACTGCTTTCGACCCAAAGCCGCCGGAGGGATAGGAAAGGTCCATGTTTCAACATCAACAGAGATAACGTCAACCATCAGCCGCGAGCGTTTTTGGCGCGTCCGCCGGATGGTTTTGTTAGCGACTGTTAATAGCTATTAAAAGTAATTTTCTAATAAAAGTGTATATGTAAACGAGTTGCCAAAAGCCTCTTTTCCAGCTTCACATTTCAACATAAACTCGGCAAAGTGACGATCATCTGCAAATACCTGGCATCCGGCTGAAAAAATATCATTATCTGGGTTCGCTGCGCCGTTTCGAGGCCCTCTGTGGATATTGATTCCAAACTTCCCGGTTTGTATAGAATTCTTATCGATATCTAATGAGCCATCTCTATCACTATCTCTGTAAACAGTTACGTTTCCTAGACGCTGACACAGTGCCTTATGAGCGCCTTGCCGACCTCTTTTATGAATATCAATTTTATATGCGGACTTATATTGACCTTCCATCAAAATGGCAGTGCCTTTGCTGTTTATAGGGTGTTTTAGATAATGTGTGCTTGGGTCTGTAGTAATTGGATAATACGTAACATCCCAGTTCCCCATAAATCTATGAAAAACAACTAACAGATCGTCAAATTTCTTTGTGTCTAAGTTTTTAGATCGTATGCCAACAATATTTAGGTTCCAATCTATTGATGGAGTATCATATACACGGTATCCCTTAAAATTCATCACTGAAACAATATTTTCTACAGTTGGTTTTTCCATGATTTTACCTCGTATTGATGTAAGGACTGAACGCCGCCAACTAGAATTAGATGCCCGAAATGACGCAATATATTACGTCAAAAATGAAATCTAACACCTCAAGTTGCATACTATCTCTTTAATTTATTTGATGATACGCTGATTTAGTCTTCATCATAACAAACTTTGTTATTGGAAGTTTATTGAAAAAAATTGACAGACCGGTTTTGGCCGATACCTGATATTCTAATAATGCCAACTGTACGCTTGCTAATTTGCTTGTGCTGTTTTAGAAAATAGTACGCGTTATAATTCAGACTAACTTCTCAGGTTACCATCAGATTCTAACGACAACTATAATTCACCTTAATTTGCCACGACCACGACACTCATTCGTGGACGCTATAATGACCGCTGATACTAACCCGCAACCAGGGAAAGCAAGCGGCGTTATGCCGGGT
Organism: Nitrosomonas sp.; assembly: GCA_031316255.1. Lineage (NCBI taxonomy): Bacteria > Pseudomonadati > Pseudomonadota > Betaproteobacteria > Nitrosomonadales > Nitrosomonadaceae > Nitrosomonas > Nitrosomonas sp. The sequence goes on along the minus strand of JALDQW010000001.1, from coordinate 986,703 downwards.
GTTAATTACAGCGGATCATGAAACACATTCACGACCATTATCCTGTTTACTAATTTTCCTGGATTGTGGCAAAAGACACCAGGTATGAAAAGTATTTACAAGTTAAGTTGCGACTTGTTCTTATGTTGTTGCCAGGTTTCAATTGTCCACAGTTGATTTTTTAGGAAAGATTGAATATGAAAATTAATATTACAAAAAAAGAATACAGATTGTTACTTGATATTCTCTATCTTGGAGAGTGGATGTTAACAGCGCACGACCAGGAAGAAGCGCCGGAAAAAAAGCAGTATCAAGATGTAATCCAGAAATTTTATTCATATGCTGAAGAAATGGGTTATGAGAATTTGATAAAGGCTGATAAAGCATTAAATAAATACTTTGAAACAATGGAGTATGAAGAGAACAGTAAAGTTAACGAGATCATTGAGAACTATGATAATGCAACATTCTGGGACGAATTAGTGACAGGACTTGCGATGAAAGACGCTAAAGAAATTGTAGGAAATGATGCGTTCAATAAGATGTCTCCCGAAGAAAGAATACAATTATTGTACCCATTGGAGGAAAAATATCATGAGGAATTTATGGCAAATGATCTGGCCAATCTTCAAATAAAAAAATGAGGTGCGCCATAACCTGTACTGATTTGTCGCTGTAGAGGTGGAAATAATTCTTCGAATGTCCTTGGTCATTGATTTCCTGCCAGCCTTAAAACATTATTTATTCATTTGACACCAGAATAGTTAGTGTGTTTGAATACTGTTACGTATTTCATAACGGAGTAACTCAACATGTCAAATCGTGGCGGAAAAAGAGAAAACGCAGGCAGGCCTGGCGGACAAGGGAAGTATGGCGAGCCGACAACCACAATACGCATACCGAGAAGTCAGAGAGATAACATTAAAAACTTTCTTGACGCATACCAGTGCAAAAAAGAAAATTTCAGTCATGAAGCAGACCGTGTGGATGAGTTTTTGATTCCCGCGATGAGCAATCAACCAACCCGATTGCCACTTTTTTCTACCAAAGTTGCCGCAGGTTTACCCAGTCCTGCAGATGATCATGTCGAGAAACGTCTTGATATCAGTGAATTTCTAATTGATCACGCCGATTCGACCTTTTTCGTGACGATCAAAGGAGAATCGATGATTGATCTGGGTTTGTTACCGGATGACAAAGTTGTGGTAGATCGATCAAAAAAGCCAGTTATCGGTGACATTGTGCTTGCAGTGGTTGATCGGGAATTCACCATCAAGATCCTTGACTACGGGGCGAACAAGATGCCAAGACTTATGCCGGCCAATTCATCGGGTACTTACAGACCCATTTACATTCGTCCGGATACACAGTTTGAGATTTTTGGTGTAGTGACAGGATCATTCAGACGTTTCAAATGAGCACGTTGGAGCCATGTTATGTATTGCTTGATCTGAAAGCAACCGGTGCAACCCAACTCAAGATCATAGCTGTGAAACTGGCCTGATTCGTTATGAGAACGGTATTGAAGCGGGCCGATGCACTACGCCCATCATTCTGAAAGCTGGCTGTTCATGGCCGACAGCCGTTTTTCTCAATTACAACATTAATACCGGTTACTGCTTCAGACCTCCTCAAGAACTAAGCCGGGTACGTGGGTTGCCTGGTCAGAATTCAATCAGCATAAATAGCTTCAACCGGATAGCTTTAGCCGGTCAGTTTTAAACAAGCGTCAACAATCACTCGGCGGCTAAGTTCATTCCGGGGCAAAGCAAATAGCCGTAATCTTATTGCCATCAGGATCCCGCAGATAGGCTGCGTAAGCATGTGGCGCAAAACTGCGTGGACCAGGCTTGCCTTCATCGGTACCGCCATTGGCCAAACCGGCTTCATGAAACTTATGTACCGCATCCCGACTGGTTGCCGCAAATCCAACAGTCCCGCCATTTGCACTGCAGGCAGGCTCGCCATTTGAAGGTGTGAGAATCACAAATTCAAAAGATTCCTTGCCATACATCATGGCGGTATCGTGAAACTTGCCAAGATTATTAATGCCCAGCGCGCCTAATACAGCGTCGTAAAAAGTAACGGCTGCATCAAAATTATTTGTACCTAATGTAACATGGGTAAAAATTGCCATAGTAGTTTCCTTAATTAAAATAAGGCGTAGTGTAGTTCATTTTTTATGGAAAAGATTTTTTTATAACGTGGCCGGATTTGGTTCCTGTTTTCCTGGCAACGGATTTTTGAAACGCCTATTACATGTCGCTAATCGACCCAAACTGGCCAGTGAAATAGGAAAAGGTTCATTTTTAACAGGGACAAAGTTGGCGGTAGCGGGCTAATGCAAGGAGTGCAAGCGATGCGATATTGGATCTGTTTGACAACCTTTGTTACGTGTTAATTTATTATTAGCATTGATAGCCACCTCCAAACTTTTCAATTGCTTTGTCTATCTTCATTTTTAAAGAGAACAGAAATATTATTTCTAGAAGTAAAAGACAATATTTTTAAAAGTAAAAACAACGGGGGCGGTGTCTCGCCCCCGTTGCCCACCGCTATATTAGAATGAGGGTGACGACCTTGGTCGCCAATATAACTAACACAGGATGTATTCTGACTTTCAATTCAATAACCATGAATAATCCTCAAGTCTAGATCGTAAAGTTGCGATGAGAAACGGTTACACCGCACCACACCATGGCGATCTAGGACACCATGCCTAGTCGGTGGATGACAGATGCCACCTGTCAGAGCCACTTTTGCCTAGTTTTATACTTGAAGCATCAGAAATTCTTTAATTCCTTCATTTTACAAACACATCACCTCTCCTAACCGGGGGTTGACACTATGTTAGGGTCTATATAGAAACCAAGAAAATGACCCAGAGCATACAAGACTAGAATTACACCGATTACGGCAAATGAATCGGCCAAAATAGTATGCCTCCACTTGGAAACCCAGATATTAATATTGCCTTCTATTTCTTTCAGATGCGCTCTATAGTGTGCTATTTGTGCACCTATACCAAAGCTAACTAACCCACCAAACAGAATTACCCAATAAACAATGCCACCCGGAATCTGCCGACCCGAAATCATGCCAACTAAGAGTACTAAAAAGCTGACTCCAGTAATTGCCAACAAATAATCAGGCCAGTACTTAAGTTGAATATTTTTGAATGGATTTACCATTAACTACTCTTCTTTGAATCCAATGGTCGCCACTCCCATTCCTACAGCGAAAAGGAGATTGGAAACAAGTTGAACAATCCACCCACCAACCACAGCACCGCCTATCGCCATTAAGCCAATAGTGATAGATTTGAAAAATAAGATATATATGCCGTAAAAGAATACCCCTGCAAGAAAAAACCCTCCACCTACTTGAAGTAGATATCCAAGTCCCATAAACAGCACCAATAAAAACCTTTGCATAGCTTGCTCCCATCGTTATTGAGCCCGACAACTAGCTCATGTACATGAACGACAAAAGAGTTATCATCTTTATTAGTTTGCTAACTATATATCATCCTAAATAGCACGATATGCAGACCTGAATATCATGCCAGTACAGGCTTTCTACTTTTATTAAAGAGAATTATTTAAAGAAATAGACTGGCTAGTTCTGGCCGATAGTGCTCTTTCCAATGATTTCAGTCGACACCGCTTATTCAAATTTCTTGAATGCATCAGATTAAATTCAATTTGTTATCACTGAGTGATTGTTATTTCCTGTCATTTTTCTGCATTACAAAATATTTTCTGTTTCAATCCGGTTCGAAATGACGTGCAGGAGTCCATATTTAAGCGTTACAATCCTGATAAAGAATCGTTAAATACAGTACTTTTTTGAATCACCTGAAGCGTTGCAGAAATTCCTGGCGTCAATGCGCCTGAATTCGAAATCATCTGTGACAGTGAAAGCCCGAGTCATCCAACGTTACGCAATCAGAAATTGGACGGTGCGTAATCGTTAAAATTTTAATGTTTAAGTGTTAAAGGGGTGAGATTTATGGCAGCAAGTGAATCAGTACGTAAAAAGCACTATTCTGAACGTATTGTCCCGTTTACGGCCGGCGATGGCCGGGAACTGAATTTGATTAATGTCCGTGGAGAACGTGCGCCTGAGAAAGGCCCGGTGATACTGGTTCATGGCGCAGGTGTGCGGGCGAATATCTTTAGAGCGCCGGTGGAAGAGGATTTTGTCGATGCGCTGGTTGCGGCCGGATATGATGTGTGGCTTGAGAACTGGCGCGCCAGCATTGAATTTCCGCCGAATTTGTGGACGCTGGATCAGGCGGCGCTCTACGACCACCCGCAGGCGGTCAAAACGATCTTAAACGAAACCGGCGCGGGTACGCTCAAGGCGGTTATTCATTGCCAGGGGTCGACCAGTTTTACCATGTCCGCGATGGCGGGGCTGGTGCCCGAAGTTACGACCATAGTCAGTAACGCCGTTTCATTGAATCCCACGGTTCCCAATTGGTCCACTTTCAAGCTCAATTATTTCCTGCCGGTTGTCAAGCTGCTCACACGTTACCTGAATCCGCACTGGGGTGTGGAAGCACCTAATTTAAGCGCCAAACTGATCACGCTTTTTGTTAATCTGACGCACCATGAATGTAACAATGCGGTGTGCAAGCAGGTCAGTTTTACCTACGGTTCCGGTTTTCCCGCATTGTGGAGTCATAAAAACCTGAACGATGAAACGCATGAATGGCTGAAGGAGGAATTCGCCGAGGTGCCGTTGCGTTTTTTTGACCAGATTCTGCGTTGTATCAAGCGCGGCAATCTGGTGTCTATTGAAGGGTTTAAGGAATTGCCTGCCGATTTTGCTGCTGAAGGCCCCAAAACAGACGTGCGTTTCGCATTTTTTGCCGGACAGGATAATCTGTGTTTTCTGCCGGTCAGCCAGCAAAAATCGTATGAATATTTTTCCAATATCCGGAAAGATTACCATACGTTGCATTTGTTGCCGAACTATGGCCATCTCGATGTGTTTATGGGGAAAAATGCCGCCAGAGACACTTTTCCGCTGCTCATTGCCGAGCTGGACCGGTAAAAAAAGGACAGGTCATGGGAAATGTTTCCGGGAAGTACAGCACACTACTAATTCTGTAATTGATTTGTAAAAAGGGGGATAGTTATGTTGATGATACCCAGACGCATCAAGCAATACACCGGGAAATATGCGCTCGTCGACGGCATTCCGTTCAAACTGCCGGTATCCGCTGTGAATTCACCTGCATTGATGGCCATTTTTCCCATCAATCTCGAGAAATCCAAAGCGTTTCTGCCCAAAAGCGTACAACCGTTCTGCCTGTGGAACAGTGGTCTGCTCATTGTGACCGTGATCGATTACCGGGAAACGCCCATTGGTAAATATATCGAATACAGCATCGGCATCGCCTGTACGCATGGCGCTAAACCGGCGCCCAAACTGTTGCCCGGTGTATTGCCCAATTTATTCAAAACAGGGCAATATGTCATCGACCTGCCTGTTTCATCCGAAGTGTCTGTAAAAGGCGGGAAAGGCATCTGGGGTATGCCCAAGCATCAGGGTCAGCTCGATTTTAAAATTACCGATGAACTGGTCAGCAGCCAGTATGACCTCGACGGCCAGCTGGTCGCTTATGTGGAGATCAAAAAACCGCGCTTTAATTTTATTCCGATCAAAGTCCGCGCCTCCAATTACTGCGCGTTTCGCGGCATGCTGATGAAATCGGATATTCTGCTCAACAACAAATTTGGCGTCCGTCTGTTTGGAAAAGACAAGGCGCGTTTTGTCATTGGCGATCATCCGCGGTTGCAGGCGATGAAGGATCTTGAAATCGGCGATGCCATCGCTGCGATATATCTGCCCAGCATACACGGCATCCTCGATGACCACATCGAAAGCTGGTTTCTCGATTATGACCAACTGCCCGAAAAAGCGCCCGAAGGCATGGAATCGGTGATCGATCTGGGCCTGAGCGAGGAATGGCTGCCGCCGCCCAGTGCGCCGGTTCCGCCAAAATAAATTACAGGGAATCCCGGATATATTGGGATCTTTTCCGTTCATTGCTAAAAAAGGGTTGATATGCCAGATTCTATGCATACTCCACAAGGCGCGGCAGTTGAAGAGCAGGCTGCATCCGGAATCAAACGCGCGCTTATTTTGCCAGGCGGCGGCCTGCGGTTATCGTATGCCGCTGGTGTTCTCGATGAGATTTTTTCGCACGGCCTGAAATTCCATTTGATGGACGGCACGTCCGGCGGGTCGCTCAATCTGGCCATGCTGTTGTCCGGTTTGAAGGCCGATGAAATGTGCGACCGGTGGCGCAGTCTGAACATGATGGACACCATTTCTTTCGGTTCATTGAAAGACTATCTCAGCGATCCATTTTTTGTCGCGGCAGGCAGCGCAGATGCATTCAGAGAGAAAGTTTTTCCACATTTGGGGATTAATGTCGACAAAATCAGAGCGGCAGGCGGCATGCAGGCCACGTTTAATGTGTGCAACTTCAGCACCAAAACCAATGTGACCATCAGGCACCAGGATATCAGCGAGGATTTTCTCGTTGCAGGGATTTCCCTGCCGGGTACTCTGCCGCCTGTTCAAATCAACGGCGTCAATTATCTGGATTCCGGTTTTATCCAGGATGCGAATCTGCTCGGTCCTGTGAAAGCCGGCGCAAATGAATTATGGCTGGTCTGGATCATGGGCAATATCCCGCAATACCGCAGCGGGTTGCTCAACTTTTACGTCCAGATGCTGGAAATGAGCGCTAACGGCGCATTAGGCAAGGAAATTCTGCACATCGCAGAAATCAACGCGCGCATCCGGAATGGTGAGGAAGTCTACGGACACCGCCAGCCGATTACGCTGCATCTGATCAAACCGGCGCATCCCCTGCCGCTGGATTCCGCGTTATACACCGGGCAAATCTCACATGTCCGCCTCATAGAAATGGGGCGCAACGACGCCAGAAGCTACTTTGCCTCGATGTCGCCGCAGGGCGTTCCGCTTGACCCGAAAGTGCTGCAAATGACACAGCAAAGCCCTGGGATTTTTTTCAAGGAAACCATGTCCGGCGGCTTTTCTCTGGATACGGTCGATCCTGAAAACGGAAAGAAACAAGGCAATCGCGCCGGAAACGAATTGGCGATACATGTTGATGTCACCATTGACGACATCGATCGGTTTATCGAGCAGCCCGGCCATGCCGGTCATCTGGCAGGTAAAATCGATTTTCCGCCGCTCGGCATGGGCATGATCGCGGATCGCGGTATTTTCAATCTGTTCAGCCCCGCAGATGAGCCCCGCACAAAATACATGATCTATGAACTGGGTTTCGAGCACTTGAACCGGCAATACTATCTGGCAGGCAAAAAAATCATTCGCGATGACCCCATGTTTGACCTGTGGGACGACACGACCACGCTTCATACCTTGCTATATCAAGGGCGGGATGCATCGGGCGAGATTATCGGCGCAGGCATACTGACGCTGGGTGTCAAGGAACTGTTGAAACTCATCTCCAGCATGGAAATCGTCAATCCGCTGCTGGAAACAGACAAATTGGCGACTTTGTCCAAATTCGGACGTTTCTTTATCGGCGAGCTTTGGGATACCTATGTGATGCGGCTCAAGTAGCGAGTACTCATAAGTATCACAGGGGCTGTTCTCAATGAGTGAATTATTTCTGTTGTCCCTAAAACCGTGTGACGTTTTTCGAGGAAAAAGTACGTGGTTTTTGCGGGTGGAATAAAGAAGTGGGAACAATTTGCAACAGATCGTTGCAAATTTGTTGAAAAAATAAGGAAAAAATTTGCGTGACAGGATGTCGTTCAGTATGCTTAACCTTACGTAGGGTATGGATTTGTCTCTTCGTGTCTCAAATCTTAAAGGATAGCAGTGCTGGTATTGCGTTTAGTGAGACTGAATGAATTGGTATGAATTAAATTGGGAGGATTACGTTTTGATTGCGCATAATAAAAAATTTAAAACTACAGGACTGATGCTTGTCCTGGGTGGTATATTTGCTTTGTCTTCAACGGCGTATGCTATTGTTGAAAAACCGTATGGACATGATTCTTATGCAGAAACATCGAGTGCCGAGGATGTTGGTTTGATTGAAAGCCTGACCGGTTATAAATACAACGAAACATCTTTTATGAAAGCACTTGGTGTTAAGTTCGGTGGTTGGGCGGAAATAGGGTTTACAGGAAATATTGATAATCCGAGAGGAAATAATGGCCCGGTTACCTTTAATAGAGGACCGAATGAATTCAGGCTGCAACAGGTCTATGGTTATTTAGAGCGTGAAGTCAATAAAAATACGGATACTTTTAGCATTGGTTTCCGTGCTGATCTCTTGTTTGGGTCGGATGCACGCTATACGTTTGCATCAAATTTTGATGCAGATGAAAATTTTACGGGCAGGATTCTAAATGGTACGAGTCAGCATCAGCTGGCTTTTCCACAAGCTTATGTAGATGTCTATGTGCCTGTTGGTAATGGATTGACTGTGTCATTGGGGCACTTTTATACATTGATCGGGTATGAAGTTGTGCCTTCAGCAGGTAACTTCTTTTTCTCGCATGCCTATACCATGCAGTATGGCGAGCCTTTCACGCATACGGGTGCTATAGCCACCTATCCGGTTAACAATAATATTACTGTCAAAGGTGGTGTCGTAACAGGTTGGGATGCGCATTTTGATCAACCCGCGAACTTTTTGGGAAGCATTAGCTACACTACTGACAATGAGCGCACTTCAATTACCGGTTCGTTAATCAGCGGTAGTGTTGAATCGAGATTTGGTACAGGTACAGGTGATGTGAAAGTCGATCATAATCGTACATTATACAGTTTGGTGCTGGAACATGATGTGACCGACCGATTGCACTATGTGTTGCAGCACGATCATGGTAACCAAGAGAAAACGGCTTTCGGTCGCGCCGCACAATGGTATGGTGTAAATCAATATTTGTTCTACGATATTCTTCACAACTTAGCTGCAGGAATGCGTATGGAATGGTTCCGGGATGATGACGGTGTTCGTGTCAATGGATTCACTGACAACTATATTGCGGTAACTGGCGGGTTGAACTATACCCCAATTGCTGGTTTTACCATTCGTCCTGAGATCAGATATGACCGGTCAACATCTGATAGGAAAATTGATAGAGCGTTCAATAATGGAAAGGATAATGACCAGATTCTGTTATCTGTGAGTGGTATCTTCCGCTTCTAAAAATTAGAAAACGTAGCCCACACTAGAAACTAGAAAAAAACAGGAAGCAAGCAATTATATTTCGTAATTGTTTGCTTCCTGTTTTGCTGATCGTGGCCGTCATTTGCCACTTTCATTGCGACGATAGAGCTGTTTTATCGTAACGGTAATGAATGCCTTGGGTTATAAATACGCAGTAAATTGCGTACCCTTAATATTGTTTTAATTCTAAATTTTGTTTGTTGGTGGCTTGGCATGCTTCAGATGCAAAGACTTTTGATGCTAAGTTGTTTCAGGTTCTGTTAAATTAAGCGATGTCTGTGCATTTCTTTTTTTGAGTTATTTTCTATTTACTTCCAATAGAAACACGACCTTGAAAGAAAGATTTAGATGTAGCAGGGTGTTTACGGATTAGAGCTACATCGGTTCGCGTTCTTTTGGGTTGACAATTAAACAACCTCAACTGATACCGCCAAACTATTTAATAGTTGTTCTAACGGTTACAGCTAGTTTTTAGCTATTAAATATAAAATTGTTATACAATGAATTTTTGAAATTAATCTAGCGCAATTGACAATACCCAGCTTTTTCTCAAATTCGGTTCGCATAGTACCGTAATAATTCAAGTTCGATAAGTACCAATAATTGAATTATATTGTTTCCCTGTGGTTGACGATTGAATTAAACTTTTCATGACACAGGATCTTAATCTCTTTGTAATTTTTGCGCGTGTAGTTGAATCGGGTAGTTTTGCTGAAGCTGCACGCCGAATGGATATCTCGCGTTCCGCTGTCAGTAAAGCGGTATCAAAGCTTGAAAAGAATCTTGGCGCGCAGTTGCTAAACCGAAGTACCCGGCACCTCAGTTTGACAGAAGCGGGAACAGTGCTTGCAGAACATGCCGTGCATATTCTGGACGAAGCCGAGCAGGCGGAGCGCGTCGTAAATAGCATGCAGGCAGAGCCGCGTGGCATGCTGAAAGTCTGTGCATCAGTAGCATTTGGGACGCTTCATGTGGCGCCGGCGTTGGCTGATTTTTTGTCACGTTATCCTGAAATCCGTATCGATTTAACGATTACCGATCGTCCTGTAGACTTGGTTGGCGAAGGATACGATGTCATCATTCGGGTTACCAATGAGCCTGATGTCAACTTGGTCGCGCGTAAGCTGGCGCCTGTGCGCCGTAAACTATGCGCCACACCGCAATATTTTCAACACAATGGTACGCCGCAGACACCCGAGGATTTGATTAAACATAACTGTCTGGACTATACCCTCTCAGGGGAACAGGGTTACTGGAATTTTACCGGGCCGGAAGGTGTCATTGCTGTGCCCGTATCGGGAACATTGCGTATTAACGATGATGATGCATTGTCGCAGGCGGTGCTTGGTGGTTTGGGTATTGCATTACTGCCAACGTTTACCGTGGGTAAGGATTTACAAAATGGCAAGCTGCAGGCCGTGTTATCCGAGTATATTGCTGTGGAACGCTATGTTTATGTGTGCTATCTTCCCAGCCGTCATGTCCCGGCTAAAGTTCGCTCTTTTATTGATTTTCTTTTGCAACGTATCGGGCCGGTGCCTTACTGGGATCAAGATGCAAGGATTGATCTGCGCGGTGCTTTCTGAGTTGATTCAATAAGAAAACCAAATCGTCTGGCGGATCAGTTTGCCATTGTGACATTTGATCGTTTTCCGGGTGAATGAGCGCAAGTTGCCATGCGTGCAACGCCTGTCTGGGGAATTCCGTTAACAAGCGGCCAATTTCAGGTATTGTTTTTTTGGGTTTGCCGCCATAAACGGAGTCGCCTACTAGAGGATGGTTTATGGAATGCATATGAACACGGATCTGATGCGTGCGTCCGGTTTCAAGGCTGCATTGCAGCAGTGAGCAACTCGTCAGATTTTCAAGAACCTTGAAGTGTGTTCGGGCAGGTTTTCCACGGGGGGTTATTGCCATTTTTGTACGGTGAACAGGGTGGCGTCCAATCGCGGCATCTACCGTGCCATTTCGGCTGACTTCGCCCAAGACCAGAGCAAGATATTCGCGCTTGACTGTGCGTTGTTGTAACTGACGAACCAAATGGATTTGTGACGCAATGGTTTTTGCAACGACCAGCAATCCGCTGGTATTTTTATCCAACCGGTGCACAATTCCAGCGCGCGGTACATTTTCCAGTTGAGGCGCGTGGTGCAGTAGCGCGTTGAGCAATGTGTGCTGCCAGTTACCGTTACCTGGGTGGACGACCAAACCTGCCGGTTTGTTGATAACAATGAGTGCGTCGTCTTCGTGGACGATGTTCAAACTGATTGCTTCAGCAGAATGTTTGTTTTCTGGTTGATCAGAAAGTGGAGAGACCTGGATAGATTCATTGCCCCATACTTTCTGTTTTGCATTGCAGCACAGGCCGTCCAGTTTGACGCGCTTATCTGCAATCCAGGACTGGATGCGGCTACGCGACCAGTTCGGCATTATTTTGGCCAATGCCTGGTCAAGGCGCAGTCCTGCACATTCAGCCGGGATCAGTAAATTTATAGTGGATTCGTTTGTTTCATTCTCTGCTGATAGTGATGACTTTACGTTATAATTCTTATCGGTTTCCATGCTTTTTACGGAATTTTCTCATGTTGCATCATTTGGTTTTCGTTTCGATTTTAATCTTGGCGCTGACTGCGTGTGGTTTATTGCCCAGTCAGACAGAAGACACGCATAACTGGTCTGCGAATAAGTTTTATACCGAGGCAAAAGACAAATTGAGTAGTGGTAATTATCCTGCAGCAATAAAATTATTTGAGGGCCTGGAAGCACGCTATCCCTATGGCCGTTATGCACAGCAAGCACAGCTTGAAACCGCATATGCGCATTATAAGGAGCAGGAACCCGCTTCAGCAATTGCTGCCGCAGATCGATTCATTAAATTGCATCCCAATCACGCTAATGTCGATTATGCCTATTATATCAAGGGACTGGCCAACTATCACGATAATTGGGGGATTATGAGCTTTATGATGCGCGGCTTTTTGAAGCAGGATATGAGCGAGCGCGATTCAAAAGCATCGCGCGAGTCGTTTGATAATTTCAGAGAGTTGGTGAAGCGCTTTCCTGACAGCAAGTATGCGCCTGATTCCAGGCAGCGCATGGCACATCTGTTAAATGTGGTTGCCATGAATGAAGTTCATGTGGCGCGTTACTATATGAAGCGAAAAGCCTATGTCGCAGCAGCAAACCGGGCGCAATTCGCTGTAAAAGAATATCCGCGTACACCTGCGACTGAAGAAGCGCTGTTCATCATGGCGCAGGCATATAATGCGTTGGGTATGCATGATTTAAGCGATGATGCCGAGCGCGTTTTAAAGCGGAATTTCCCGGATAGCGAGTTCCTGAAAGACATTTATGAAACCGAGAATCCTGCGTGGTGGCGGTTCTGGTAACTTAATGGCCTATTGATTGTCGCGTAGATGCACGGTGAGAACATCGCATTCAGCGTGAAAGATAATATTTTTTGCTGTTGATCCCATGAGTGCGGCAAGCCCGTGCCGTCCATGCGATCCGATAATAATAAGATCGATTTTTTCCTGCAAGGCAAGCTGGGTAATTTCTTCTTTTGGCGTTCCCCATATTAGCCAGCGGTTGGTTGGCGCAATATGCATTTCGTCGCAGATCTGCATGAACTTGTTTTTTTCCGCCTGTAGCAGCAAATCCTCAGATTGTGCATCCAACGGTATTAATGTTCCATACGGTGTATCAGGCATAGGGATATTATCCAGAACGTGAACCATATGAAGTTTTGCGTTGAATTTCTCAGCCATATACTTGGCTTGTTTGGCGACTAAATTACCGTAATCTGAAAAATCAATCGCAACAAGTATTTTTGTGTAGTCGTGCATAATTTTATAATTTAGTAATCTATTTACTGATGGGCTTGCCGGGTAATATAAGTATCAATCCGTTAAGTGTTTTCTCAGACCATTCTTACAGGCTTCTCCATTATATACTTTGAGCATCGCAGACGGGATGGTATCTGTTAGGTTTATTGCGCATTCAGATAATGCGCCAGGAATCCTGATATTTCCTGCTCATAAGTTCTGCCCGCATACTCGTGCATATTGAAATGCCCTGCGCCCGGAACGATCCAGAGTTCCTTGGGTTCTCTTGCGGCTGCAAACAAACGTTCTGTTTCCGTTGGCGGGGTATGTTTATCGTTAGTTCCGGAGATGATTAGCAGTGGCACATTAAGATTGTTTATGTGTTTTATTGGGTCCAGTTGCTCGATCGGTGTATCGCTGAAGAAAGCAATTTGAGTGAGTACTAATGGCAGAAAAAATGAGCCGGGCTGGCCCAGGAAAAGTTTCAATCTGTTTTCTACGGCTTCTTCTAAAGTCGGGTGCAAAGATTCCAGGATAACCGCATTCAGTCTCAGATCCTGTTTGGCCAGAACGATCGCTGCTGCACCTAGTGAAACGCCAATCGCACCAATGCGTTCATTTGGAAATGTGCTGTGTAGATAGTTTACTGCGGCATCTACGTTATCCGATTCCCGCGCACCGAATGTTATTCGGGAGCCGGGTGTTTCTCCATGGGCCTGAAGATCGATGAGCAGCACATGATAACCTTGCGCATTTAGAAAGCGTGCGCGGCTTAACATTTCGACACGGTTACTGCGAATCGAATGGACAAGCAATATTGCGCCATTGCCGCCTTTTCCATAGACCAGCCAGCCATGAACATTTGTTCCATCCGGGGCCGGAATTCTAACAGCATGAACAGGTAAATCAGTCAACAGGGTTTCGGGGGCTGTGGGTGCTGAACCAGTGACCAGTTCGCCGACAAGGAAAACAGCGATTCCGATGGTCGCAACCACACCGGAAAAAAAGATAAATATACGTTTTAACATGTTCTTATTGAATAATTCTAATATTTTTAATGCCTTAATGTTACAATCTAACTGATTTGAAGAGAATGTGGAACTGTATATTGCGCGGTTAATCGCAGATGATTTTTTCATGCAATATAGTCAATTTTTGAGCATTGGTACGGCTGATTTAAAGCGAGTATAAGGAATCTGGTTAACGTTGATTCGGTGGCGAGACCCCTGTTTCAGAGTGCATTGATTTAAAACATTTACTTACGAATGGGTAACCTATCATGAATAGTTCTATGACTGACTTTCAAGAAAAAATGCACCTTTTGGCGGATGCATTTATAAAAAAACTTCCAGAAAAAGTCCAGGATTTAGAAGCAATGTGGCAAAACCTCCAAAATGAATGGAGTGTTGAGACATTGCAGAAAGTGCATCGTAAAGTGCATGGTTTGGTTGGTTCAAGCAAAACATTCGGATTCGAGGAATTGAGTCACATTGCAGATTCTCTGGAGCAAGAATTGAAAGTGTTGCTGAAGGACAAAACACCGATAGATGAGCAGAAAAAAAATGAAATACATTCGCAAGTACAGGCGTTAGATCAACTGGCAATCAATCCGGATCAGAATATGGCTCAGGCAATAACGCAGAAATTGAATGAGAGCTTGCTGGACTCAGATGAAGTGTGTCAGGTTTTTGTGGTGGATGATGACCAGGAAGCTGCACAGGAACTGGCCCTGCAATTGAGTTATTATGGTTATGAAGTCGAAGTGTTCGGTCAATTGGAAAATTTTCGTGTGGCGATCAATAAAAACCCTAATGCGATAGTTCTGATGAATATAGAATTTTCGGATGATCCGATTGCTGGCATTCGTGTCATGAAAGAAATCCAGCAGGATGCGCCCGAACCCATAATGGTCATATTTATCTCTTCAAATGATGAACTGTCGATGCGATTGGAAGCCGTGCGTGCTGGTGGCGTTGCGTATATTACAAAACCGATTAATTCCACAGAATTGATCGATCAGCTCGATTCGTTTGCCGTGCCGCAGACTCAGGAACCCTTTCGTGTGTTGATCATTGATGACAGTTCGACGGTTCTGGCGTACCATGCAGCCGTGCTTGAACTGGCTGGAATGGTGGTGAGAACGGTTGAAAAAACGGATGCAGTCATGAAAACGCTGCTGGAGTTTAATCCGGATGTCATACTTATCGATGTATACCTGCCTGAATGCAGCGGTACTGAGCTTGCAAAAGTAATCCGTCAGGTTGATGGCTTGTTGAGCGTGCCGATTGTTTACTTATCATCAGAAAATGATTTCAATACGCAATCGGAAGCCATGTGTCTCGCCGGTGATGATTTCTTGGTGAAACCCATTGATCCAAAACGACTAATATCTGCTGTGACCTTGCGTGTGAGGCGCGCGCGGTTGTTGCGTGGATTAATGGTGCGTGACGGATTGACCAATCTGTTTAATCATACCGCGATCAAAGAGCAGCTTGGGCGTGAAATTGTGCGTTCGAATCGTTTAAAAACGCCATTGTCATTTGCAATGGTTGATGTTGATTTTTTCAAGAAAGTAAACGACTCCTATGGCCATGCGGCGGGTGATCGCGTACTAAAAAGTCTGGCGCGATTGCTGAAACAGCGATTGCGCGGGACAGATATCGTTGGCCGTTACGGTGGTGAAGAATTCGCAGTGATCATGACGGATACAAATGCGCCTGAAGCAGCCAAGGTTATCGATGAAATTCGCAAAGTTTTTTCACGGCTGATGCATATGAGCGACAACAGGGAATTCAAGGCTACATTTAGTTGCGGTATCGCGGATATAAAAAATTTTCCGGATGTGAAAAGTGTCAGTGAAGCCGCCGACAAAGCAATGTATCAGGCCAAGAAAAAAGGTCGCAACCAGGTTGTGATTAGTGCAGATGAATAAAGCAAAGGGATCGAATTTAGGGCACCTCTAAAAATCCATATTTCGTCACAATACGTCGTTGTTCACAAAAAATATTTCCTTACATATCAATAATATGCTGCGTCAAGATTTTTTGTTCTCGCCTCGTCTTGTTTAAAACTCTGAATTTTTAGAGGTGCCCTTTAAGTGTTAGCGGTTAGCTTTGAGTCTGGTATTGAGAACACTCGGTGTCACATCATAACAATTTCACAATCTTTCCTTAAACGAATGAGACAAATCTCCCTAATTTCAGACTAATCTGGATTGCCACACAGTTTTGTCATTTTTGGCCGCCGTTCCTAAGCAGCGGTTGTGTGCAGCTGTGAAGATAAAAAACCCGCCGAAGCGGGTTAATTTAATTTGCGTACGGAAAACTAATTTTGTGTGTTATGTTTTTTGTTTGCGAATCACGCTAAAGCCCAGTAAGCCCAGGCCGAGTAATGACAGTATCGTTGGTTCTGGCATAGGTGTTGGATCGCCAGGGATATTAAGTTCTGTCAAGCTGGTGCCATACTGGAAACTGACATGAGATATATCGTTAATAGACAAACCATTTACACCCGACAGGATGAAAACTACCGCATCTTGAACAAGAGGGTCATTTGATAATCCGCCGTTAGGATTAAAGCCGGAAGAGGATGAAACGATACCAAAATTTATACCATCAAGAGAATTTGGGTTATCAAGGTTGGTGCCATTGAAATTACCGAGATTCCCGGGTAATCCAGTCGATAAATAACCTGAGCTGGAAATTCCTCTATCCGAGCCAAAGCCGAGCGATGATCCCTGATAACCGAACTCGCCGCCCACATTGGTTGCTCCGGCACAAAGACCTGTGGTACAAGTGTTAGCTTGAATAATGGATGATCCTGGTGCAACTGTTGCCGAAACTGGTGTCAGCAATGGATTCCCGGTAAAATCCCAGAGAAGGCCAGTCAAGGTGCTTCCTGGAACGTCCTGTCCATTATTTGAAACCGAAGTGTTGCGCAACGTTATCGTCAGAGTATTACCACTGATGTCAAAAATGGCTGATGCGCTTACAGGAACACTTCCGGGGCCAGTTCCTGATCCTGTAAAGGTGATTGCATCTGCTGCTGCTGCCATCGGCATCGCAGTAGCAACAGCTAACAAACCTGTAAACAAATAAGAATTAGTTTTCATTTTTTCCTCATTATAAAATTGCAACTAAGTATAAATAGCAAAATTAAGTATACGTATAGAGTATAAGCACAATTCGTGCCAATTCTTTATTATATTATAATATGCTGATTTTAATGTATTTATTTTGTGTAATTATTTTTTTATGTTGATTATTCTTAGGGATGTAAAATAATTCGACAAAATAACGTTTGTCGAAAATAAAAAAGCCACAAGGTTGCATAGATCCCGGCATCGACCGAAAATATGCTATCAACAGCAAACGGTATCTTCGGAATTCTATTAAAAAGTGATGACGTTAAAGTAATTGCTATCTGCGAGCGTCATGTTTCCTGATTCTGATTTCAATATCAGGTGCAGAGTGTATTATTGCAGGTGGAGGGGGAGTCCGGTTCAATCCAAGTACGCTGACCCTGTGTGATGTATTGAAACTGGGTGCGCCGTTTCTGTCGCGCAGGATGGACGACAGCTTATACTCGAGTCCTTTGGACTCAGGATCAAAACGAATATCATGTATCCAGATGCCGGCACGTTGCACATGTTGATCGTGACATTCGTAGTTCAGATCCCATCCGGTCAACATGGGAATAGCATAATCGTAGGGCAAATCGTAGATGCGGAATGTTTCCGTGTGCACGATCCCGTCAACGCCATTGCGGCAGATATTTGTTTTACCTGAGCGAGGGTTGAGTGGCAGAAAGTCGGCGCGCAGTTTGACGCTGTCGCCGCCGATAATCGCGGCACGTGTTTTAACCCAGTGTGTACGCGTGCCATTGTCCTTGAGAATGGTTTGCGTGATCCAATGTGGATTGCCGTCAGGGTTGGGGGATGCGCCCATTTGAAACAGACTGTAGGCGACCTGGCGCAAATGGTGATCCGTTGGATCATCCCAACGGCAGGGCGGAAAGCGGAATTCGCATTCAAATTGATTATCATACTGGAAGTCAAAACCGCGGGGGATAACAACAATTGAGTCGCTGCCCTTTAAGGCGCCGTCGCGCCACACACTCTCCAGGGTGGCAATAGGTCCTGCCGAATCCCTCTGCAACGTCTGAGCATCTATCCCGTTGTAGTCGCCTTCTATGCGTGCATCAATCCACGCTGAGTTAAAGCCGAATCCGGTATAATACACGCAGAATTCATAGGCATCATCCCAATTCTGATCGCTGAGTTCGCCTTCAACTTCAAAAATCAGTGTTGGCGAACCACCGCCGCCGGTTGCCAGTTTGCTGTGAGTGATATCGGCGCGCAATGAACGCACTTCATGATCGCTGTGCATGTAGCGTAAACTCCATCCATTTAATACTACAGTGCCACGGTTGACATAGTTTGGCATATCATGCGTAATCAACATGGATGCGGAATCAGGCCCATGTGCTTGTTCGGTGCACTGACTGCCTTCGATCATTATAAACTTGCCATCGTCTTCAAAAGCGATTTTGCGATTTACGGTGAAAAACTGCCGTTCTGCTGCAAGGCCGCTTTGCGTATCGGGTGGCGTCATCTTGGCGCTATCTTTGCGGCCGGTCATGCATCCGGTCAACAGAATCAGGATGGCTGCCCAAAACAGCATAAGACGATAACTGTTCATCTGAACTCCATAAATTTGCAAAATATTTTGTTGCTGAGTGATAAGCACACTCTTGTTAAGGTTTTTATCAGTCTAACGCGTTAATGCGTCAAAGAGAAGTTTTTTTGCGACGGACATCAGGGATATCTGGGTCGCGAGACGCATGCAATCTCCAGACATAGTATTGTATGTGTCTCCCGGGTCGAAAGTATCCGCCCGGGAGTATTGCTGATTTGATGGGTTCTTATGGCATTATTCCTTGCCTGTTAAAGATCCCAGAAAAGCTTTTACTTCTTCGATAAATTCAGCGTCTGCATCTTTGCCGAGCTGGTGTTTTGCCATTAAACGAATCGCTTCATCAAGCGTTGCTACCGAGCCGTCATGAAAATAAGGACCAGTTTTGGCAATGTTTCTCAAGCTGGGTACTTTAAATACTTTTTTGTCGCCTTCAATTTGAGTGACTTCAAATCGGCCCAAGTCATCGGTTTCGTAGGGTTCTACGAGGCCGATTTTTTTATAGGAATTACCACCAATGACTACGCCATTATGGCAAGTCACGCAACCAGCGCTGATAAATCTATCCAGGCCTTTCAGCTCTTCTTCGTTCAGTGCGTTTTCATCACCGTTCAGATAATCGTCAAAGCGGGAAGGGGTGAGCAGTGTGCGTTCGAAAGCGCCAATGGCTACGCCGATATTATTATAGTTAAACGGGAATTCTTGTTTCGGGAAAGCTGCGGCAAATAATGTCTGATATTCATCGATGGCTTTTAGTTTAGCTACGACAGCGCCTTTGTTTGGCATTCCCATTTCAATTGGATTTAAAATGGGACCTAAAGCCTGTGCTTCGACATCGCTGGCACGCCCGTCCCAGAATTGTGCGATGTGCAGTGCTGCATTCATTGTGGTGGGGGAGTTTCTGCCGCCACGTTTATTGTCATGGCCGGGTGATGTTGGTTCGCTGTCCACGCCATAGTTATCGAGCTGGTGACAGGAATTACAGGCAATCTTGTTATTGACTGAAAGTCTTGGGTCCAGATAAAGCGTTTTACCCAGTTTAATTAATGCGGCATTTTTGTCTTCATCAATAATTGACTCGGGTAAGGGTTCAAAAAAACGTTTGATATCTGTTGAATCGATTTGACCTGATTCCTCACCAGCAAAGGTGTTTGCGCTAAAAACGAGCGCTAGTATTAATATAAGCTTCATTTAACCTCTCCTATTGGGCGTTTGCCCTTAATTTTAATTAATAAAGTCTGCTGCAAAATTTATTCAATCTGCTGCGATGAGCGTACTGAATGGTTTAGTCCCTAAAGAAACTGACCCGGGAATAAGCGTTAAAATTCGATCCCCGGTTCGACTCTAACATATCCGGGAAATCATGTTAACTTTTTGGAATGTAACCTTGAAGATTAAATAAAGCAGGGTCTGAAGATGCCAATTGAAGAATAATCAAAAAAGCCTGTTACGTTGGAGTTAACCGTTTTGAATGCGTTCTTTGTGGGAAGCACAGCGCTTATCGCGCCTTGACGGGGATTTTCAGTGATTTCTGAATATGGGGATGTATGAGTCGTTTTAAAACCAGTGCCAAACTAAATTTGAGACTGTCGTTGGCTGTGATACAGGGCTTGCTTACTAAACTCGCGACATTTCAAACTAACTTTGCGTTGACAGCGTTACCGTGGCGTATTGCACCTGATTGCAAAATACCGTGGTAACGCTTTTTGCTAATCATTCGGACACTGAAAGCACGCTATACATGCATTCAGTTTGTCCATGGCCTAATTAATTACTGATGATCTGCTGGCACGTTATGATCAGGTTTAATAGTCTGTCCATAAGCATCTGGATCTGGAGAATCAGGTGCAGAAGGTGAGCAGGCCATAAAAGCAAATGTAGACAGCAGTATGACTAACAATGTAGTGAATTTCATATTATTCAGTTCCTTTACCAAGTGTATTTATAATTATTAATAACATGCATCATTAAGTCTTAACCAAAAAATGCAGTGTTAATCCTGCTTGTAATGACGAATACTTTCTTTGATCAAGATCAATATCGAGTCAATTCATAGTAAAAAGTATCTGGTCACTGTGATAAAAAAACAGGCTGCAAAATTATTTCAAGGGAATTTTATGAAATAAAGCATATCTTGATTTATTCGCTGTGTTCGCGTTTATGACAAGGCGTGTGTTGCAGGAAATAGTTGCGCTATTACCGGAAAGACATGCCGCAGTCCATGGGTGCTGACAAGTCTAGTCTCCGTGTGTCGCTTTATCCGGCAATATCAGGTTGATAGAGATCGGGGCATGTTAATCAACACGTCCTTAGATGCACATAACACATGATCTTTTCCAAAGATCATTAAGCTGAACCCGCGATCAGCCCGTTCTGCGTACGACTATTCCATTCCTCCATCCACTGTGAGAAATCGGCCGCCTGAAGTGGTTTGGAAATAAAATTGCCCTGTGCAAAGTCGCATCCTGTCCGGCGCAGAAACTTCCAGTCTTCCTCGTCCGCCACACCTTCCGCCACGACTTCCATGCCCAGTTGTTTGGCCATGGAGAGGCTCGCATCGTACATGGCGCGCAAAGTTTCATCAGCCCAGGCGCGGTGCACAAAACCCTGGTCAATTTTGAGCTCGTCAAATGGAATGTCACGTAATTGCGCCATTGACGAGTGCCCGGTGCCGAAATCATCGATCGACAAATGAAATCGTTTAAGGCGCAACCGGGTCAGAATTTCGAGGGGTACGCGCTTATCGGCGCCCATCAACTGACTTTCTGTTACCTCAAGTACAATATTTTGTGGCGACAATCCGTTTTCAACGACAAGGTTTACTACAAGATCCTGAAAATCCAAGGATGTCAGATTGTCCATTGAGACATTAATCGCTACCCGCAGCATGATACCGCTTTCATGCCATATTCTGGTCTGCGCCAATGCCTGCTCCAGCACAAGGCAGGTTAGATCATTGATCAGACCGTGTTTTTCGGCAATGCTGATAAACTGATCCGGCATGATTAGCCCATCGGTCGGGTGATGCCAGCGTACCAGCGTTTCAACGCCAATCACCTTGCCTGTTGCCAGTGCGACCTTGGGTTGGTAAAAATTAACCAATTCACGGTTTGAAATTGCCGCCTGCAATGTTTGCTCGTTATAGATTTTTTTCTCGGATTGCTGAAGCAGTTTTTTTTCGGGTGGCGTCCATTTTTTTATAATTTCAGCCAGTTTATCGGGACTGACCGGCTTATGTAAATAACCCAGCATCGGTATCTGATGCGCATGCACCAGCTTTTCTGCAGTTTTTAACATGCGTTCGTCTTCACCGCTGACCAGCACAAGGCTTCCAGGATACTTGCGTTCAACCAGATGGCGGACAAATTCAATTCCGTCCATGTTCGGCATATTGAGATCCAACAAAATCAAATCAGGGCAGGTTTCAACATGATCAATTCTGGCGAGTGCGTCCAAACCGTTGTCGCTCGAGTCTACCGACATTATTCCCTGATTATTCAGCATTTTGGTCAAGATTTTCAGGATGAACGTGTCGTCATCGACTAGCAGAATCTTAATTTCAGAAGCGGTATGCATGACATTCTTTTTCTTTTAATAGCAGCATTTTGAAAATAAAAGGTAAAAAATTATGACGGTATAAATGAATGATCATAGATGAATTTTATTCGTGAGAACAGCCGCCAGCCAAAATAAAAGCCAGAAATTCTCTTCGTGTATCTTTTAACCTTAAATCTATCAGGGGAATTGGAAATGTGCAATCCAATTGTCTGCAATTGCAAAATTTTGCAATCCCAGTCCGTTAAATACTTAGCCTGTTCGGATCTTTCCGAGAAGCCGTTATGTTCTTGAGCCTGAGAAGTTTGCGTGGCATCACATCGGATTTTCCTGGACGCTGTGACTAAACTCACTGAGGCTATTACAGGCATTGAGTATTCTCAATGTGCAACAGAAAAATATTAAATTTGACAAACTGCGGCATCCAATCGACAAGCTCATTTTGGGTAAAAAATAATTTAATACATTGTTCTTAATTAATAATTTAGTAACCATGGTCGAGGTAAATATGTTTAGAAATAACTTTAAAGCAGTACCGGCGCTTTTCATCGCTGGATTGTTATCAACGGGAATGGCGCTGTCTATTGCAGCTGAAATCGGTAAAGAAGTGTCTGTACCGATGCGGCTACAAGATGGCGATGAATTTCATATGGGCACACGGGAGTTGCTTGAACACGGCAGAAAACTGTTTGAAGCGAATTGGACCATACAGGAGGGCGGCGGCCGTCGATTGACAAAAGGAACGGGCGCGCCTTTATCGGATCCCTCCGCTCCACTGGACTTTCCTCATAACTTCAATCGAATTTCCGCGCCAGACTCCAATTCATGCGCAGGCTGCCATAACAAGCCCCGCGTTGGCGGTGGCGGCGATATTGTTGCGAATGTTTTTGTCACGGGTCAACGTTTTGATTTTGCCACTTTTGATCACAATGATGGCTTGCCAACACGCGGCGCTATCGATGAAGAAGGTAAATTTGTGCACTTGCAGACAATCGCCAATTCCCGTAATACGCTGGGTATGTTTGGCTCCGGCTATATCGAGATGCTCAGCCGTCAGATGACGACAGATTTACAGAATATCAGGAATGCCATCAATCCCGGTGATTCAGCGGAGTTAATCACCAAAGGTGTTTCCTTCGGCATTTTATCCAGAAACATTGACGGCAGCTGGGACACCAGTGAAGTTACCGGCTTGTTGAATTCAAGCCTGGCCAGCAACAGCGCTGACAATCCGCCGAGCCTCATTATCAAACCGTTTCATCAGGCGGGCGGCGTTACATCATTGCGCCAGTTCACGAACAATGCCTTTAACCATCATCACGGCATTCAATCAACAGAACGCTTCGGCATCGGCACCGACCCGGATGATGACGGCTTTATTAATGAAATGACAGGTGCTGAAGTCACTGCTGTCACACTTTTTCAAGCTCAGCTTGCCGTTCCAGGCCGGGTCATTCCTAATGACCCACAAATTGAAGCCGCAGTAGCTGTTGGAGAAGAAACTTTTGCAAAAATTGGCTGCTCAGGTTGTCATGTCCCAGAATTACCGTTGGATAAACATGGATGGATTTATACCGAACCCAATCCATTCAATCCTGAAGGCAATCTGCAACCCGGAGACGCTCCCGATTACAGTCTTGATTTGACCAGCAAGAAACTTGACAAGCCACGGCTGGAGGAAAAAAGAGGTGTGGTCATGGTTCCGGCGTTCACTGACCTCAAGTTGTATGACATCACCAGCGGGCCCGGCGATCCGAATCGCGAACCCATTGATCAGAATGCCCCCGGGGGATCGGAAGCTTTTTTTGCCGGAAATTCACGGTTCATGACGCGCAAACTCTGGGGTGTGGCCAATGAACCGCCTTATTTCCATCATGGTCAATATACAACCATGCGCGAAGCCATTGAAGCGCACCGTGGCGAAGCTTTGGACAGTTACCAAAACTGGGCTGCACTCAGCGATTATGAGCGCGATTCAATTATAGAATTCCTTAAAACCTTGCAGGTATTGCCGGAAGGCACAAAACATCTGGTTGTCGATCAAAGAGGTAAAAAGAAAAAATGGAAGCCGTCTTATTGATAGACTAGATTATATTAAAAACATTTAATTCAATCGATAGCAGACAGATTTTTCAGAAATCTGTCTGCTGTTTTTTTAGCAATCCCGCTTTGCAATAGAAATCATACCCACTATACTGGCCGATAATAATCCCGACGCATTGAGGAACAAGAATGGCGAGTAAAGATGTGGAAGTTCTCGAAAAGACGGTGTGTTATCAGGGTTTTTTTCGCATAGAGCGTTACCGCCTGCGGCACCGCTTGTTTAGCGGTGAGTGGGGTCATCCGATTGTGCGCGAATTATTTGAACGCGGTCATGCAGCGGCGGTCTTGCCCTATGATCCGGCCAGGGATGAAGTGATTCTGATTGAGCAGTTCCGTGTCGGCGCTATGGATGCGCCGGGTGGGCCGTGGCTGCTGGAAATTGTCGCCGGTGTGATTGAGACTGACGAGAGCGTTGAAGATGTGGTCAGGCGTGAAAGTGTGGAGGAATCGGGCTGCACCATTGCCGATTTGATTCCACTATATGATTATCATGTCAGTCCCGGCGGCATGACCGAACGCGTCGCGTTATTTTGTGGCCGGGTTGATACAACCCATGCCGGCGGCGTGCATGGGGTAAAAGATGAAGGGGAGGATATCAAAGTGCACGTCGTTTCCCTGGATACCGCGTTGCAGTATTTGAAATCAGGAAAAATCAATTCAGCCAGTGCGATCATTGCCTTACAGTGGCTGGCGTTAAATCGGGATCAGGTGCGGACATCATGGTTAACTCGACAAACTTAAGGTATTTCGCCTTGCGGTGTTTATCGATGCGTTTTTCAAAAATCAGTTGCAGCATTGTTTTTCTTATTGTTTTCTGCTGGCCGCTGTCGCTGTATGCGCAAGGCCCCAAGCAGGCGCTGTGGATGAATATTGACGGCGCCATTGGTCCTGCCACGCAGGATTACTTGCAGCGCGGTTTCGGCAAGGCGATCGAGCAGAACAGCGCAGTCATTATCCTGCAAATGGATACGCCCGGCGGGCTGGATACGTCGATGCGTGAAATCATCCGCGCCATTATCGCCTCGCCGGTGCCTGTCGTCACTTTTGTTTCGCCCAGCGGCGCACGCGCCGCCAGTGCTGGAACCTACATTCTGTATGCCAGTCATATCGCTGCCATGTCGCCCGCCACCAATCTTGGCGCGGCAACACCGGTGCAGATCGGCGGTCTTCCCGGCGGTTCAGATAAAAATGTTCTCGACACCGGTCAGGATGAAACCAATGGTTTTAAAACCGCCGCACAAGACCCGATGAAAAGCAAACTGGTCAACGATGCCGTGGCGTATATCCGCGGACTGGCGCAGATGCGCGGTCGTAATGCAGACTGGGCAGAGCAGGCCGTGCGCGAAGCGGCCAGCCTGACAGCCGAGGAAGCGCTGGAAAGCGACGTAATAGACCTGATCGCCACCAGCATTCCGGATTTGCTGGTTAAAATCGATGGCCGCACGGTCAACGTGCTCGGCAATGACGTGACATTATCTACCGCGCAAATCACCATCGAGCACTTCGAACCCGACTGGCGCACCCGCCTGCTGGCCATTATCACCGACCCGAATGTCGCCTACATTCTGATGCTGCTCGGAATTTACGCGTTGATTTATGAGTTTTCCAATCCGGGCGCCATTTTCCCCGGCGTCGTCGGCGCCGTGTGTCTGGTGCTGGCATTGTTTGCTTTCCAGGTGCTGCCGATTAACTTTGCCGGACTCGCCTTGCTGCTGGTCGGCATTGCATTCATGTTCGCCGAAGTGTTCGTGCCCAGTTTCGGTGCGCTGGGGATCGGCGGCATGATTGCGTTTGTCATGGGCTCCGTGATGCTGCTCGATACCGGTGTTCCCGGCTATGGCGTATCGATTCCGTTGATCGTGACCTTCGCGGTGCTGTCGGCGGCATTTATTCTGCTGGTGCTTGGCATGGCGATCAAGGCGCGGCAACGCCCTGTCGTCAGCGGCATGGAACAGATCGTGCACAGCACCGGAATCGTGATGGAAGACTTCGAGCACGAAGGCTGGGTACGCGTGCACGGCGAACAGTGGAAAGCGCAATGCAGTACGCCGCTCAGACATGGCGACAAAGTCCGTGTCGTTGCGATAGATGGATTGATTCTAACCGTAGCACCCGAAAAACCCGATTCAAACGCTTCCAATAGACCTGAAAACCGGAGGGATTAAGATGATCGAAATAGTATTTATCGTACTGAGCGTCGCAATACTCTTTTTTGCCAGCGCATTCAAAGTGCTGCGCGAATATGAACGTGGCGTCGTTTTCCAGCTCGGCCGTTTCTGGAAAGTGAAAGGCCCGGGACTCATTATTCTGATACCCGTCATCCAGACCATGGTGCGTGTCGATCTAAGAACCATCGTCATGGATGTGCCCAGTCAGGATGTCATTTCGCGCGACAACGTGTCCGTCAAAGTCAACGCGGTGCTGTACTTCCGTGTCATCAATCCCGAACGCGCCATCATCCAGGTCGAGGATTACGACGCCGCAACCAGTCAACTCGCCCAAACCACGTTGCGCTCCGTGCTCGGTCAGCATGAACTCGACGAAATGCTCGCCAGTCGAGAAAAGCTCAACAACGACATTCAGAAAATCCTCGACGAACAAACCGAGGCCTGGGGCATCAAGGTCGCCAATGTTGAAATCAAGCATGTCGACATCAACGAATCGATGATCCGCGCGATTGCCAAACAGGCTGAGGCCGAGCGTGAGCGGCGCGCTAAAATCATCCACGCCGAAGGCGAACTGCAAGCCTCGAAACACCTGCTCCAGGCCTCACAGGTCTTGTCCAGACAACCGCAGGCGTTGCAACTGCGTTATTTGCAGACACTCACCGAAATCGCCGGTGAAAAAAGCTCCACCATTGTTTTCCCGCTACCCATGGAACTGATGACGCCATTGCAGAAAATGATGGAACAGCACGCCAGGCAGCAGGAAGCCAAACCCGCAAATGACAGTCAGGCATGATGTTGGCTGATAGGTCGCTGTTGTCACCCATTGAGGATTCTTGTTCGATCAGTGTATTACGGGATTGGAATGATTATGGTATGGATAAATCCGGCTAACAATAGAAATCCCGAATAACAACAATGTCTGCCTTATTCATCAGCTACCGCCGTGACGACAGCTCGGGCTATGCGATCAATCTTTATGATCGGCTCGCAAACCGTTTTGGCCATGACCGTGTTTTTATGGATATCGACCAGATTAAGCCCGGTGAAGATTTCCACGATGTTATCCATGAAAAACTGAAATCGGTACAGGTTGCCATCGTGTTGATCGGCAAGCACTGGTTGAATATCCCCGGCGAAACCGGGCGGCGGCTGGACAATCCGGACGACTGGGTGCGGCTTGAGATCGCCACGCTATTGGAGCGCAAAATTCGCGTGATTCCGGTGCTGGTCGGCGGCGCAGCCATGCCCAAATCAACCGAACTGCCGGAATGTCTGCAACCGCTTGCGCGACGTCAGGCCCATGAAATCAGCGACAATCGTTTTCATGCCGATATTGACCGGCTGATCCAGGTATTGGAAACAATGGTAAGCGTGCAGTCACCGTTACCGCAAACTGCATCGCCAGTTCAGCCTGATTCCGGAAAACCACAAACTGAAACCGATACCAGCCGTTCAAAACAGAACAAGTCAGAATCTTCTGCGACGCCGCCTCCCAAAAGCTCCAAAAGGCTTGCAATAGGGCTTGGCATCGTTACCATACTCTTCGGAGCGGTAGTTTTGTATGGCTATTTTCCTCCGACAACAGACGAATCTGACACAGGTCAATCAACATTTATAGCTTCTAAATCGATAGATTTAATGACAGATTCATATATTGCTGGATACCATGAAAAGACAGAATCGATTTCTATAAATGGAAAAGAATCTATTATTAATAGTTCTATTGAAATACTACCTCGAAAAAAGCCTATTTTTAAACGATTTTATGACCCGAATTTTTCATTTGGGCCCGAAATGGTACGTGTCCCCTCTGGCAAATTCTGGATGGGTTCACCCAAAACTGAATTAGGTCGAGCATATGACGAGGGTCCGCAGCATGAAGTCACCATTAACTCATTTGAAATTAGTCGTTTTGAGATCACTGTAGAGCAGTTCCGGCAATTTGTACATGACAAGGATTATCATCAAGGGAAAATGTATCTCACAACTGCAGAACAGTATCGAAAAGGCTGCTTTATATGGATAAGTACCTACGCTCAAAAAGCATTTTTAAGCGAAAATTTGAATTGGAACAAAACAGGATTCAAACAAGGGTACCTCTAAAAATTCAGAGTTTTAAACAAGACGAGGCGAGAACAAAAAATATTGACGCAGCATATGATTGATATGTAAGGAGATATTTTTTGTGAACAACAAAGTATTGTGACAAAATATGGATTTTTAGAGATGCCCACAAGATGGTAATCATCCAGTGGTCTGTGTAACGTGGCATGATGCGCAGGCCTATGTTACGTGGCTATCAAACCGTACCGGTTTGAGATATCGTCTACCGACCGAAGCTGAATGGGAATATGCCGCAAGGGCTAATTCTAACACAACGCGTTTTTATAAAGATGACAGACAATGTGATTATGCAAATGGTGCGGGCTTGGAGACCCGATCAGTTACTGGTTATGATTTTACCATAGCTGAATGTAGAGATCCGTATGTGTATACAGCACCGGTTGGAAGATTCAAGAGTAATGATTTCGGTTTATACGATATTCTGGGTAATGTAATGGAATGGACTCAAGATTTTTGGCATAATAGTTACATTAATGCGCCAACTGATGGTACTGCATGGCTAGAAAAAAAATGGAAGGTTGATGAATATAGAGTAGTTCGGGGTGGATCATGGAAAGATAGCTCACAATTCTTGCGATCTGCCGATCGCCTCAGACTAGATCCCGAGATTGCACTTAATAATCTTGGTTTTCGTATCGCCAGGGATTTTTGAACTTTGATCTTTGCCCTTTGCGGGGTGCAGGGGCGGAGCCCCTGCCTATTTTTTGTGGTTTTTGTAGGGTGTACAACCGCATGCACCGTACACCAGCGCATGCGGTTGTAATGTATGGTGGTCGGCTACCACACTTATTATCTCACCGGCAATTCAATCGCTTCTCCCATCGCCAAAACCGGTAAAGCCACAACGCCTGATGGTATCTCGATTGCTGCGCTAATTCCGTTGCCGCTATCGTGCAGTCCACGGAAGATGAGCGATTCACCCGGATTAAACGGTAAAAAGATCAGCGCGGGTTCATCCGATAATTGAATATCCACAGCCAATCCGTCAGATTCGATCTGAATAATATCACCGTCCTGACCCAGATTATCCCACACATAAATAACACCCACGTTTTTAGTGCCCTGCTCAAAACCGGTGATGATTTCTTCTTTTACCGTGTCGGAAAAATATGGAACAGCAATGAATTCGGAACGATTGTTTTCCACGAACAAATCAATCGGCAGCAGTTTTGCGGGATCCGTTATCAGTTGGCTGTCGGTGAGCGTGATTGATGGCGTTTGATGATGGTCATTTAATGTTGCGGCAACCGTTGATTTACCATTGGCATTGTCATGGCCGAGTTGAATCAACACGGCCATGAGTGCGATGCCGCCGGCTACAAGTAGCTGCTTGAGTGTAGGCAAACTGTCCAGACCGGTCATTTTTATTTCAGGACATTGCTCAAGTGACAATTGCAGGTGCAGTTCTTCGTTGGAATTTTTATTCATAAAAGCCTCGCTATTTCGATACGAATGTAACGGAAGGCCATTGGACTTCTTGATCCTGAATACTGAAGGGATTTAACGTTATTTTGCTTTTGATGATAGACGTATAAATGCGTTCCAAATGGTACATAAATAACCGATTGCGAATATTTGGCAAGAGGCGAAATTGGGTCAATTATGCAGAAAAACCGTCTGTGCTATCGCATCAATTAACGAATGGTGTGTTCCATTTGAAAAACCCGTTCCAGCACGCCTTGCGTGATATGCCGCTCGAGTTCGGCGGCTTTCTCTGTGGGGCAAAATACGATTACGGTGATAATGCGTTTGGCGTATTCATTGGTGCTGATCATAATGCGCGGTTCCGGACCGGGCACATCGACACCGGTTCTTTTTTCGATGAAGGCGTTATACCGGCGCGCGATCTCGATAAAGTCGGCCGATTGGGTGTTGATTTCAGCAACAATCCATTGCTCGACATCTGCGGTGCTGATATGCGGATCGACGACAATACTGAAGCGGTGAAACACATAACGTTTGAAAAAATTGAGATTTTTAATCGACTCCGACAGAAAAAGGCTGTTCGGTATTACAATGGTTCTGCCGGTAAAACTGTAGTCGTTCGGCGATTTGTCCAGTTCCTGCAGCGTGGTGGAGAAGATGTTGTAGTCGATCACTTCGCCGCGGTTTGCGCCCACCTCAATCCAGTCGCCGATGGTAAATGCGCCTGTGCCTGCCCGCAGCATGGCGCCGCTGAAGCATAAAATCAGTTCCTTGGTCGCAATTACTAGCGCCAGCGTCACAGCGGCAATGGAAAAAGCGAAATTCTTCAATTCCGGCCACCAGATTGCCAGCAGTCCGAAAAAAATGATCAGCCAGCTGAAGTTCTTGACACTGGTAATCGAATGCCTGCGGCCTTCGGTGAGGATTTCCCTGTTGCGTTTGATCAGATGGACAAGGAGTATCCGCAGTGACAGCAGGCTCGCCACCAGAGCGCAGCTTTGAATAAATTGATTATCCAGATGGCTCAGAATAGTTTCGGACATGGCGTAGCGTTAGCATTTAAAAGTAATATGGATTGTTTCAGTCCCGGATGCTCTGATTCGATTTTAAATGAATCTTCAATCTACAGGAGCGATTTTCCTTTCCTTTTTTCTGGTCAACCGGATACCCGCAGCGTAAACGTTACCGGCCCGTCATTAATCAATTCAACCTGCATGTCAGCGCCGAACTGGCCAAATTGCGCCCCAGGATAAACGGTTTTTGCTGTTTCCTGCAGGTAGGTAAACAATTCGCGGCCTTTTTCAGGCGATGCCGAACCGGTGAAACTCGGGCGGTTGCCGGTATTGGTGTCGGCCGCCAGGGTAAACTGGGGCACCAGCAGCAGTCCGCCGTGAATTGCGCGCAGGCTCAGGTTCATGCGGCCGTTTTCATCGGGGAAGATGCGGTAATTGAGTATGCGCTCCAACAGGCGGTCGGCCTCTTTTTCGGTATCGACCTTTTCAACTGCAACCAGCGCCATGATGCCGGTATCAATGGAGCCGAGTACCTGGTGATTGACGGTTACTTTGGCTGTATTGACGCGCTGGATGATGGTGATCATGATAATTTACCTGCTTTGAACCGGTGTCGGTGGCTTGCAATAAACCCGTGATGGAAATTCCTCGTTGCGCCGCCGGTTACGGATAACATCGCCGCCTTCACTGACACAGACAGCGACTGACCTGTCAAGACTGGGAAAATATTCGTTGGCGCCGGGTTGTGCGGAAGTCGGCGGTACTCTTTCACGGATTCTGGCGCAGATTTCGGGTTCGTCGGGTTTTGGCTGCTCGCCTTCCACGGCGGGCAATGGGCATAACCGGCATGGATCGCCAGGGCATAAACACCCTTCACAGCTTGCCAGCGCGGGTGCTGCGAATAAAAACAATCCAAAACCGATAACTGGGGCGATAAAATGACTGAGATAGCGTGCAATTGTTGTCGAATTGAATATGCGTTTCATTTTTGTTGGGTGCTCCGGTAGAAATAATCATCAAAGTGCGTATTTTCCCTTCACCACGCATAAAACGCAAAAAAACATCCCGCCTTATTGACTGTGAAGACAAATGCGCAGATTATCATTACATCGCGTTAATGCTAAAAATTGAATCATGACTCACGAATCAAAGAAGGAATTCAAATGAAGGTGTTGATCATTTTATTATTGTCCGGTTTTTGTGTTCCAATGGCCTATGCTGATACCCCTGAAAATCTCCAGAGATTACAACAAAGCGCCAACGCAGCTTATGAGCAGATGATGAGAGCCCAGAGAGATGCGGACAACATGCAAAAGGACGCGGCATTTGCCGAAAGAAAGATTCAGGATGCCAAGAAAAGACTGGCGGACGCAGAGCGGGAAGCTGAAGCCGCACGGCAAAAGTCAACCGAAGCGAACAGAAGGCTGGATCGCGCGACAAACCAGTGGAAAGAAGCTTCCGACATTCTGGAGCGGGAATGGCGGCAGTCCGGAAGAAAATAGCAAATGCAGCAGTAGCGTGTCATTCAGTCATAATTTTAAAAACATTTTGACATGGGGGATGCCCGCTTCCATGAATTCATTGCCGCTCACCTGGAAACCGAATTTTGCGTAAAATGCTGCCGCGGTGATCTGCGCATTCAGAATGACTTTAGAAACGCCGCGATGCCTGGCTTCATCCAGTAGCCGTTGCAACATGGCGCTGCCGATCCCCCCGCCGCGCCAGGCCTTTAAAACCGCCATACGGCCGATATGACCATCCGGCAACAATCGTGCGGTGCCGACAGCCGCGCCGGAAGGACTGACTGCGATCGCATGGATGCTGACAGAGTCAAATTCATCCCATTCCAGTTCTTCCGGAACATGCTGTTCTTCGATGAAAACGGCTTTGCGGACTGCACTGAGCGCTGGCGCTTCATCCTGCCATTGCACAATACGCACTTCGCAAGAAGAAATACTCATTTTATGAAAACGAATGAATGGACGTGAACATAATCCTGATTAAAACGTAATATCCGGTTTCTGTAAACACAATGATATACATAAGAACGGACGGTTGATTCAGATGTCTGCTACTATGTACTGGCGCGTTTGTAATGCATCAGGCAATGATAGCAATTACTCACTGAAAGACAAAAATTTACGCATTTGAAAGCCGCTTGCGGCTACCGGTTATTGCGGGGGAGTACCCATGAAATTTACTTCGCTCACACAACGTTTCGCAGTCTGGTTTACGTTGGTCTCTCTATTACCGATTCTGGTTATTGGTAACAGCTTTTTGCATACGTTCGAAAACGAAATTCAGAAAACGGTTATCGAGAATCTGTCTGCGATCGCGGATAAAAAAGTTGAACAGATCGATACTTATTTGAACGAGCGTCTGCTCGATGCCAATTTGTTGCATGATGCGATTGCGACGCGCAACGCTATGCTTCAATTTCCCAAGGTTTTTGAAGAAGAGGGCGTCGACTCGGAAGCCTACCGCCAGATTGATGCCTTATACAGGGATCATTTCAGGCGTTTTGTCGAAGATGCCAGTTATTACGATTTATTCCTGATTTCAACAAAAGGTGATATCGTCTACACGCAAAGTCATGAGTCCGATTTTGCGACAAATTTGATAACCGGTCCATACAGTAGTACCGGACTGGGTCAGGTCACCCGCCATGCGCTCAACAAACTGGAAAGCGCTATTTCCGATTTTGAGTTTTATGAACCGTCTCATGGCGCCATCGCAGCATTTATCGCTTTCCCGATTATCATCAAGGATAAAATTGTGGGTGTGCTGGCGTTGCAGATTTACAGTGAACATGTTTTCGATGTGGTGTCCAACAATGTGGGATTGGGCGAAACCGGCGATACCGTGGTTGCCCGGTTGGTTGATGAACATACTGCGCTCATTATGGCGCCGCTGGCCACAGATCCTGACGCAGCGCTGAAACGCAAAATCAATCTGGATACACCGTATTCCATTGCGCTGAAGAATGCATTGTCCGGGGAATCAGGTGGCGCCATTACACGCGATTACCGCGATAAGGCGGTAGTTGCGGTATGGCGGAATCTGCCGCGGATGAACTGGGGTATTGTTGTCAAAAAAGATGTCGATGAGGCCTTCGCCAATGTTCAACAGGTTACACGATATAGCCTGATTATTCTGGCCGTTACCCTGCTCGGCGTAATTTTCGGCGCATTTCTGTTCAACCGCCGTGTGGTGACGCCGCTGAAACAGCTCAATCGGGGTGCGCTCGAGATTGCAGCAGGCAATTTGCACCAGCGCGTTACAATAGGGGGCTGGAACGAAATGCGCCAGCTTGGGCATACCTTCAATATTATGGTTGAACGCCTTAACGCAAGCAATCAGGAACGAAAAAATGCCGAGTTGAATCTGCGCCATCTGAATCAGGAACTGGAAAATCGCGTTGAATTACGTACGGCCGATTTGCAGCGGGCCAACGCTGCGCTGGCGATCAAGGAAGAAGAAACCCGTTCCGTTGTCGAGCATATGGTCGACTGCGTGGTAACAACAGATTACATTGGTGTCATTTTGTCCGCAAACCCGGTGGTGGAGCGGCTGTTCGGCTATACACCGGAAGAAATTATCGGACAGAATGTTGCTATTCTGGTACCCGAACCCGACCGTTCGGAGCACGAGTTTTATATGGACAGGTATTGCAGGACGGGACAGGGTCAGCAATATGTCGGGCGTCCCTATCTCAAAGGAAAGCACGGCATCGGTCTGGGTCGTGAGGTGGAAGCGGTGCACAAAAACGGCGAATTGATACCAGTGTATCTTGCGGTCAGCGAATATTTTGTTGGTGAGGAACGGCATTTTACCGGCGTTATGCGTGATATGCGTGAACATGTGCGCATCATGAAAGATCTAGAGCAGGCCAGGAATGACGCTGAAGCAGCGAACAGGGCAAAATCCTCGTTTCTTGCCGCCATGAGTCATGAAATCCGCACGCCCATGAATGGTGTCATCGGCATGATTGATGTGCTCAGGCAAACCAGCTTAAGCGGGTATCAGATGGAAATGGCGAATCTGATACGCGACTCGGCGTATGCCTTGCTTGGCATTATTGAAGATATTCTCGATTTTTCCAAAATTGAAGCCGGCAAACTGGAAATTGAAAAAATCCCCATGCCGCTGACGAGCGTGGTGGAGAATGCCTGTGGCATGCTTGCAAATTTGGCGCTCAGCAAGAATGTGGAACTGACGCTGTTCATCGACCCTGCGATTCCTGAAAATGTATTGGGCGATCCGATACGAATTCGTCAAGTGCTGGTCAACGTGATCAATAATGCCATCAAGTTTTCCAGCAAACAGGAGAAGCCGGGCAAGGTTTCGGTGCGTGTGCTGCTGACAGAATCCGAACCCGATCAGATTGTGGTTACATTTCAGGTGACCGATAACGGCATCGGCATGAACAAGGAAACGCTGGACAAGCTGTTTAAATCCTTTTCACAGGGCGATCCCTCAACGACGCGCCGTTTTGGCGGCACCGGCCTCGGACTGGCCATTTCGCATCATCTAGCCGAATTGATGAGCGCGGAAATAACCGTGCACAGCCAGCCGGAGCAAGGCTCTACCTTTGTTGTCCAGATGCCGTTTAAGCCGCTGCCGGAAACCGCCGACTCCAAACGCAAAACAATTCAACTGGCCGGACTGTCTTGCCTTATATACGGTAATAACGAAGGACTGGGCAATGATCTGGCGGTCTATTTAAAAAGTTCCGGCGCTTTTGTCGAGCATGTTCCTGATATGACTTCAGCCCATGCGTATATTAAAACACTAAAAGCGGGTTTATGGCTGGTCGTTGTTGATGCCGGACACCTGGAACCGCCTTTGGAAGAATTGCGTGTTGCCTTTAGCGAACGATCCGAAGTGTTGCAGTCCCGCCTGGATCCCCATTTTGTGATTATCAAACGCGGTCGACGCAGGCAGGCGCGTATTGAGGACGTCGATATTGTCACGCTGGATGGTGACGTCATGTACCGCCAGTCGCTCATGCGTGCAATGGAGCTGGCAGCGGGCAGAATAGAGCCGGAAGTGGAATCGACACCGCTTGCAGATATGCTTAAGTCAAAACCGGTCGCGATTTCACGAGAAGAAGCGTTGAATCAGGGAACGCTGATACTGGTGGCGGAAGATAATGAAATCAATCAGAAGGTGATCATGCAACAACTCAATTTGCTGGGTTATGCCGCAGATATCGCAAATGATGGGCGCGAAGCGCTGGGGCGGTGGCAAAACTGCGATTACGGCCTGTTACTGACAGACTTGCACATGCCTGAGATTGATGGATTCGAGCTGACAAAAAATATTCGCCAGCTCGAATCCGGCAAAAAACATATCCCGATTGTTGCATTGACCGCCAATGCATTGAAAGGCGAGAAAGAACATTGTCTCGATGCCGGTATGGATGATTATTTGAGCAAGCCGGTGCAGCTTGAAGATTTGCGCGTTACGCTGGAAAAATACCTGAAAGTGGGCAAACCGGCTGAGGAAGACGGGACACAATCGGAGAAAGCGGATACATCATCGATCAAAACCGGTGTGGAAACAAACGGCGAAGCAGCGGAAGTGCCCGTAGACGTTCGTAAACTAGAAGAACTTATTGGCGACGACCCGGAAACGATCAAGGAAATGCTGAAGGATTACCGGCTCAATGCAGCGAAAACAGCCGAGGAATTGCGTGCAGCGTATCAGGCAGGTCAGCTTGCAACGGCCGGTTCTATTGCGCACAAACTCAAATCATCGTCGCGTTCTGTGGGTGCGATGAAATTAGGTGAGTTATGCGCTGAGCTGGAGACGGCCGGTAAAAGCAACGACCAGAAAACGCTGGATGCGTTATTGCCGGAATTTGATGCGGAATTGAGTCGGGTCGATGCTTATCTTGAAGAACAATCCCCGGATAAATAACGCGCCTCCAGAATTCCCCGGCTCAATTGCGATATCCATCTATGGATTTAGATATACTATTGTATTGATTGATGGAACTGTATTCAAAGGATGCGAATAGTTTGATTGAGGAAATAAAAAACAATGTTGCCATGGCATTGGCGGAGGATATCGGTACAGGTGATTTGACTGCGCAGCTGATACCCGGGCGGCAGATGCTGACGGCCAATGTGGTGAGCAGAGAAACGGCTGTGCTATGCGGTACGGACTGGTTTGAGCTGTGTTTTCAGACAGTGTCGCCCGATGTTCAAATTCGCTGGCTTGCCCGGGATGGCGATGAAATAGCGATCGGGCAGAGAATCTGTGAAATCACAGGACAGGCGCGCGCATTATTGACCGCGGAACGGTCGGCGCTGAATTTTTTGCAACTGCTGTCGGCTGTAGCGACAGTGACGCGGCGTTATGCTGAAGCCGTTGCCGGCACAAAAGCCGAGGTTGTCGATACGCGCAAGACGTTGCCCGGCCTGCGTATCGCGCAGAAATACGCTGTCAAATGCGGTGGCGGCGTGAACCACCGTATCGGCCTGTATGACGGCATCCTGATCAAGGAAAACCATATTGCCGCGGCGGGCGGCATAAAAACGGTGCTGAAACAGGCGCAGAAAATTGCGCCCGAAGGTGTTTTCATCCAGATTGAAGTGGAATCCATAACGCAATTACAGGAGGCGCTGGATGCTGGCGCCACCATGATTCTGCTGGATAATTTTGCCGTGAGTCTATTGGAAGAGGCGGTTGACGTCAGCCGGGAGCACGGTCAAAAATCCGGCCGGAATATTCTGCTCGAGGCTTCCGGAAATATCAATCTGGACAATGTCAGGCGCGTCGCCGGAACCGGTGTGGACAGGATCTCCATTGGCAGCCTGACGAAAAATATTCAGGCCGTGGATTTGTCGATGCGGTTTGTTAACAGGAATAATATTGCCTGAAGTAAGCAGATTTCTTGGAATTGTTATCGCGATGTTCTATAACGATCACAATCCACCGCATTTTCATGCGAAGTGTGGAGATTTTGCGCAGCAATTGAGATAAATACAGGCGAGATCGTTGAAGGCCGTCTACCGCCATGTGTGTTAAGTCTGGTTCAGGAATGGCGAGAATGTCACAAAGATGAACTTAACGAAGACTGGAATCTGGCGCGAGACAGAAAGACATTGAAACTTATTGAACCACTGGAGTAATGCTATGTTGCCGAAACTTAAAGAAGCAAGGTATCAAGGAGATTACCGGGTGTGGCTGAAATTTGACGACGGTATTGAAGGCGAAGTTGATCTCGAAAAGGAACTATGGGGCGAAGTGTTTCAACCGCTGAGAGATAAAGCCCGGTTTGCTGAACTATCTGTGAACAAAGATATTGATACACTTGTCTGGTCAAATGGCGCTGATTTTGCGCCGGAGTTTCTTTATCAACAGCTATGTCCGGACTATACGCTCAAGCCGACGCCAAAAAACGGCGCAGCCTGATTTGTAGTTCGGTTGGTTGGGGTGACATCAGGAATCCCAACACAGATAATGGTCGGAGTTATCACTCCAACCTACAAATCTGTTGGTGATAAGATAAGCCATTTATGGTATTCAAGAAGGGATGTCTATGGGCTACTGGTATCTTGCCATTGCTATTGTTGCCGAGGTTATCGCTACGAATGCGTTGAAGGCGTCGAATGAATTCACTAACCTGATTCCAAGTCTTGTTGTCGTGGCGGGTTATGGAATTGCATTTTATTGTTTGGCACTGACGTTGCGAACAATTCCCGTGGGTGTGGCATATGCGATCTGGGCCGGTGTGGGTATCGTTTTAGTTGCACTGGTCGCTGCCGTAATGTTTAAGCAAGTGCCAGACATGCCGGCGATTATTGGCATGGGGTTGATTGTTCTCGGTGTGGTGGTGATTTATGTGTTTTCAAAAACAACGGGACACTAGTACTCTTTCAACTTGATATTGCCGGGTACAGCGTGTTGTTGATTGTCGATAGTGAGAACAGTCCCTGGTACGGGTAGGCTGGGGTAATGTCAGGAGCCCCGACATAGTTGTTTCAGAATATAAGGTTATCTATGCAAATGAATAAAAAAATTTTATCGGTTATTCTATTTCTGTTGTTACCCGGACTTGCGGCTGCACAAGTACTGGAATCGCCCTTAATTGAGGTGACGCAAAACCGCACCACTGTATCGATCGCATGGCAGCCTGTTGCCGATGCGCAGGGTTACCGTTTGTTGTACGCGCCATATCCGTATACCGGTGCTGACAGTGTTCAAACCATCGATATGGGTAACAGGGCTTCGCTGTCGGCGGAACTTTGGGATGGTGCAGCGTTTTATGTCGCAGTGAAGGCCTATGATGGCAATTCTAGCAGCGGTTTCTCGAATATTGAGCTGTTTTTTCTGTCCGCAGCACCGGCGCTTGATCCGGACGCAGTGCCTGTCACCGGCATGGACTGGTATAAGCCGCCGGTATCGGTATCGTGGCAATGGCAGTTGAACGGCGAAATCAACCCGGATTATCCGGTTGAGCTGTACGATATTGATCTGTTCGATTCGCCGCCGTCGTTGATCAATGCGTTCAAGGCTTCAGGAAAAAAAGTCATTTGTTATTTTTCGGCGGGCTCGTATGAGAATTTCAGGGAAGACAAGGACAAGTTCGATCCTGCGGTACGGGGTAATTTGCTGGATGGATGGCCGAATGAGCAATGGCTCGATATCCGTTCGCTCAATGTGGCCGAAATCATGATTGAAAGGCTTAATCTGGCCATGAAAAAGGGATGTGATGGTGTGGAACCGGACAATATGGACGGCTATTTAAACGACAGCGGCTTTGACCTGACGGCGAGCGACCAACTGGCGTTCAATAAATTCATCGCCAACGAAGCGCATAAAAGAGGTTTGTCAGTCGGACTGAAAAACGATCTCGAACAAATTCCCGAATTGGTCGATTTTTATGATTTCAGCGTCAATGAGCAATGTCACGAGTTTGACGAGTGCGATACGCTGGAACCTTTTATTCAGGCAGGTAAGCCTGTATTGAACGCGGAATACCTGCAAAAATTCAGTGATGATGCCGATGAACGTGATGCGCTGTGCGGTTCAGCAAATAATGCATTGTTCAGCACACTGATTTTGCCGCTCGATCTGGATGACAGTTTCCGGTTGAGTTGTTTTTAATCTAGAATTCTCAGTTGAACGTACTCGAATGTTTGGTTTTCAAGTCGGCTGGCAAGGCGCCGACCCTGAAAGGTTCTGGAAGGTTAGTCTGGGGACGCCTCGCGGTCAATCCTGGGCGATAATGCGTTGACGACTTTTTCCAGGGTCGGATCAAGTGCTCCGGGTGTGAGTTGCAGTTCGGTCGATACCGCAGTCAGAACCAGGCGCTGATTTCCTGCCTCAAAAATCCGGCACAAGATGTCTCTGTCGGCGTTATCCCGCACCAGAAAGGAAACGGGACGGGCAGTGGTATCGTCGCGGCTGATACGGTCTCCAAAAATGACTACGAAAGATGCAATTGCAGCAATCCGGTCAAGATGTTTGGCGTTACTGTTGGTGACCAGTGGCAGCCCGTTTTCATCGCTGAGCAAAACCGTTTCAAAGTGTGCTTTTTCCACAATTTCATCCATTAAGCGCGCCAAGTCGCCACGATTCGCAGTGCTTGTTTGCAATCCTGTTAATTCCAAAGCAACCTGATCGTGATGGATGATGGTGCTTTGCATTTGTTTAATGTCAGCGCGCAATTTCTCAACCTGTTCGTCCCATTTGGCAAGCGGTTCGATCACGCGTTGCAACGCATTGCTTTGCCGCAACAACATGTCGATTTTTAAATCCTCCTGTTCCGAGAGTTTTGTGCGCAACTTCTCTCTGGCCTGATGTCCCTGTTTGACGCCGAATAAATAACCGGCCAGGAGCAGTATAGCGGCGGCGGCAAGTCCTGTAACAATAGTCGTTACCATAAATTAGTTTGATTCCTCGTTTATCAAAGGATTTATACACGCCTCAAGGGCGTCAACCCGGATCGAAGCTCTGCGGTGCTTTTCAGACCGGGCAGGTTGATCCTGCAAGGGTTCCTGTTCGCCCAATGCTCTTGTAACCAAATGGTTGTGTGAAATTCCGGCTTCGATCAGGATTTTTTCCGCAGCTTTTGCACGCCGGTAGCTCAGCAACAAGTTGTATTCCTCTTTGCCCGATGAATCCGTATGACCTTCAATAACAACTTTTTTGTCGGGATGTTGCTGAAGCCAGTTGTTTAGCCGGGTTATTTGAGGCATCAAGCTATGATTTTTGGGGGTTGCGCTGTCTTTGGAGAAAGTAAAGAAAAAAAGTGGCGGGCAATCCACTGTTTTCTTGGGTTCAGTTTTGCCGTGGCCGGTTGGAATGCCGGCTGAGATATTTTTGCGATCGGTGCTGACCGTGGTTGGATCAGTCGAAGAGAATGCGTTGATTGCCGGCGGCTTTATTTCCTGCTGGGGCAGCAACGATTGCGTGACTATGACAATCATTATTGTTCCAATCAGTGCCAGGCTTAGCGGAATCCACAAGGCAATTGCTTCGCCCTTGACGGGGTAGGTTTCATAGCTGTTGACGGAATCGGTTAAATTTTCCGGCATCCCTGTACCTTGATTATTTTTGCAGAGTGCATTGCCTAGACCGTGGGGATTTTATAAAGACCGGTAATGAGGTCAATACCGCATTTAAAATCATCGCACCAGTCAATAAACCGATTAACCATATCCTTACCCACAAAATACGCGCCATGTTGTGGCGCAATTATTTCGATGTCTAGGTTTCGAACCATGTTCGCCCAGGCTTTCAATGCGATGTTCGAGGCCATATAGCGCTTATGGAAACCCGCCATATATTGAATGTGATCATCAAAATTGGAGACCCGCAAATAATCCATTCCCAGGGAAGCGCCCAGATCCCCGCTGTACAGAATTTTTGACACCGGATCATACAGATGGAAATTGCCCGTGCTATGGAGAAAATGCGCCGGCAGTATCATTAATTTGATGCTATCGAGTTCCAATAGCATACCCTCGTCGGGTATCGGTTTGAGCCGTTCGCTTAGGATATGGTCGAGTCCAAAATGCGGAACAAAACGCACCCATAACTTCGAAATATAGGCGTCAGCATCGGTCGTCATTAGCCAGCCATTCATCGCCGCGACGATATCCGGATCCTGGTGAGAAAAAAAGATATAGCGTAATTTGCTGCCGCCTAAAAGAGAATAGGACTCAGATAACGCTTTGCTGTATACCTTGTGTCCACCTGGATCGAGAATAATGCCCTCAGTGCCGTGGATGATGATATGCTGGTTTGCCTGAACGGCAATTCCGCCTGAACCAAAATCTTCCAGCAGTACATTCTTATGCACGCCATCATCATAAAATACAGTATTTGGCATAAATAACCACTTAAAATTATTTAATGTTCTCAGGAAAATTGCATGGTGCAAGATCGTTCGGCACGGATCAGGGTTTCAATGTATTTAAG
This sequence comes from Nitrosomonas sp., assembly GCA_031316255.1. Classification (NCBI taxonomy): domain Bacteria; kingdom Pseudomonadati; phylum Pseudomonadota; class Betaproteobacteria; order Nitrosomonadales; family Nitrosomonadaceae; genus Nitrosomonas; species Nitrosomonas sp. The sequence continues at coordinate 944,124 of JALDQW010000001.1, read as the reverse complement.
TAAAAGGGTCGGCGCCTGCAATTTCGCATTTGGATTATTACCTGGTGACAGCGCTATAAAATTTTTACCAGCTTTTCAATTGATTGACGCATATCAAAAAAAATCAATCCCAGTTTTGCGTTCTCGTTGGCGACAACCAGTAGTAACGTGCCTTGCCCTGCTTTGAGCATAACGGTATAGCCCTGTTCGCCACGAACGATAATTTCTTCAACATTTCCCCTGCGTAATTCAGCTGAAGAACGTGTGCCAAGGCTTAATAGTGTGGCGCTCATGCCGCCGACACGTATTTCATCAAGATCTTGTGGTAAAGCGCTGGCAACCACAAGTCCGTCTTCCGATATCAAGGCTACCGCTTCGACATCGGGCGAGCCGCTTTGCAATGCTTTTAGCTCTTTGTTTAGACGTTCAGCTCTATTCATTGTTTCCTCGCTTGCATTCATAGTATCCACCTGTTCTGTCTGTTTTATTGATATTCGGGGGATTGTTCCTGTATTCTCAGGCGTATCCTGATTGTCCTGGGTTTTTGCTGCAACCCCGGTATTTTTATCCTCAAGGTCAGCGGCATCGCTTTCTTCAACATGACTCAGGTATAGTGGTTTATTGACTAAAACCTGGGAAATTTCTTCTACGTCCTTAATCGTGTTTTCGCCGAGGCGGTGATCGTAAACAGGTCCGGCGCCGGCAATTTTTTTTCTCGCAAACAAATCTGCTACCTTTTTGCCAATTTTCGACCACAGCGTTTCTTTTTTTATTACAGTATGTTTGCTACTTAAAAGAATCTGGGTTGATTCATCGAGATTTACTTCTTCTTGATCTTCAGTGAATTGATTCGCGTGGTGTTTCTTGTTTTCGATCGCCCAAGGAAGCGAAAAGAAATCAACTGCTTCATCAACGATATCCTCTGTTATTTTACTATGCGCATGGAGTTTCATGATAGCCATAACGGAATCGGCTAAGATACCCACCAGACTTGGAATACCCTGGGTATAGAGTGATATTTTTTCGATTGCTTCTGGGGGGAAAGAATTATTGTGTTGAATGTTTGATGCTTGCAAGCGCTGCATCACAAATGCGCCCACTTCATCCACATTAAGGGGCTCGAGATGCAAATAGACGGGGTTTGCGTTTTTCAGCTCCGGGAGCTTAAGCTGTGACAGCAGCGGTTCCAGTTTTGGCAAACCGATCAAAATCAATTGCAGCACCATTTTGGTTTCAGACTGCCATTTCGTGAATTTCAAGATATTGCATAGCGTATCAATATTGATATCTTGGGCGTCGTCAATAAAAAATCTGACCGGGCCTTTTTCCTGACTTCTTTCTTCCAGGTAGTTGAAGAAGATCTCTGGTTTCTCATTAATATCCAGTACACTTTGTAACTCAGATGGCGCAACACCAATCTGCCCACAGGTCAAACTGAACATCTCTTCAACGGTGATTCGCGGGTCTTGAAAAAAAACCCTGAAATTCTCGGCCATCAGGTTTCTCAATATTTTCCGGGCTATCAGGGTTTTTCCTGTTCCGGATTCTCCGGTGAGTACAATCAAGCTGGCGTTGTTGTGAATACTTGTGTTTATACCGTCAATCACCCTGAGATAGGACGCGCTTTCAAAAACTTCATTTGTGTATTTCTTTATGATAGGGAACGTGGCTACTGTCATAAATTATCTCAGTTTTGCTTTGTTACAAAGTCATTTAAGTCAAGGTTAAGAAGAATATAAACCTTTCTTCAGAAAACCAGAATGTTCAGAAAGCACTAAAACAACCAAAAATGCAAACTGTTATGGAAGCTTTTGGTGATCAATGCCCAGATGAGAATTAGCCTAAGAAAACGGGCAAAAAGATACCGATACTGTTTTTGATGCTATCGACTGTACTAAAAAGCCAAAAACCTGTCAAACATGTCATCAAATGCTCAGGAAAATAGCGACATGCTGCGCCGGTTTTTCGAATTTCACGCTGCTTTGGATTGAGAATTGATGCTGAAATAGCTGTAAGTGAGTGGAAGGTACTTACATCATATACGTGAATCCCGGGATAATTTTCTGCCAAAATTGATTATCTTTTATACGGTATAATCTTATTTTTGAAACGAAATTAAAAATAAATAACAAACACAATGACAACAATCGTATCAGTAAGACGAGGAAATCACGTCGCGCTGGGCGGCGATGGCCAGGTTACTTTAGGCGCGGTCGTGGCCAAATCCAGTGCACGCAAAGTTCGCAGACTCTACCATGACAAAGTGCTGGCCGGTTTTGCTGGTGGAACGGCCGATGCATTTACCCTGTTCGAACGCTTCGAAGGCAAACTTGAAGCCCATCAGGGTCATCTCATGCGGTCTGCTGTTGAACTCGCCAAGGATTGGCGCACGGACCGAATTCTTCGCAGACTGGAAGCGATGTTGGTGGTCGCCAGTGAAGAGGCTACCTTGATCATAACCGGCGCGGGCGATGTTATCGAACCCGAATTTGGTCTGGCCGCTATCGGCAGTGGCGGATCCTATGCGCTTGCCGCAGCGCGCGCACTTCTGGAAAATACCGATTTACCGCCCAGGGAAATTGTCAGCAAGGCATTGACCATTGCGGGCGACATATGCATTTATACCAATCAGGATCATGTCATTGAAACCATTGGCTAAGTTTGTCACGTTTCATACAATCGCACATACAATAATTCAATAATCTCAGTTTATAACTATGTCACAAATGACTCCTCAAGAAATTGTCCATGAACTGGATAAACATATCATCGGACAAAACTCGGCCAAGCGTGCAGTGGCTATTGCGCTCAGAAATCGCTGGCGCAGGCAGCAAATTGCCGATCCGTTGCGACAGGAAATCACGCCCAAGAATATTCTCATGATCGGCCCTACCGGTGTCGGTAAAACCGAAATCGCGCGGCGGTTGGCCAAACTGGCCGATGCGCCCTTTATCAAAATAGAAGCCACCAAGTTTACCGAAGTGGGTTATGTCGGGCGCGACGTCGATTCCATTATTCGTGATCTGGCTGAATCGGCAATTAAACAGTCGCGTGAAAGAGAAACCAGAAAAAAACAGCCGCTTGCAGAAGACCATGCGGAAGAGCGGATACTGGACGCATTACTGCCGCCTGCACGCAATTTTGATTCGCACCTCAGCACAACCGAACAGGATAATTCAACCCGGCAGAAATTCCGTAAAAAACTGCGGGAAGGCGAACTGGATGACAAGGAAATCGACATCGAAATTGCTGCGCCGCGCGCCAATATGGAAATTTTCGCACCGCCCGGCATGGAAGACCTGACTTCACAAATACAGGGCATGTTTCAGAGCATGAGCGGCGAGAAAAAACGGACGCGCAAACTCACTATCCGTGAAGCAAGAAAACTGCTGATTGAAGAAGAAGCCGCCAAAATGATCAATGATGAAGAGCTCAAACTCAGTGCAATTCAGAATGTTGAACAAAACGGCATCGTTTTTCTCGATGAAATCGATAAAATAACCAGCCGGTCAGGCAACGTGTCGGGCGGTGACGTATCGCGTCAGGGCGTGCAGAGAGACTTGCTGCCATTGGTAGAAGGAACAACCATCTCCACCAAATATGGCATGATCAAAACAGATCATATTCTATTCGTTGCCAGCGGCGCGTTTCATTTGACCAAACCGTCCGACCTGATTCCCGAGTTGCAGGGACGTTTCCCGATACGGGTTGAACTTGCCAGTTTGAGCGTCAGCGATTTCGAACAGATTCTTACCAATACCGATGCCTGTCTGACACGACAATATGAAGCGCTGCTGGAAACGGAAGGTATTGCCCTCAAATTTACAACTGACGCCATCAAGCGGCTTGCAGAGATCGCTTTCTCCGTGAATAACAAAACAGAAAATATCGGTGCCAGGCGTTTGCATACCGTAATGGAAAGATTGCTTGAGGACATTTCATACGATGCGCCAAAACATAGCGGAAAAACCATAGAAATCGATGCCGCATATGTGGATGAACGTCTTCAAGATTTGTCTCAAAGCGAAGATTTAGCGCGTTACGTTCTGTAAGCGCTCACGGATAAACACACAAAAAAAAGCATCTCTGGGGGAGAGATGCTTTTAAACACAATCACAAGGAGAGATCATAGTCTGAATTTTCGTAAGGGAGAGTCGAATACTCAGCTTGATAGGTATCCATTATACAGATCGTGTTGCTATTTATTCGCCGGAGGAGACGGTGAATTACCCGCCATTTGCGCCTATTGACCGACTACTCCGGCGGACTATCCTTCTGCAGGGAAACATTGCGCCGATCACGCATTGCGAAAACGTGAATGTTTCACGAAAATGATGGATGCAATCGGTAAAACCAGACCTATGACAGTAACCGTAATCAGCAACTGTCCCAGTTCACTGTAATCGGCAGGTACTGTAATTTCACCGGTAACGGTATCCTGCACCTCGCGTGTGACTTCGTAGAACTGGTTCAGGTATTTGGTTCCAAGTTGTGAAGCGGACAGCGCCAGATTGGTAAACGATGCCATCACAGCAAAAAATGTTGCCTTGAGCTTGTCCGGTGCCGAATTGGCTATCCATGCCAGCATTGGGATCATGGCGATTTGTCCTAATGGAGATTCCAGCGCGGTATCGATTAATGCGATAAAACGCGCGTCCACGACACCGCCCGTCATTGCAGCAGTCCATTCGTGGAAGCCAAAGAACATGCCGATAATCGGCAGCGACAGGAATGTACCGGCAATGGTCAGAAAGCCGATAATATACGCGATAGACCGTTCAGCCATAAAACGGCGGAAAATAAACATGCCCAGCAGCGTCAAAGATGCGCCAACAAGCGATAACACCGCAAGGAATTGCTGGTCAAACCCCAGTTCATCGATCATCCACCAGGTTGAACCGGCACCCGGTCCCGGAATGGCGCGAAAGATGAAAACGAGAATCGCGGTGCCCACGAGTACATTGCGCGCTTCCGGCTCAAGTTCGCCCGTGAGGCGCCACATCAGAAACAGCACGATTGTCATGGAGATAAGAAAAATCACTTCTTCGCCACCCGGCATGCGGCTGATCCCCACGGTCAATGAGGCGAGCGTAAAAACCAGCCCACCGCCCAGAATCCACCAGTTAACCGGAGGTGGTTCGTCGTGGACAGACAACAAATTGATTGCTTCCTGCCTGCTGTGCCCCTGTTTGATGAATCGATTTATTTCACGTTGATGAAGCCATGAAGCCAGGACAACACCCAACACGGAAACCAGCGGGATGATGAGCGCCAATTCATAAACAAGCAAATAAACCGCTTCCTTTTCGGCTTCAGGTAGCGTTGCGGCATCCCGCAGCAGAAAAACATTCGCAACTGAAACCAGAATGCCGCCGCCAACGATAGCCACGCGACCCAGGGTCTGCATGGTGACATGCATGAGTTTGCGTTTTTCCGGGTCCAGTTTTTGTCCGTTCTCGTCAACACGCGGCACGGCTTCCACTGTCATCGCATCGGCCACGACATCCTGTAAAACATAACCGATTGGCGCCAGTAATGCTGAAGTGACAAACCAGGTTTCGACGGAAGCCATCGATGTCATGGTTTCGGTATGTCCGAGCAGGCCGATCATAATGAACAGGCTTAGCATGATCAAACTGGCGCCCAAATAGACCAGCAGGCCTTTCCAGCGCCACATCAGGTCAACCAGATGGCCAAGCGGCATTTTCAGTGCCCACGGCAGCATCATCCAGAATCCAAGCATCGCCAGGAATTCCGCCGATAATCCAAGCTTTTCCTTGACGTAGAACGTGCCAACAATGCCGGTTAATCCCGAAATGCCCGCAGCTACATAAACCATCAGCGGCGGCATGTACGACAGCCGCATTTCGCGTCCCAGCGAAATGATATTGGCGCTAAACCAGTGACTGACAACAGCGATAAAACCGGTTACAAATGAATTTTTCATGATTCTCTATTGGTGGTCGACAAAATTGTTTTTTTATGCTTACATTTGCTTGGGTCTTACGCCAGCTTTGATCTGAATATTTTTTTCCTGTTTATTGCGGATAATCTTGACCGTTACGGTTTCTCCCGGTGAGAGTGCGGCAACCTTGTTGAGTAGTTCTGAAGAATTCCGGACCGGCTGATTCTCGATCGCAATCAAAATGTCACCGGGCTTGATTCCGGCTTTATCCGCCGGTCCATCCTTAAGAACGCCGCCGACCAAAGCGCCTTCCACATTATCCAGGCCGAATGAATCGGCGAGTTCGGTAGTCATGTCCTGCATGCTGACACCCAGCCAGCCACGTATCACGCCGCCGGATTGAATAATTTGCTCCATGATTTCTTTGACCACATGCACGGGGATCGCAAAGCCGATACCCAGCGAACCGCCCGAGCGGGAGTAAATTGCCGTATTGATGCCAATCAAATTGCCGCTGGTGTCAGTGAGCGCGCCACCGGAATTGCCGGGATTGATCGCCGCATCGGTTTGAATGAATTCTTCAAAAACATTGATGCCAACTTTGGTGCGCCCCAATGCGCCGATAATACCCATTGTGACACTCTGGCCGACCCCAAAAGGATTGCCGACAGCCAGAACGACGTCGCCAACTTTGGCTTGCAGGGATTGGCCGAAAGTAATTGCCGGAAGATCTTCAAGATCAACCTTCAGAACAGCCAGATCGGTTTCAGGATCTGAGCCGATTACTTGCGCTTTGATTTTGCGCCCGTCTGTTAACGCAACTTCAATGTCGTCAGCCGCTTCGATCACATGATGATTGGTTAGGATGTAGCCATTGGAACTGACAATAACGCCTGAACCCAGGTTTGACCTGCGGCGCGATCTGGATTCAAACTGTTCGCCAAAGAAACGCTGGAAAACAGGATCGTTGAGTAACGGGTGAGGTGATTCCTTAACCGCCTTTGTGGTAAAAATGTTGACTACGGACGGCATTGAACGGCTGGCAGCCTCATAATAGCTGTCAGGCCTGGTTTCAACCAGACTGGGCGCTGCTTCCTTGATCGTGACGAGTTCTCCGCGGGGCTTCCACGGTAATAATTCGGGACGTAACGTGGAAACGACAAAAAATATTGCCAGTAAAATTGTTGCAGTCTGTGCAAAAATCAACCAAAGCCTGTACATGAATATTTTAAACTCCAAAAAATAACTGATTTACAGTGCGACATGTATTGTAGTGTAACCACACAGGAAAAAAACCCATGTTTCGAAATGAACTTGAAAATTATCTAAATCAACTGCTGGACATTACCCGCTTCCGCGATTATTGCCCAAATGGACTGCAAGTGGAAGGGCGGGAAGCCATACACAAAATTGTTACCGGCGTCACGGCATCGCTGCAACTGCTGGACGCGGCGGCGGCAAACAATGCCGACGCAGTGCTTGTGCATCACGGTTATTTCTGGCGCGGTGAAGATGCCCGCATCACCGGAATGAAAAGCCGGCGCATTGCGACGCTGATAAAAAATAACATCAACTTGTTTGCCTACCATTTGCCACTGGATATTCATATGGAACTGGGCAATAACGCCCAGCTGGCCAAACGGCTGGATTTTATCGAAACAGAACGGTTTGGCGAACAGGATATCGCTGTTCTTGGAAAACTGACTGAATCGATGACACTGAATGCGCTGAGCGAAAAAATTTCGCGGGCGCTGTCACGCAAGCCGCTCGTCATAGGTAATCCTGAACAATCGATCCTGCAGGTTGCCTGGTGCACCGGTGCCGCCCAAGGCTATTTTGACGCGGCCATCGCACAGGGTGTTGACGCCTACATTACCGGCGAAATTTCCGAGCAGACCGTGCATGCGGCGCGCGAATCCGGCGTTGCGTTTATTGCAGCAGGGCATCATGCCACGGAACGATACGGTGTGCAGGCGCTGGGCGAACATCTGGCGCAGCAGTTCAGCATTCAGCATCAGTTTATCGATATCGACAATCCTGTATAGCGGGCTTTCGACGGTCTGTTTTTTCCGTCAAGCGGCTATCGAAATCTTGACGCGGGTTTTCTCCGCCTGGCTGCTGCCCGGCGCCAATGCGCATTTCATTGCATTAATCCTGTTTGTCTTTTTTCTTTTTCCCCGCAAACATCGTCCACCAGATGATAAAAATAAACAATCCCAACGCCAGAGCGGCTTCAACTAACAGTAACCACCAGCTTTCCATATAAAAAATTCCACGCTTGTTGTATAGTTAATCTTTTAAAGATGTAACTCTAACCAATATTTGATGAAAAACCAATCTTGTTTTCCGATTATGCTGTTGCTTGTGCTGCTGACCGCTTGTGCGAGTAATGCGCCCGAACCTGCGGAAAAAACGATACAGCCGGCGGAACCCAAAGAAACAGTGCAAGAAACAGTGCAGGAAAAATCGCTTCTTTCAACGCATATTCCGGTACAGTGGTCTGATCTGACCGGCTGGAGGGAAGACGATTTACGACCCGCCTGGCAGGCTTTTCTGCAAAGCTGCAATGCGCTGAAGAACCGGCCGCTATGGCAGGAAACCTGTATTGCAGCATCATTTTTACGATCTGTCGATAATGACAGCCTGAGGAACTTCTTTGAAAACAATTTCACACCTTATCGGATTGTCAGCACTGACGGCAGCGAAGAAGGGCTAGTAACCGGTTATTATGAGCCGTTATTGCGCGGCAGCCGCCAGTCTTCGCAACGCTATCGTTATCCGTTATACGCCGCGCCGGATGAACTGCTGATTATTGACCTGGGCGAACTTTATCCAGAACTCAAGGATCTGCGATTGCGCGGACGCCTCGATGGCCGGAAAGTCGTGCCATTCTATAGCCGTGCAGATATCATGAACAACCCAGCTATACTGAATGGTTATGAATTGCTCTGGGTAGACGATGAAGTTGAATTATTCTTTCTGCAAATCCAGGGTTCGGGAAGAATAGAACTCGACACGGGCGAGACCATCAAAATCGGCTTTGCGGATCAAAATGGCTATCCCTATAATTCGATCGGACGTATTTTGGTGCAGCAAGGAGAATTGCCTTTGGAGAAGGCCTCCATGCAGGGCATTAAACAATGGGGTCAGCAAAACCCCGATAAACTGCCCGCGTTACTGCAGCAAAATGCGCGGTTTGTATTTTTCCGTGAATTACCCGGTGACCTGAGCGGCCCGATTGGCGCCTTGGGCGTGCCGTTAACCGCTGGCCGCAGTATTGCAATTGATCCGCGTTCCATACCCCAGGGTGCGCCGGTTTTTCTTGCGACGACATGGCCAAATTCCAGTAAGCCGCTCAATCGTTTAATGGTGGCGCAAGATACCGGCGGCGCGATCAAAGGCGGCATACGCGCGGATTTTTTCTGGGGTTATGGTCCGGAAGCCGGTAATCAGGCCGGGAAGATGAAGCAACAGGGTAAAATGTGGGTGCTGATGCCGCATGGCTACACTGCACCACAGCTTGCTCAGCAATAATCTCAGTAACCGGTTTGCGTGACATCCAGTGAAGCGGCGTCATTATTGACCAATTCCCGAGTGTTGGGATTGTCCGGCTTTTTTCTGGGCAGATGGCTGGGCAGTTTCAACTTGGCCAGCCTCAGAAGCGGCCCGCCATGCAATACAATGGCATCTTTCAATTTGGCGCCGTTGCCTTCCTTGATGCTGAGGTAAAACTGCAGAAAATCATTCTTTTCGGAATTTTCATAACCTTCCGGCGGCGCGCCCGGATTGTACAAGCCGACGGAAAACGACATATCGGCTGTCAAAAAAACAAGATCGTCGGCGAGCTGCGCCTTGGCGTAATCCAGATGTTTGGGATCGACATAAACAACAACCTGCTGTTCCAGCGTTA